>JBPCPI010000017.1:0-8617 GCA_050999295.1 Geodermatophilaceae bacterium | reverse complement strand
TGCCGGTCGGTCATCGAGTCCACCTGTCCGCACCGGATCCATTCGCCGAACTCGTCCTCACATTCCTGGCGAGCGACCCGGTGCCAGGCGTGATCCGCTAGGCCACGGGTTAGGCCGCAGGTTAGGCCGCGGCTCAGTTTGATGAGTGGGACCTCGGATGAGTGCCGTCCTGCCCATCGCGACCGCATACCTGGTGTACGTGGTCCTGGGTGCGTTGTTCGCCTACGTCCTGGGCGCCCATGCACTGCGCACCGACGAGCGGGCGGCGATGGTTGACCTGGACCGGGAGTTACGGGAGCTGGTCCGTACGAGCCGCGCAACATAAGCCTGGTCGATGAGGCGGTCGGGTCGTGACGCCGGTCTCGCTGCCAGCTGCGCACCGCACCGTGAGCCGATGGTCAGACGCCGTACGACTTCCGCCGTCCTCTGCGGGCGGGCGACCTCCGCGTGGATTACGCATTCACTGATCTGCCCCCGCGACGCCGACGTCCGCGCTTGGCTGCGGCGGCATAGGTAATTCAGCTGGCGAAGTTGGCGTAGTGGGCACGTAGAAAGCCCGGCTCATCGAGCGCCCTCGCCAGCGCGATGACGGGCGTGGATGAGCTGCCCGACGGCCCGAGTTCCTCGACCGCAAAAACGTGATCACCAGGCGGCCAGCGGTAGTCGTCGTTCCACCGGCCGCCCATACCGCGGCGCATGACCTCGCCCTGGTACCAGGCAGCGCCGTCCCGGAAGTCGCGGTTGGCCGGATCCCCCAGCTCCGCCTCCGTCGGCGTCACCCGACGGACCAGATCCTCCAGCGCCGGCAGCGTGTCGGGCGAGAAGTCCCAGGCGCCGACCGGTGCGTAGGTGGCCACCCAACCGGGGAAGGCGTCGCTGCGGTGCGCCAGCCACCCGACCAGGTCTTCCCCTGCGGGCCACAACGGCTGGGTCTGCTTCACCCGCTGCACAGCGCGCTCCCATTCCCCGTAAAGCGCGGTGAACCGCTCGCCGTCGCGGGTGCGCACCGCGTCCATCATCAGCTGCACCGGCGAAACCGCGTCCAGGCCGAGGGTGGGGTCCGGCTGCACCAGCGGCACACCAGCAGGGAACCCCTCGAGGTCGGCGTCGACCACCCACACCCAGGACCCGCGACCGGCCAGCCGCAACAGCGTGTCACCGAGGTACGCGGCGATGCCCTCCACGGACACCGGCTCCGCGTCGCCGACGTCCAACCCGTCGAAACGGATGTCGTCTGGCGTGTCGTAGTAGCCCAGGAAGAACTCCTCCAGCCCACGCAGCGAGGCGCCCGAGTAGTCGAGGTCAACGCCGTCGTCCTCGTGCAGCCCAAACTCCTCCAAGGCCATGATCCGGAAGGTGGACTCCTTCAGCCACGCACCAAGCGGGCCTTCAGCACCGACCATCCCCGCCACATCTGTCCATCGAGTCCATCGAGCCGAAACGCGTCTGGTCAACGTACCGGCGCGCCCACCCCCTCTCCGCCCTCGTTCACCCTCGGCACGAACAGCAGCGCGAACAGCACGGCCACCGCGATCGGGTCGGCCCCCGGGGCGCGGCGTCATCGTCCCTCGCGCACGACAGGTGCACCTGCATGTGCAACTTCCCCCGGCCGTGCCCGGATGATGTCCACGCACTCCTGCAGCCGGGCGTTTCGGACTTCCTTGCGTGGCCAGCCCTCCCCGGTGATGTGCTCGTTCGACGCATCGCCGGTGCCCAGCGCGACCCAGAACCGTCTATCCGAGCGGGCCAGGCTGGTGGCAAGCTCTTGATATGGACGTCTCAACTGAAGCCGCCACCTCGCGTCGAGCCGGCGACCGGGTGTGGCCCTGGGTGCTGATCGCCGCTGGCGTGCTGTTCGTGATCGGCGGCGCGCTGCATCCCAACGAAGACTCCAGCTTGCCGGATGCAGAGGCGACAGCGGAGATGCTCGGCGCCGCAACCTGGATCCCGTCGCACGCCTCGCTGCTGGTCAGCGCCATTGGGTTTCTGATCGGCCTCTTCGCGCTGGTCCGCAGCGACGTGCCGTTGTCGACGGCGGCCCGGCGTGCGGCGTGGGTGGCAACTGTCGGAGGCGCGCTCTATGCCCTCGAAGGCGTCTTCCACCTGGCTGCTTTCGCGGACGAGGATGCGCTCCTGGCTGGGGATTCGACGCCGTTCCTCAGCACGCACACGACGATGGCCGTGGTCGTCTACCCCTTGTTCACGTTCGCCGTGGCGGCGCTGGCTGTGCTCAGCCGGGCCACCCTGACCCACCCAGTCATCGGCATCGTGGGCGCCCTCGGAGCTGTCATCTTCGGTCTGGCGCCGGCTTTGGTTGGCCTGGCTGACATCGAGTCGCTCGTCTGGATGTTCCCGGTCGGCGGAAGCCTGATGGCGTTGTGGTTCACCGCGATCGGGGTGACGGCCCTGATCCGAGGTTCGGCTCGCCGTACCGGTGCCTCTGCCGTCCGCTGACGGCGTTGGACGAGACGCGCGCCATCTGCTCGGGCAGGCTCTGGTGGCGATGATCGCCACCGAGCAGCCGGACGGCCGACCACATCTCACCCCGATCTGGTTCTCGTGGGATGGGGCGACGTTCGAAGTCCTGACTCCTCCGTCCTCGCGCAAGTACCAGAATCTGGCGCGCCGACCGCGGTGCACGATCAGCGTCGACGACAGAACCTGGCCGTATCAGTCGCTGACCGCAGAGTGCGACGTGGCCGCCACCCGTGACGAGTGCGGCTACCCGGAGACGCTGGTCCGCCGCTATCTGACCGACGACCTGGCGGCCGCATTCCTCGACAGCTACGGCGATACGGCTCTGATCGCGGTCACGTTACGGCCGACCCGCTGGTACGGGTACAACATCCCCGGTTAGCAGCCAGGGAGGACTCTGGCCCGCTCGCTCGCGGCTCAGCTTGCGGTGATCTGGATCCGGCGTGGCTGGGCGCGTGCCGACTTGCGGATCTTCAGCCGCAGGATGCCCTCGGTGAGGGTTGCCTCGGCAAGCAGACTGGTGATTTCGCTGGCGACTTGTTCCGGGCGTTCGTCCGGCAGGAAGTGTCCTGCGCCGGGTGGGCACCGTTGCCGGCCCGGTCAGCACGTACGTCCGGCCCCGGTGTTCCTCCGCTTTGCGTCCACGACGGCACCTGCTCCCTCGGCGTTGAAGAACGGCCAGAGCAGGAACACCGACTCGACACCGGCCAAGGCGGCGGCCAGGCTCGCAGCATCAGCCAGGTCACCGCGAACCACATCGCCGCCGGGCGGCAACCGAGCGGTGTCGGGGTCGCGACTCATCGCCCGTACGGTGAAACCCTCGGCCAGCAGCCCCGAGACAACGTGCCGCCCGACGCCTCCGGTCGCACCGGTCACCAGAATCATCGGCCCGCGCTTCGTCGGTTGCGCATGCCCCCACGATATGCAAGTTGAAGACCACTTGAGGTCAAGCGGTCACCCCGCTTTCGGTCTGACCACCCGAACGTCAAGCGGTCAAGGTTTCTACGTCGAATAGGCGGATCTGCGCGATCGGCGACCGAACCCCGCCGCGATCAGTCGCGCGGCAGCCGCATGCCCAAGCGGCTGGTGACCACTCCGGTGTTCAACCCGATCGTGCGCAGCCCACCGAAGAACCTGGCGTGCTCGATCTTGCAGCAACGATCCATGACCACGGACAAGCCCGCGTCCCGGGCCAGGGCGGCTGCCTTCTCGTTGATCACCCCAAGCTGCAGCCAGAGCACCTTGGCGCCGATCTCGATCGCCTGCTCGGCCAGGTCCACCGCCTCGTGCGCGGGGCGGAAGACGTCCACGATCTCGATCGGGCACGAGTGCCGCGCAGCAGCCTCACGCAGGTCGGCGTACACCGGCCGCCCAAGGATCTCCCGCTTGCCGGCACTCACCGGGTTGACCGGAACGATGTCGTAGCCGTTCGCATCCAGGTAGACCGCGGCGAACGAGCTGGGGTTGTAGTAGTTCGAGCTGAGCCCCACCATCGCGATCGTCCGGTAGGCGGTGAGGATGCGGTAGCGCTCCCCGGGTGTCTGCCCCAGGTCGTTGCGCTCACCGACGGCACTCACGACTCCTCCGCGGCGAAGAGTGCGTCGTCGATACTCACGACTGGTACGGCGCGCCGAACGCCTTGGCCAGCACCGAGTGACCCCGGCCGTCGTAGGTCGGCCGTGGTGAGTCGGCCTGCGAGGCAACCAGCGCCTGTTCCAGGTCCCACATGATGTCCTCCACGTCCTCGATTCCAATGGACACCCGCACCATCTCCGGACCGATCCGGGCCGCCCGAAGGTCCTCGTCGGTCAACTGCTGGTGGGTCGTCGAGGCGGGATGGATGACCAGAGACTTCGCATCGCCGACGTTGGCCAGGTGGCTGAACAGCTGCACCGACTCGATGAACCGGCGGCCGGCCTCACGGCCGCCCTTGAGGCCGAAGGTGAAGATCGAACCTGCACCCTTCGGCAGGTACTTCGCCGCCAAGTAATGGTAGCGATTGCCGGGCAGGCCCGGATAGTTGACGTAGTCCACCGCTGGATGCTGGTCGAGGAACTCGGCGACCGCGACTGCGTTGCGTACGTGGCGGTCCATCCGTACGGGCAGGGTCTCCAGCCCGATCAACATCAGCCAGGCGGTGAACGGAGCCATCGTCGGCCCGTAGTCGCGCAGCATCTCCGCGCGGCACTTCAGCAGCCAGCCGAAGTCGCCGAAGTACTCGAAGAAACGCAGGTCGTGGTAGCCCTTCGACGGCTCGGTCATGCCCGGGAACTTGCCGTTGTCCCAGGGAAACCGTCCACTGTCGACGATCACCCCGCCCATCGCCGTGCCGTGGCCGCAGATGAACTTCGTCGCCGAGTGCACGACGATGTCCGCACCCCAGTCGAGTGGACGGCACAGGTACGGCGACGCGAAGGTGTTGTCGATGATCAGCGGTACACCCACCTCATGGGCCAGTCCGGCCAGCGCCTCGACGTCGACGACGTCGATCGTCGGGTTTCCGATCATCTCGGCGTAGAAGGCCTTCGTCTTGTCGGTGACCGCGGCCCGCCACTGGTCGAGGTCGGTGCCGTCAACGAACCGGGCGTTGATGCCGACCTTTCGGAAGCTGACGTAGAACTGCTGGTAGGTCCCCCCGTACAGGCTGCGGGAGGAGACGAACTCGTCGCCGGCCTCCATCAGGGTGAACAGCGCGAGGTGTTGGGCGGACTGCCCGGACGCGGTAGCCACCGCCCCGATGCCGTTCTCCAAGGCCGCGATCCGCTCCTCGAAGACGGCCACCGTCGGATTCATGATCCGCGAGTAGATGTTGCCGAACCGCTGCAGGGCGAACAGGTTCGCGGCGTGGTCGGTATCTTCGAAGACGTACGCGCCGGTCTGGTAGATGGGTACGGCGCGGCTGCCGGTCACCGGGTCGGGTCGCTGGCCGGCATGAACCGCGAGCGTGTCGAGGCCGAACTGCCGGTCGTCGGGCATCGCCGCATCCTATCCGAGCTTGTGCGGTGCGAGGATCTGGACGGCGCCCGGGCTGACCGGTGACCGCCTTCGCAGCACGAAGCGAGGTCACTACTCCGTCCGGCGTTCGGGAGTAGAGCCTCCTGTTGGCGTGAGTCCTGGCTACACTAGGTCTGTGACGGCGATTCCACTTGGCGAGGCGCGCGATCACCTTTCGGAGTACGTTGCCGACGTTCAGCGCACCCACAACCGGGTGACGATCACTCGGTACGGGCAGCCCGCCGCCGTGCTGGTCTCTCCCGATGAGTTGGCCTCGCTGGACGAGACGGTGGACATTCTGTCCATCCCTGGCGCGCTGGACGACATCCGCCAAGCCGAGGCTGAGATTGCCCGTGGCGAGTATCTATCCGCAGAGGAGATGACGCAGATCCTCGCCGAACGGCGCGCCCGCGAACGTCCCGGGAGTGACTGACAAGTATGAGGTTCGGCTTTCCAGGGCCGCGAGTCGCGCTCTAGCCGAACAGCTGCCGCTGGGTGTCGCCGCAGCGATTTGGGAGTTCCTGATCGGCCCGTTGGCGGGCAACCCGCGCCGACTCGGCAAGCCACTATCCGGGGAGCTCTCCGGTTACTACTCAGCCCGGCGGGGCGCCTATCGGGTGGTCTACAGCATCACCGACAGTCCTGCGTCGATCAGGGTGGTGCGAATCGATCACCGCCGCAATGCCTATCGGGGATAGGCCCCCGATCAGCCAGATCTGCACCGAAATGCACTGAGATCCACGAGGGCACCGAGGAACGATCCGAGCGGCGCACCGCGCGCGGCCGGTACGTCTCCCACATCGAACGCACTCTGTGAGCGAGACCCGCTCCGCTCGACTGACGTTGGTGCGCAGCGGTGTCAGCGGATCAGATCGGCGGGAACAAGCCGGACCGGGAATGGGTGGATGAGCTGCACCGGCTCCGTACCGACGACATGGGCGACCTCGACGTACTCGTGATGTGCCCCGAGTTCCAGGATTCGCATACTGGGGACCTCAGGATCGACAAGCCAGTAGGAGGGGATGCCCCGGCGACCGTATAGCCGGCGCTTGTCCACCTCGTCACGGCCTCGGGTGCTTGGCGAGAGAACCTCGACGACCAGGGCCGGTAGCCGATCCAACGTCGAGCGGTCGTCGGCGCGTAGCACCACGAGGTCGGGCAGTAGTCCGCTGGAAAGGTCGCGGACCAGGACACCCAGCGGTCCAGCCCGTACCCGGTAATCATCCGGGCATGCCTGGTGGAGCGCCACCACCAGTTGGGTGACTACCGCCTGCTGCAGCTCAGAGCGCGAGCTGGTCACGACAACCACGCCCTCGATCAGCTCGACCCGATCCGAGTGGTCGTAAGACAGGAGCTCCCAGTCGGGCAGCCCCATCCGGGTCCCGGTCGCGGGTACGGCGATCGTCACGGCTCTCATCATCCGCCTCCTTCCTTGCCACTGGTCAAGGCTGCGGCTTGCTGGAGGCTCGCCGTGTGAGCTATCCACAAGTCCACACGGGCTAGCAGACTTGTACCGTTTGAGGTGGCCATGGCAATACGGCGTCCGAGGCGCGCAAGCGGCTTTTCCCGCTGATCGAGCAGGTCAACGACGACCGGGCTCCGATCGAGATCACGTCGAAGCGCGGTAACGCGGTCCTGATGTCGGTGGCCGACTACGAGGCGTGGCAAGAAGCGGCTCATCTCTGCCGCTCGCCGGCCAATGCCCGCCGGCTGCTCGACGCAGCTGAGGCGCTGGAGCGCGGCGAGGGCCGGGAGTACGAGCTCGACCGCGAATGAGGCTGTTCTTTGCGCCGCAGGCCGGGGAGGACTACCGGCACTGGCAAGCCACCGACCGAGCGATCGTCCAGCGGGTCAACCGCCTCATCGACAACATGCTGCACGAACCGTTCAGCGGGATCGGTAAGCCCGAGCCGTTGAAGTACGGCAGCGCGGGCGCGTGGTCGCGACGGATCACAGACGAGCATCGCCTGGTCCACCGCGTTGCAAGGTGACGACCTGTTGCTCCTTCAGGCGCGCTACCACTACCCGAAATGACCAGCTCCGCGCCAGCTGTGGCGAGCACCTCCTGGCGCGGGCTAACCACACCACGCCTGAACTTGAACACAGGACGTGCGCGGTCAGCGTGGCCGCCATTGCCATGGCCCGAACCTGGGCAGGTCGGAGCCATTCGGGTTCTTCGGCGTTCTGCTCTCGCCATCGTCGCTGTCCCAGCGCCGCCCGTACTGGTCCGGGATGTCGCCCCAGCCCCAATACGAGAGCGGCTTTTCGGGGGTTATGCCCAGCGTCTCGAGGGGGTCGATGCGTTGGTCACCCACCGTGCACAGGTGGGTCCAGCTGTCCCCGAAATCGAACTCGTAGGCAAACTGCCCGCCGAGGCTGAGCTTGGCCAAAGTGAGCCGGCGCTCGTCGAGCAGCTCGTCGTCTAAATCGAAATCGGGGTCTGGCCTGCCGATCCGGCGCCCGTCGGCCATCCAGAACTGGTGCAGGTGGGCACGGTCCCAGCGGGCGAATGCGTCATCGATCGCGGTGGCGAACGTGGCGAATGTGTGGCTGCGCGCAGCCGCGAAGATCCTGCCGGGGCGGGGCCACAGGTCTTGGCCGCGCCCTTCGGTGAGTTCGACGCGGATCGACAGCCAGGTGCGGCTCATGGCCGCAATGCTGTCAGATCATGTCCCGGTGACACGGAGCTTCATCCGCTTCTGCACCTGGTCGCCCCTCCTGGGCTCGATCGGCGCCACACTCACACGACTGGCCGTAAAGCGATCACTGCGGCTGCGAGCGCTCCGTAGGGACAGTCACTCGCGGCACGGAATGTCCAGCATGTCCGGCCGTTGGTCGCTCAGGCCGAGCAGGAGCGAGGTCACTCCCTGTCGGCTGCCCGTTTCCAGCACCGCGACGAGTCGTCGAAGTCCGTCACAGAGGCCGCCTGAGGAGGTCGACGGCCAGAACGTGCTTGCACGGGCCGCGGCTGCCTTTGTGTTTGGCGAACCAGGGGCACGTGCAGCCGTCACCGTCGGCGGTGCGTCGGACCACGTGCTCGGTGTCTCCGCTGCGGACGTAGGCGATGGCGCCATCGACCCGGACGACGCCGGTCTCCACCAGGTCTGCCGCGTTTCTCAAGCGCGGGTGCATGGCGGTCAGCAGTTCG
>JBPCPI010000001.1:0-6699 GCA_050999295.1 Geodermatophilaceae bacterium | reverse complement strand
ACGACCTCGAACTCGACGCGCTGACCCTCGTCGAGGCTCTTGTAGCCATCCATGCTGATTGCGGAGTAGTGAACGAAAACGTCCTGTCCACCATCCACGGCGATGAAGCCGAAGCCCTTCTCGGCGTTGAACCACTTCACTGTGCCTTGTGCCACGTGATATCTCCCACGTTCTGTTGCGAGGCCCGCCTGCCCCTGTGGGAAGCGGGGGTCTTGCTCTTGCGCTCGCGAACACGAACGAGGAACGACGACCAATTGACAACGCTACCGGACCTAGGCCTGTTGACCACAGGTCGCACTCAGGAATTTTCCGTGGTGCCCGATTCGGTCCGCGCTGGGCACCAGGATCCGCCGTCCCATGACCGCTTTGCCTACCCAGTGCGCCGACCCGCCGAAGCACCGTACTGCGAGTCGTCGCCTGCGGTAGGCAAAGGTGGATACCGGAGGCAAGATCAGCTGCTGCTACCCCGCTCAAGCAGCCCGGCTGAGGATCGCTCGGAGGCGAGCCGCCGTAGCCCGGGCGGCCGCCGGTTGCCAGATGTCGCCCCAGGTCCAGCGGACAACTCGGATGCCCAGCGCCTCGATCCGCTCCTGCCGCAACTTCTCGGCATGCAGGTCGGCAAGTGCGGCGTACTTTCCGAGGCCGTCGGCTTCACCGGCGACCCGTGGCTTCTCCCACCAGAAGTCCGTTCGCGCGATGAAGCGTTGCCCGGATCGCACGACGAACTGGGTCCGGGGAGCCGGAATGTCATGCGCGCAGAAGAATATCCGGGACAGCGACTCCAGCGCCGACTCGGCCGCAGCGTCAGTCAGCTTCACCGCCGAGGCAGCGCGCCGAATCCACGGCCAGCCCCGGCAGTCGGCGAGCACCTCCTCCAGCTGCTCGAGCCGGACCCGGCCCGAATGCAGGGCCGCATCCATGGCGACCACCCCGTCCCGGAGCGACAGTGCCCGGGTGAGGTCGACCAAGGTCCTTGCCACCGTCGTCACCGGCAAGCCATTCACCTCGCTGACGTGCCAGGGCGGCAGCCCGGCCCGATGAACGCGGATGCCGTCCAGGTCTCTATGACCGCGCTGACCTGGGCGCACCGTAAGCACCGTCTGCGTGGCGTCCGGGTCGCGGAGCAGGTCGAGACCGAGGAGGGCGGCTGCGCTGCCATGGCTGGCTACCCCCCGGCTCCCGGTGGCCAAGAGAGCCGAACCGATCCGAACGCTGGCGCCGCCGCCAGGCTCCGCGTACATCCCCCGGCGGATCGGCTCCCAGGCACTGCGGCGCGCCAGATAGCCGATCTCCGACCGCAGCAGGCCGGCCGCCCGTGCCTGTGCCCGGGTGACCACTCCGCCTTGCAAGTCTGCGATCGATCCCAGCGGCAGATCCACCCGAGGAGGTTGGCCGACCATGGGTCATCAGCGCTGGCGTTTTCCCCAGGAATCCACCTTTGCCTACCTGGGACCGCGGCTCGCCGCAGCCGAACTCGGCGAGTTTACGCACACGGTAGGCAAAGGTGCACTGGAACGGTCGACCGGCAGATGCGGAGCGGACTCAGTCGAGCAGGCCGGCCTGCCGGGCTGACTTCAGCGAGGGCTCAATCGTCACGGAGGGTCCGACCACCTCGGCGACCGGCCCGAGCGTCTTGAGACCGTCGCATGTGTTGAGGATCACCGTCTCGGCGGTCGGATCCAGGGCACCCGTGGCCAGCATCGCCTGAACGCACGCGACCGTGACGCCGCCCGCCGTCTCGCCGAAGACGCCAGCCGTACGGGCCAGCGTTCGGATGCCGGCCACGATCTCGGCGTCCCCGACATGCGCGATCGAGCCTCCCGTACGGCGGATGGCGTCAAGGGCGTACGGCCCGTCGGCCGGGTTGCCGATGTTCAGGGACTTCGCGATCCCGGTCGGCTTCACCGGGGTCACCACGTCCAGGCCTTCGGCGAAGGCGGTCGCGATCGGCGCGCACCCCGAGGACTGCGCCCCGAAGATCTTCCACGGGGTGTCCTCGACCAGACCGGCGGCGACCAGTTCGCGGAAAGCCTTGTCCACCTTGGTCAGCAGCGAGCCTGATGCGACCGGGATGACGACCTGGGCCGGAAGTCGCCAGCCGAGTTGTTCGGCGATCTCGTACCCGACCGTCTTGGATCCCTCGGCGTAGTACGGCCGGACGTTCTGGTTGACGAACGCGGTGTCCTCGAACTCGTCGGTCTCCTGGAGTTCGGAGGTCAACCGGTTCACGTCGTCGTACGAGCCGTCGACCGCGACCAGGCGCCCGCCGTACACCGCGGTCTGCACGATCTTGCCGGGCTCCAGGTCACTGGGGATGAAGACCGTGGACTGCCAGCCGGCCCGGGCGGCGTGTGCGGCAACCGAGTTGGCCAGGTTGCCCGTCGAGGCGCAGGCCAGTCGACGAAATCCCAGGCCGCCAGCCGCGGTGGCCGCCAGTGACACGACCCGGTCCTTGAACGAATGGGTCGGGTTCGCCGAGTCGTCCTTGACCCAGACCGAGGTCATCCCCAACTCCGCGGCCAGACCAGGGGCGTGGATCAACGGGGTGAGCCCAGGATTGAGACTGACCCGAGCCGCGGGATCCTGACCGACCGGGAGGAACCCCACGTAGCGCCAGAGGTTCTTCGGCCCCGACTCGATCTGGCCCCGGGTCACCGAGGCCAGCAGCACCTCGTCGTAGCCGACCTCGAGCGGCCCGAAACAGGCCGCGCAGGCGTGGATCGCGGCCAACGGATAGTCCGCGCCGCAGTTGCGGCAGAGCAGAGCGGCGGCCGGACACGGGATCGCCGTGCTGGGCCGAGCGGTCAGTGTCACAGAACTCTCCTCATCTTCCCCGCGCCTGCGGGCCGGAGTTGGCACCTGTCGCCGAATCGCGATGGTTGCCGGGGCTTCGTCGGGCCGGATCCCTCTGCCCCTCTGGATGAGTGGTGCGGGGCAAAGTCTAAGCCGTGCTCTGCAGGCCTCGACCCTCGGCCCGACCGGTCCAGGTGCCGGGCCCATTCTTGGCGGTTTGTGACCAGAACCACCAGGGACCGGGCTCGGCACGGCATGATCCGGGCGGTGTCCTCCTCCTCACCGGTACGAATCGTGTACTCGGATCTGGACGGCACGATGGTGGGTCCGCGGGGGTCGTTCTGGCTAGATGCCGAGCGCCGGCTGACCGACGTGCCCAGCCGCGCCCTGCTGGACCTGCACCACGCGGGGATCGACCTCGTCCTGGTCTCCGGCCGCACCCGGTTACAGCTCGTGGAGGCCGGGCGGATCTTCGGGGCGGACGGCTTCATCGCCGAACTGGGCTCCGTGGTCGCCTGGTCCGGATGGCGGGAGCACCAGGTTCTGCCCGGCCAGATGCCATCGTCGTACGACGGTCGCACGCCCTTCGACGTGATAGCCACTCTCGGCGTGCCGGACCAACTGTTCGCGCGCTACCCGGGGCAGTTGGAATGGCACTCCCCCTGGCATATCGGGCACGAAGTCGACGCAATGATCCGTGGCTGCGTCAACGTGGCCGAGGCCGAGGTCTGGCTAGCCGCTCAGGGCTGGGGCTGGCTCACGTTGCGCGACAACGGGACTCTGCCGATCTCCCGCAGCACCGGCCTGTCTCCGAAGGGCCTGCCCGCGCACGTCTATCACCTGATGCCGCGCGGGCTGTCCAAGGGTCTCGCCTTGGCGTGGGACCTGCAGCGACGCGGCATCGACCCGGCGGATGCCATGGCGATCGGGGACAGCATCAGCGATCTCGAGATGGCGGATTCGGTCAGTCGGCTGTGGCTGACCGCGAACGGACTGGCCGACCCCGAGGTCGCCGCCCAGGCCGCGGCGCGTAACAACGTCTCGGTCTGCGACGAAGCGGTCGGCCTGGGCTGGGCGCAGGCGATCCGCTCGATCCTGCCCTGAGCGGGAGGGCCGTCCTGGCGGTGTCGCGATCATGTGATCACGAGCGCCCCAGGTCGAGTCGACTGCACCTTCAGCGCTCACGATCATGCTGGCGCCATGGTGAATAAGCTCCGCCTCGTGGTCAGGTCGCGAGCCGTCGTTCCAGGTTTTCCGCCATCCGCGCGAGGCCGGTCACGAGGGCGCGGTAGTCCTCGGCCGACAGCCCATCGGTGACTGAGGTCCGCATTGCCCGGACTTCCGCCGCGATTCTGGTGTGCTGCTCCCGTCCCTCGCCGGACAACTCTACGGACGCGTCGCTGGCCCCTGACGTCGAAGCGCCGGTACGCAGCCAGCCGCGCTCGATGAGACCGGCCAATGCGGCCCGCACTCCGTCCGCATCCTCGAACACCGTTAGCGAGGCGATCAGATCCGCGGCCGGGGTTTCTCCGGCCATGCCGTTGAGGATCTGCCACTGCCTGCGGCTGACCTGTTGGGCGCCGAGCGTGGCCTCGAAAGCGACGTCGAGCAGGGCGTCGACGTGTTTGAGCCACCAGCCGATCGGCCGACGAAGCGGGTCATCGCTCACGCGCCGGACCGTACCGCCGACGTCAGCATCTCCGACCGGACTTTCTCCGGAGAAAGTGCCGTCAGCGGCCGTCCGGAAGTAACATTCTCCGGAAAAAGCCCGCTACGGGGTGGCTCAGGAGACGACGTCCTTGCGCAGGAAGTGCCGGAAGGCGACACCGGTGAACAGCGTTGTGTACGCGACCGCGACGATCGCGCCCTGCAGCATGTCGCCGCTGTCGACCGGTGTGAGCAGCATGCCGGTCCACGCGAACTGCTCGTTGGTCGGCAGGTAGTCCCGAATGAAGCCGAGCTGATCGATCGAGTCGAGGATCGCGCAGACGATTACCGTGAATACTGCCCCGCCGACGGCGGCCAACGGCGCGTCCGTACGGCAGGACAGCCAGAACGCGAACGAGCCGACGGTGAGCTTGGTGAGAACGAGGTAACCAAGGATTGCGAGCAGGCGCGGATACGCATCACCGGGCGACAGGCTCACGCCGATGGGGGTCTGCGCTGCGCCCCAGCCGAAGACGAACCCACCGGCGACCACGGCTGTCACCACGAGAAGGGCGAGCGCGGCGAGGCTGAGGACCAGCGCGGCGGCGTACTTCTGCCGGAGCAGCCGGGCCCGCGGGATGGGCGTGGCCAACGAGTAGCGCAGAGATCCCCACTGCGCCTCGCTGGCTACCGAGTCACCGAAGAAGAGCGCGAAGACGACGACCAGGAAGAACCCGGTCGTCGCAAACAACACGAACAGGGTGAAGTTCAGTCCACTTGATGTCGCGACATCGACCAACGAGATCTGGCTGTCGGACTCACCGCCGCTGTCCCCGCCCTCGACCCCGACTTGAAGGGCGATCAGCAGCACCACCGGCAATAGGAACATCAAGGCGAACGTCCATTGGGTACGGCGTCGCTTGAGCTGGCGGAGGAGCTCGACCCGCAGTTTCAGGGTCCGACCAGGCACGTAGCCCGGCGCGGCCCCGGTGTCGTGGCCGCCTTGCGCCGGAACAGCTTTGGAGTCAGACGTAGCAGAAGTCATGATCGGTCCTCCTCGACGAGGCTGATGAACGCGTCCTCGAGCCGGCGCCGCGGAATGACCCGCTCGACCCCGATTCCGGCCGACACCAGCCGGCTGACGACCTCATCGCGCGGATAGCCGTCGAGGTCGACGATCAGGCCGTCGTCGTCGTCCTCGAGTTGCCGGATCCCCTCGATCGAGGACAGCAGGGCGCGGGCGGCCGGCCGGTCATCCACTCCGAGCAGAACCGCGCCACCGGTCCCGATGATCTCCTCGACACTGCCCTGCGCGATCAGCTTCCCGTGGTGCATCACGACGACATGCGTGCAGGTCTGTTCGACCTCGGCGAGCATGTGGCTGGAGATCAGCACCGTACGACCCTCCTCGACGTACCGATGCAGGACGTCGCGCATCTCCCGGATCTGCGGCGGGTCCAGTCCGTTGGTCGGTTCGTCCAGGACCAGCAGGTCGGGCAGACCGAGCATCGCCTGGGCCAGGGCCAGCCGCTGCCGCATGCCCTGGCTGTAGGTCTTGACCCGCTTGTTGATTGCGGTCCCGAGGCCGGCGATCGCCAGGGCCTCCTCGACGTGTGCGTCCTGCGCGGGACGCCCGGTTGCCGCCCAGTAGAGGGCGAGGTTGTCCTTGCCGGTCAGGTGCGGGAGGGCGCCGGTGCCCTCGACGAAAGCACCGATCCGGGACAGGACCGGCGCCCCGAAGGTGACTTTGTGCCCGAAAACCCGGATCTCGCCCTCGGTGGGCCGGATCAGGCCCATCGCCATCCGCAACGCCGTGGTCTTGCCCGCACCGTTGGGGCCGAGTAGCCCGACGACCTGACCATGCCGGACCTGGAAGGGGAGATTCTGTACGGCCTTGAGGCCGTCCGGGTAGGTCTTGCTCAGCCCGCGTACGACCAGGGGTACATCGGCGATCTCGGGATCGATCGTCGAGGCGCGGGCCCGGTTGCGCCGGCCCCACCAGAACACGATGCCGATCAGGACGAGGCCGAGTCCAGTCACGATTCCGCCGAAGAGCAACCAGGCCGGCTGCCCGCTGGCGGCCACCGTCCCGCTGACCGTAGGGATGGAAAGCGCAGCACCTGTGGGCAGCCCGATGCCGTACACAACGGGATCGACCGGCGAGCTGTACCCCTGATCGGTGGTGCTCAACACGAGGAGCAACGAGTGCCCGGTCTCGAGTCGGTGCACCAGGGGCGGCAGGGTGATGTCGATCGGCTC
>JBPCPI010000253.1:0-25380 GCA_050999295.1 Geodermatophilaceae bacterium | reverse complement strand
TGCACCTGGGATAGGCAGATCCCCACCCTGGTAAACCTGGGCTTCAACGTCCTGGCCCTTGACCACGCGTGTGTCGCTGACAGCGACTGCCCGGACGATTCGGTTGACCTGGTCGGCGACATCGGCGACGGCGACCCGAGTCGGCATCGACGACCAGGTAGCCACCGATCCACGGCTGATGCTGGACGCGCTGCTCAGCACCCTGCATGCGCTGCTGAGTCCCAACGCCGCCTACCTGGACACTAGGCTGGCCAGCTGATGAGCGAATCGGACGAGACCAAACCGGACCGCACCAAACCGCGCAGCAGCACGAAACCGCGCAGCGCGACCCGGCGCAGCACCAAACCGGACAACACAGCTCCGCTGGTGTTCCCCGTCGGGCACTACATGGGCCCGTTCCATCCGAGTCGCAACGGGCCTGCAAAACATCACATCGTACGCGTCGGTTGGGAGACTCCGAAAATTCCCGACGAGGATCATCTCGACGTCTGGGCCCTGGCGCACGGGCTGCCCGGCCGGGTCGACAGCGTCCGCTGGACTCGGCGGGCGATCATCGAGGCGGCCGATGAGGCAGAGATGCCCGATGCGGCTGCGGTCCTGGACAACCTTACCGACCTCGGCCTCGTCGTCGAGGTGACTCCGGGGACGGAGCAGGCGCGCGAGTTCGCCGACTCCTACCGTCTGCAGTCGTTACTGATCGGGCTGGGCAATAGCCCGGACGATCCCGTGCTCGACGGGATCGGTCTGCCGGGTGTGGCACCCATGCTGAAGGTTCGGCCGCGGGTGTTCGAGATCTGGCAGTGGGCTCATCTGTGGCCCACCATCTGGGCCGCCTGCGAAGGTCTTGCCTACGTGGCCGGGCGCACAGAGGGTGCCACTCCGGAGGCCGCCGATCCGGACAAGGTGCTCGACCTGATGTTTGAAGCCATCCGGACGTTGGTTTTGGGCAACGCGGTCTACCTCGACGTGGCGGTCAATCCTTCGGTAGAGAGTCGATCAGCCCGCTGAACCTACGGGGTTGCACTCGCTCCCTCCTCCATCAGCTGGCGCAGGTGTGTCTCGTCCGGCAGCGTTGCCCCTAGCAGTAGTGCCACCTCTTCGGCTCGGGTCCGGTCCACTCGCCAGATCAGGTCGTCCCCCTGGTCGAAGTCGTCCATGAGGGCGAAGTGCACTGTCGTCGGATCGAAGGTCCAGGTCTTGGTCGGATGATGCAGTCGGATGGCTCGGACCGGCCCGGCCGAGGGTTGCACGATGAACAGGTTCGCCGGTCCAGGATGGCGCTCCACGGTTACCTCGTGGTAAATCAGATCGCCAACATCCATGCTGCGTTCTCCCATCCCTTGTACGAGACGCGCTGTGCCCCACGTTGCACCGATCAACACATGTGCGACTGCTACCTGGACGTAACGAACTCATCCTGAAGGGAGTCGATCAGCTCGGTGAAGCCGGCAGCCAGGAATTGCGGTTCTGCGTTCGGGTCGGCGGTGGGCACGAACACGACGGGCCTGTTCCAGCGTGTCCGTGACCAGGAGTGGTCGCTCTCCCCGCGGTAGTCGAAGCAGAAGTAGTTGCAGTCGGGATCGACGGCAAACGGGATCAGTTTGCCGTACCGAGCGGCTGAGTCTTGGACGATGCGGACGAGGTTGAACTGCTCCGGCTGATCCTCGAAATGCAGGAGCATGCTCAGCGCTGTCCGGGTCCCGTCGGGCAGGGTGACCACCCACCGGTCCGGGGCGCACCCCTGATACGTACGCACCACGTCGAGATAGTCCTCGGGCAGCCTGATGCCGAGCCGGGCTTCGGCCTCGATGAGGCGGCGATCGGTCACTGGGGGCGTAGGGCTGAAGGCGCGGTCGTACCACCGGACTGCTGCCCCGTCGTCGTGCCCGTTTCTGCCGAACTTCGGCCTCGATGGCAGCAGCAGCACGTCGTCGTCGGCCCAGAGGTCGCTCGGATCCCTGCGCCCGATCGCAGCTGGCTGCCCGTTCCCGGGGGCGCTGAGTTTCTCGGCACATCGGGATCGTCAAGCTACCGATCGGGCTGGACCTGGGCGCCCGCGCCCGGAGGAGACCGCCATCTCGAGCGTCGCCTAGCTCATCGCTCACCCTGGGCGCAGATCTTCGACGTCGCACGGTCGTTCCGGCAACATGAGGATCTCTGGATCTCCGGTGAACAGCACAAGCCTGTGTGCGGTCGCGGTTGCGACGGCGAAGCAGTCAGCCAAGGCGATCGGGGCACGAGCTTTCAACCGAGCAGTCTCGATCATCCGCGCGGTGCCGGGAAGCTCCGCGGACACCGCCGCCCGCAGTGACGCCAGCGTCTTGTCGGCTGCCAGCCGGCCATGATCGCGCTCAAGGCGGTAATAAACCTCGACGAGATTGATCCAGCTGACGACCGGCCGCGACGCGATCACCTCCTCGACTCGGGAGAGTGCGGGCTGTTCGCCATCAAGCCAGGCCAGAATCGCCCACGAGTCCAAGCAGACGTTCACCGGGGCTCGCGAGCGCGGTCTTCGAGCAGGCGCGACGCCATGCCGCTGTGGCTGAAGAGTCCCCCCAGACTCGGCTGCTGTCGCCGAGCGACAACGACGATCTCGTCCTCGCGAAGCTCGAAGTCCACCTCGTCGCCCGGATGGAGGTTGGCCCGGTCACGCAGGACCTTGGGGATCACCACCTGCCCTTTGGCCCCCATGCGACTAGTCATACCCGCGAAGTATAACCAATCACCATCGGGCAGCATGCGGGGTGGTGGACCGCCGCCGGCGATGAAGGCCAGGCTCACGGCCAGCGTCAAGGGTTCGTGCCAACAAGGTCAGCGCAGTCCAGAGCAGACGGTTGGTCATGGGAAACATGCTAAGGTATGAGCATGTTGGATCGGCGGCTGCAAGTGCTCATCGACGAACCGCGCTACGAACGCCTCCGGCGTGCCGCCCAGCTCCGTGGCGTAGCGGTCGGGGAGTTGGTCCGCGAAGCGATCGACCGGACGATCGGCGACGATCCCGGCGGTCGCCGAAGCGCCCTGACGCGCGTCCTGGATGCCGCTGCCATGCCGGTGCCCGACGACCCGCACGAACTCAAGCGCGAGCTGCAGGCGGCTCGCGTTGCTCGTATTGCCCGTGCCGATAGCTAGCACGTCCAGGACCGACTCGCCCAAGAGGTACCTGCTCGACACCAACGTCTTCGTTTATGCGCTGGGCACAAATCATCCCTTGCGTGGCCCGGCCCGAGCGCTCCTGCAGGCGGCGGGAGCGGGCGACCTCGAGATCACGACGACGACGATGGTCCTTCAAGAGTTCCTTCACGTGCGATCGGCGCGGCGATCGCGGACGGATGCCGCGGCGCTGACTCGTGACCTTGCGCTGGCCTGCGATCCATTGCTGCCGGTCGACCGGTCCGACCTCACTCTGGCGGTCGAGCTATTCGAGGTTCATCCCCCCCTTGACGCCTTCGATGCGCTTCTGGCAGCGGTCGGCGTACGCGCCGGAGTGGACGCACTGGTGTCCGCCGATCGGGCCTTTGGCGTAGTTGAGGGCCTCACCTGGCGGGACCTGGCGGGCTATCCGGCCGACACCACGGGACCGGCTGACCGCGACGAATGATCGTCGTACGGCATGGCCGGAATCACCGATTTGATCATCGGGATGGCCACCGACGACGCGCTGGTGTTCCCGATCGGGCACTGCATCGACGCCTATTACGACCTACCCGCTTCCAATGATCACTTCTTCCAGGTGCGCGTAGGGCCGGACGTCATCCGGCTCGACGACGATCAGTTCGCTATCTGGGGACTGGCGCACGGGTCCCGGACCGTCCCCCGGACCAACCCTGGACCCGGCAGACCGTGCTGACCGCGGCCCGCCGCGCCGGAATCTCCAAGGCCGGGCAGGTACTCGATTCCCTCCTCGAGGATTTTGTGCTCTTCGAGACCACGCCCGGTACGGATTCGGCGGTCGACTTCGCCCGCCGGCATCGGCTGATCCCGCTCATGTTGGTTCTCGGGAACACCTCCGAGGAACCCCGGCTGTACTCGGTCGGACTGGTCGATCTCCCCGTCGTTTCAATGTCGGCCATGGCCTATGACCTCTACGAGTGGGCCCATATGGATGCCAATCTCTGGCTGGCCAGCCAAGGCGCCGCCGCGACCGCGGTCCGGGTCGGGATCGAGGACGCCGTTGCCACCGATCCGATGCGGACGCTGGACGGGTTGCTCGGCACGCTGCATGCCCTGCTCAGTCCCAACGCCGCTTACCTCGACACCAGGCTGGCCAACTGATGAGCAACCCGGACAACAACGGATCTGGCAACACCGCATTGGACAACTCCGAGTCCCAGGACACGTCTTCGCTCGTTTTCCCGGTAGGGCACTACATGGGGCCCTTCCATCCGAGCCGGAACGGCCCAGCGAAGCATCACATCGTTCGAGTCGATTGGGAGACACCCAAACTGCCCGACGAGGGTCACGTCGACATCTGGGCTCTGGCGCACGGGTTACCCACTAGGGAGGACGTCCGCTGGACCCGGCGGGCGATCATCGAGGCCGCCGACGAGGCAGGCATGCCGGACGCAACGGCCATCCTCGACAACCTTGCCAGCCTGGGCTTGATCGCCGAGGTCACCCCAGGGACCGAGCAGGCCCACGAGTTCGCCAACTCCTACCGCCTGCAGTCCCTGCTGATCGGACTCGGCAACAGTCCTGACGATCCCTTGCTCGACGGGATCGGCTTGATGGGTCTGGCGCCCGTGGTCAAGGTTCGTCCGCGGTGTTCGAGATCTGGCAATGGGCACACCTGTGGCCCACGGTCTGGGCCGCCTGTGCAGGACTTGCCTCTGTGGCCGGGCAGGCGGAGGGATCGAGTCCGGATGCTGCCGATCCGGAGAAAGTCCTCGACCTGGTCTTGGAGGCCATGCGGACGTTGATCTCGAGCAACGCTGCCTACCTCGACGTTGCGACTACCCCTGCTGGAAGTCGCCCGGCTGGATAAGGCTACGCAGGCCCGCTCCTGTGACGGCATGACTTGCCGACCGATAGGCTCATCGCGATGAACATTGACGACGCAAGCCTGCTGATCCCGATTGGGCATTGCATCGGTGCTTACTACGACCTGCCGACCTCGGCCGACCATTTCGTCCAGGTGCGGGTGGGACCGGACGTCAATCGGCTCAGCGACGAACAGTTCGCGATCTGGGGTTTGGCGCACGGGGCCCCGGACCGCGACGCAGAGCAACCGTGGGGCCGGCAAGCCGTGCTGGAGGCCGCCGGCCGGGCCGGCATTGCCGAGTCCGAGCAGGTGCTCGAATCCCTGATGGCCGACCATCTTCTCGTCGAGACCACGCCCGGTACGGACTCGGTCGTCGACTTCGCCCGACGGCATCGCCTGATCCCGCTGATGCTGGGGCTGGGAAACACCGCCGAGGAACCCTGGATCTATTCGGCGGGGATGATCGGTCTGCCGGTCGTGCAGATGTCGGCGATGGCCTACGACCTCTATGAGTGGGCGCACATGGATGCCAACCTATGGCTGGCCTGCGAGGGAGCGGCGGCCACGGCCGTACGGGTCGGGATCGACGACCCCTTGGCGACCGATCCGCTGGCAATGCTGAACGCGCTGCTAGGTACTTTGCATTTCCTGCTCAGCCCCAATGCCGTCTACCTCGACTCCAGGCTGGCCAACTGACATGAGCCCCCGAGCGAAAGAATCTGGAGCGAAGCAAACCGAATCGGATCTCCCTGAATCCGATCAGCGGCAATCAGAATCCGATCAGAGGCAATCCGACGATTCCGCGCCGGTCGTTTTTCCGGTGGGTCATTACATGGGCCCCTTCCATCCTAAGCTGGACGCGCCTGCCAGGCATCACATCGTTCGAGTCGGCTGGGACACACCCAAACTGCCAGATGAGGCGCACCTCGACATCTGGGCATTGGCGCACGGGCGACCGACTGGGGGAGGGACCGACAGCTGGACCCGGAAGGCGATCATCGAGGTCGCGGCCGAGGCGGATATGCCCGACGCGGCGGCCATTCTCGACACCCTCGCCGACCTGGGCCTGATCGCCGAGGTCACCCCAGGGACCGGGCAGGCCCGCGAGTTCGCCGAGTCCTACCGCCTCCAGTCCCTGATGATCGGACTCGGGAATACCCCCGAGGATCCGGTCCTGGACGGGATCGGCTTGGCCGGGATCCCGCCGGTGGTCAAGGTTCGTCCGCGGATATTCCAGATCTGGCAGTGGGCTCATCTGTGGCCCAGTCTCTGGGCCGCGTGTGAGGGCCTCGCCTGGGTGGCCGGTCAAGCCGGGGATGTCAACCGCCCCGAGGACGCCGATCCGGAAGCCTTGCTTGGTTTCGTTCTCGAGGCGACGCGGACCTTGATCTCGCGCAATGCCGTCTACCTAGATGTCGCGACTACTCCTCGAAGCGAATCGAGGAGCTCGGTGAAGCCGGCGGCAACCGGCTGAGGTACGGCATGCGGATCGTCGGCGGCGACTAGCACGACCGGCCGGTTCCACCGTGTCTCAGCCGAGGAGTGGATGGTTTCTCCTCGGTAGTCGAAGCAGAAATAGTTCCCGCCGGGATCGATGGCGAACGGGATCAGCTTGCCGTAGAGGGCGTCTGAGTCCTCCACTATCCGGACGAGGTTGAGTTCTGCCGGTTCGTCCTCGAAATGCAGGAGCATGCTCAGCGACGTTTCGGTCCCGTCGGGGAGGGTCAGCATGTCCCGATCCGGCGCACTGCCCTGATGGATTCGTACGATGTCCAGGTAGTCCTCGGGCAGTCGGATACCGAGGCGGCTCTGGACCTCGGCTAAGCGCTGCTGGCTCAGCGGTGGGGTGGGCCCGAGCGCGTGGCCGCGCCAGTGGACTGCCTTGCCGTTTTCGGCATGTCTGCCCAGTTTGACCCCGGAAGGCAATAGCACTGGAGGCCACGTGGGGTTGTGGTCGCGGCGCCCGATCTCAGTCCCGTACCCGTTCCCGTCGGCGCTGGCCTTCTCGTGGGCGCTGGCCTTCTCGGCGCTGCCGGGTTTCCCTGGGTCGGGCGGACTGGGTTGCCCTGGGTCGGGCGGGCTGGGTTGCCCGGGAACCTCCGGAACAGCCGGTGGCCCGGGATCCTCCGGAACAGCCGGTGGTCCGGGAACGCCGGGGACGCCGGGGACGCCGGGTGGCCCGGGGACGCCGGGGGTGCCGGAGCCGTCCGGCCAGTGGGCGGCCAACAGGTCCCGGATCCGGTTCATGATCTGTTCGATGCGGGGGAAGCCCGACCCGTCTGGCCAGTGGGCGGCCAGCTGGTCCTGGATCCGGTTCATGATCTGTTCGATGCTGGGGATGCCGGGTTGCCCGGGGATGCTGGGGCTGGTCGACCCGCCGTCTGGCCAGAGGGTGGTCAGCTGGTCCTGGATCCGGTTCATGATCTGTTCGATGCTGGGGATGCCGGGTTGCCCGAGGATGCTGGGGATGCCCGACCTGTCAGCGGAGAGGGCGGCCAGCTGGTCCTGGATCCGGTCCACGATCTGTCCTACCGGGCGCAGGTTCAGTGCTGTGGTCATCTCGTCGATTTCGGCCGGGTCGAGCATGCGCACGCCGGTAAGCCGATGGTGTCCTCCGTCGAAGCTGAATGTCACCTCGTGGAAGGTCTCAGCCGGTGCACCGTCCGGACTGGAGAACGGTCCCTGGTGGACGAGCCAGCGGAGTTGGGTCGGATCGAGGTCGGGTGCCTGCTCGACCAGCAGCGGTAGCACCGCGTCGGCGACGCCTTCGATGTTCTGGCGAAGGGCCAGCGACTGGGACGAGCCGAATAGTTCGGCGATGACCACGATGGGGATGACCGAACCGGGGGGGAAGATGAGCCAGATGAGCAGCGTGAGGCTTTCCCCGCCAGGGAGCGGGAACACGATGATCGCGATCACGTGGTGGTTGCCGAAGGGGTCGGTGAACTCGATCCACCACACCACAGGCTGGATGGTTCCGGGGGGGACGGGTTGCACAGGCCCGGGGGTGTCATTGTCGGGTGGCTGCGGATTCGGTGAGGGGTTCTCCACCACCGGTGGGGAGGGCACCGGTGGCGGGTGATGGTGGGGATGGTTGGGGTCGAAGGGCGGGTGATGGTGGGGATGGAAGGGCGGGTGATGGTGGGGATGGTTGGGGTCGAAGGGCGGGTGATGGTGCGGGTGGTGCTGATGCGGGGGCGGCTGCGTGGGTCGCGGCGGTTCCGTGGGTCGCGGCGGTTCCGTGGGTCGCGGCGGCAGCGGGGTGACCGGCGGGGCCGGCGGGATTACCGGCGGGGCGGGCGGGTCTGCCGGTAGCTCCTCCAAGTCGTCCCAGCCAGTGGTGTTCGCCTCTCGGCGCATGCGCTCGAAGAACTCCTCCTCCGTCTCCTCGCGCGGAGCGACTCGGGGGGGCGGCGGCCGGTCAATGTTCTGGGCGGCAGTCTCAGCCGGGTCGGGGACCGCATCCGGACTGGGTTGTTCTCCGGTAGTCGGGTCGACAACAACCCGGGTGGTCGAGGTGTCGGCGGTCTCGTCCAGCGCTGACCTGACCGCTTCGGCTATCTCAGCCTCGAACTCGGTCATCGCAGCACCCCTGGCCACGACTACGCGCAGCCGCGCCGGCGTCTCGTCCCGGTCGATCCGGGCCTCGGTATCTACGGTTGGGTCGAAGGGGGCCATGTCCACCTCGACCTGACGGCCGCCCCGGCTCACGACAACTCGGCCGGCGCTGAGCCGGACCGATTCGGCGCCTGCGCGGTCGGCGGCGGCTTCGACGAACTGACGGGCCAAAACGACCTCGCCGGGTTCCCCGCCGTGCCGCGCGGCCAGCTCGCGTTCCTCGGCGGGGGTCAGGACGCCGCGGCGTACCACTGGACCGTCGCCGACGCCGTGCAGACCGAGTTCTTCGGCCAGCGTGTCACGCCAGCGTGCCGCCTCCTCTATACCGGATTGCACCAGCAGGGCGGCCATCCGGAGTTCTGCCAGCGCACGCCGGTCAACGACGGTCAGGTCGTCCTCGGTGATCGGATCGCTGGTCTCGCCTGACCGCAGGAGGCGGCGTCCGGTGGGGGCGTTTTCGACGCGGGCCGCCAGCTCGCCCAGCGCACCGGCCAGCCCGATCTGAGTCGCGATGCTCGACATGCGCCCGTCGATGGTCACCGTCGCCTGGCCGTCGACGATCGCTGGGACGGCCAGTCCCGACGGAGTGCTGCCGACCACGATCCGGACGGTTCCGGAAACCCCGTTCGGCAGGCGCACACGCAGCGACTGCGGATTCGCGGGGTCTTGGCTTAGGACCAGACCGGTCGCTTCCCCGATCCGATCCAGGCCGGAGGTGACCGCATCCAGTATGCGCGGCGTGCGTTGGTCCGAGGGACCGTCGTCGGGCTGAGGACCTACGTCGGGCTGAGGACCTACGTCGGGCTGAGGGCCCACGTCGGGGCCTTGGCCCTTCGGGCCTCGGTCTGAGGGGCCAAGGTCTGGAGGGCCTTGGTCTGGAGGGGCGTCATCCTTCGGCCCGTCGACGGGCAGGTCGGAGTCCGGTGGTCGGTCGGAGTCGGGCTGGTCGCCGGGGGGCTGGCCGGGAGCCTCGCCACGGAGCCCAGTGTCAAGCGTTGAGCTGACCGCTTCGGTTACCTCTTCCTCGAATTGGGTGGTCGTGGCAGCGCCGGGGACCACGACTACGCCCAGCCGCGCAGGTGCCTCCTTACGGTCGACCCGAGCTTCCGCATTGCCGGCGGGGTCGAAGGGGGCCACGTAGATGTCCACCTCGACCTGACGGCCGTCGCGGCTCACGACAACTCGGCCGGCGCTGAGCCGGGCCGATACGCCGCCGGCGCTCTCGGCAGCGGCTTCGATCAGCTGCCGCGCTTGGACAACTTCGTCAACTTCGCTACCCCGCTGGCCGGCCAGTTCGCGCTCCTCGGCCGGGGTCAGGACGCCGCGGCGTACTGCCGGCCCGTCCCCCGCGCCATACAGACCGAGTTCCTCGGCCACGGCGTTACGCCACCGGGCCGCTTCTCCGGCAGGCAAACCGGAGGACTTGGCCAGCAGGTCAGCCATGCGGAATTCGGCGAGGCCGCGCCGGTCGGCGACGGTCAGATCCGCGTCGGTGACCGGATCACTGGTGCTGCCTGGACGAAGTAGGCGGGTCCCGGTCGGCGCGCCCTGGCTGCGGGCCACCAGTTCAGCGAGCGCACCGGCGAGCGCGACCTGGATGGCAGTGCTCGACGCGTCTGCGGCGATGGTCACCCCCGCCGCCGGAAGGTAGCCGGTGGGGACTGCCACGACGCCAGATCCGACGGTGCCTAGCTCAATCCGCACGGTTGCGGTGCTGCCATCGGGCAGAACCAGCTCGAGCACCGCTGGGTCTGAGCTGTCAGGGTTCACGCCAAGTCCGGTCGCGGTCGCGAGGCTGGGCACGGCGGCCGTGACCGCCTTCACTGCCTCGTCGTTATCGGGCCGGCCGTGGGACTCGAGAGCGTCGGCCAGATCGCTGGGCAACAGGGCGCGACGTTCTCCGGCGTCGGAGGCACCCAGCCGGAGGCCGCTGGCATTCGTCAGCTGGATCAGGCGCCCCTCGAGATCGGCCCGAGTGGTGGGGTCCGTCGCAGTCGGACGTTGCATCTGATCCAGCAACTCGTTGAGTACGGCGATGCTGGCCTCGTCGGCCACGGTCAGGTCGACGCGCGTGACGTCGGCCGGTAATGGTGCCCGACCCAGAATCGGCTCGCCCGTCGGCGCCCCGAGTTCGGCCGCGACGAAGGAGGCGACTTCGCGGGCGATCTCACGCTCGGACTCGGCAACATTGGACTGGCGATCGACGGTGATCTCTAGGCTGCCGTCGCTCTTGGACACGGTCACCGGCGCCGCATCGGTCGCCCCACTCACCGAAACCTGCACGCTGAGGGACCGACCGTCGGGCAGCGTGATCCTCAGCTGACCCTCGGCGTCGCCGGGCTGAACGTCGCCGGGCTGAAGTTCGGCGGCCCGCTGCGCCGCGGCGGTCGCCGAGGCCACTGGGCCGCCGCCAGCCGGCGAGACCGGCCCGCCGGTGTCCGGCCTGCCGGTGTCGGGTCCGCCGGTGTCGGGTCCGCCGGTGTCGGGCCCGCCGGTGTCGGGTCCGCCATCGGGTCGGCTGTCGGGTCCGCCGGTGTCGGCTCCGCCATCGGGTCCGCCGCTGCTTGGGCCGGGCGACGGGGTGAGGTCGGGCAGGTTTATCCCGAACCGGCTCCCCAGAGCGCGGCGCAAAGCATCGTACGGAATTCGCAGCGGACCGGATCCGCGTCGCGGGACCGCCTGCTCGAGCGCGGCGGCCTCCTCCGCGGCTGGGTCGTCCGCGGCTTCAAGTTCGGCGTTCGCGCCCGCCAGTTCGGCACTCCTCTCCCCGGGTTCGCCCGGCGGAGGGGAAGGGTCAGCAGCCGCCCCGATAACCTCCAGATTCGCCTTCAGCGCCTTCAGCTCGGCCTCCCGAAGCGCCGACAATTGCCGCTTCTCATCTGCAAACCGCTTCTCGGACCACGTGCCCAGCGCGCTGGCAGCGGTCGCGGTAGTCGCACCGACCACCGATCCGACGAGCAGTGGGGTGGCTCCCTCACCCAATCCCTGCCACGCACTCGGTTGGACAATGGCTTCGAGCGGGATGCCCGCCGCGGCCACGGCGATAGCGATGAAAGTGGCGTTGGCTGCGGCTATCGAACCGGCCGTCATGAACAGGAAAGGCAGCTTTCCCGGCTTAGCCGGAGTTACCGCGTGGACGACCCCCAGCTCCTGGGCAGCCATCACCTGTTCCACCTCCGCCTTGTCGGACCGGTCGGCAGAGGCTTGCTCAGCTCTTTCGGCTCTGGTGGGAGGGGCGTTACGCGAGGTCGATGAGTCCCCTGGTGTGTCCGGTGCGTTACGGGTGGACACCGGATCCGGATCCGGGTCGTCGGCGGGGTGGAGGGCCCAATCGAGGGCACGAGCGTACATCGGGAGCGAATCCCGCCAGGCGGCTCGGTTGGCCCTGTCCAGGGCGGCTGCCAACCTGGCCTGCCTGGCCCCCCGGTCAGCCAGCAACTCGTCGTTCGACTTGACCTGCTCGGCACGGTCGGCCTCGAGTATTTGGGCCTTGGTTTGCTCGGAGACCATGCGCTGTTGGACCGTGACTTGTCGGTTGCCGGTTTCCATCGAGCGGTCGAGTCGCCATAGGAAGAAACCACGTGCTGCGCCGTAGGCCAGCGGAGCGGAGAATTCGGCGATCAGCCGCGGGACGGTCAACCCTCCACCGCCGATGGCTGTGATGCCTATGGGTGTGAAGATGGCTGGGAGCACCATAACCCGGAACCACACTCCCTGGTACTTGGCCAACGTCGGCGTGGGGGGTGCCTGGGCGCGAACCTCCAACCGGGCGAGCAGTCTCGGGTCCAGGGCGACCCGCCGGCGCAGGGTACTGCGGGGATACGGATCCTGAGGAACTTCGCTCGAGTCCGGATCCTGGTCGACCTCTTTGGTCAGGGCGAGGCCGGCAGCTCGCAGCGCAGCCTCGTACTCCTGGTCCAGCTTCCGCAACCAGGGGTTGCGGCCGGCATCGAGGCGGTCCAGCAGCCGGGTGATGTCGTCCTGGCGGGCCAGGTCGGCCGCCGTGAAGTCGTCCGGATCGATCGGCCCCTCGATGTCCCCCTCGACCAGCTGGTCGGCGCCGGTCGGGGCGCCGGCGCGGACGTAAAGAAGCTGATCCAGCGCCGTCAGCGCGGCTCGGCTTGCCGTACGGTCGTCTGCTTCATTGGAAATCTTGAGGATGTACTCGGCGTCTTCTGACGCCGGGTTCGCGGGTGGCTCCACCTGGGCGACCAGTTCTTTGTCCGGGCTGAGCTCTTCCACCGGGACGGCTTCGACTCTGATCCGTACGGCATCGGACCGGTCAGTGTCGAACTGGTTCTCCTTGAAACGTATCTCCACCGCGCCGTTCTTGAGGAGTCTCCGGGACTCGATCACCGCGGAGTTGACGTTCTCAGGCTCGAGATTCGTCAGGGCCTTCCGGCCTTTCCGTTCCACCCGTGCGTCATTGGCACGTCGGCGGCCCTCGGGATCGAAGGACGAGTTCGGGATCTTGGCCACGTCCAAGCGTGCGGCGAGGTCGGATACCCGCGATGGACTGGCCGGCGTCGCGGCCCGCACCGCCTCCTGCTCGCTGGTTGCATACCGCAGGTGGTCCAGCGCCTCCCGTAGCTTGTTCTCCTGCAGGGCCTGTACGCCTTTGGCCAGGCTGTCGCTCCAGCGGCGCAGGCCAGCAGCTTGGTCCCCGAGAGCGGCCATCCGCTCGTTTTCTACCTCTTCCTTGGCGGCGTAGTACTTCTCCTCGGACTCGCGCTGCTCGGCCTCCGCCTTGGTCTGGTTTCCGGCGAACCTGCCCTCGAGGATGCCGTGAATGGATGCGCCCAGGTTGCCGAGAACGATCCCCGGGGCGTATGTCAGCGGAAGGCCGAAGGCGAACACTGCCGCTATCGAAGCCGCACCACGGACAAGCAGGCTGGGCGCGGTGCGCAGCAACCACGACTCATCCCACGGCTTCTGCTCACTGCCCGCCTTCTTGGCCTCCTCGGCCGCCACCTTCGCGGCTTCGGCCCGATCCTCGTCGGGCGCACCCCCTGATTGCCCGGTCCTCGAGGTGTCGGTGGCTACCTCGCCGGGGCGTGGCCCGATCTCCGCGGCAGGCCGGAGATCGCGCGCGGCGCTGACATACTCCGCACGCAACGCTTGCAGTCGCTCGGACACGTTGCTGGCAAGTGCACCGGCGGTCTCGGCCATGGCAACGACCTTGGCGACGCCTAACAGTGCGCTGATACCGGACAGCCCCGCGAGGCCGACCAGCGCAGCCGCAGGGACCAAGCCGACAAAGACGGCGTTCGACGCGGCCTTGGTGAGGGTGGGCTTCCATCCCGGTACTAGAGAGGTCACCGACCCCGCCTGCGGCAACAGGTTGAGCCGTAAGGCGACCAGGCGGTCGTCCGGGTCAAGGGCCGCCAGGTTCCGAACGAAGTCCGTTGAGCGGGTCTCGTCGAACTCCCCTGGCTTGCCCGGGACCTGCTTCCCGGAGACCAAGTCTGTGCCGCGCAGCAGGGCGACAGCCTCGCGGGTAGCGCTCCACCGGGAGAGCGCGTTCTTGCTCAGATCCAGCGCTGAGGACACATAGAAGCTCTGTCGGGCCCGCCATTTGACGGGAATCGTCCTTCCGTTTTCCTGATCCAGCACTCCGGCCAGGTAGCGAAGCTCGGCTATCCGGCCGCGGCCGTGTGGCGTTATCGCGCCGTTGGAATCCAGGAAGCCGTCCCCGGCCACCTCCTCGTCGGGGCCGATGGTCGGGCGCCCGGTGCGACCGTCGAGGCGCGCGGCCACCTCGGCGATCTCATGCACCAACGCACGCGGTACGTCGAACGAGCGGGCCCGGTCCGAGACGGTGATCTCCCACCGACCGGTCTCTTGGTTGAAGCGGCTTCGGGCGACGTCGGTGCTGCGCGTGCCGTCCGGGTTCGTCAGTTTTGCGGCAGCAACGTCGAATTGGAAGTCTTGTCCACCCGGCGTCTTGGTCGAATAGGTCCCGTCCACGAACCCGGTCCGGTCCAAGTTCGCGGTGATCGGAGCGACCCCGGCGGCGTCGGCAACCGCGTCGGCCTTGGCGGGCGTGAGCAGGGTCTTGTCGACCCGCGACGAGACAACGCTGCCCTTGGGCAGGCCAAACAGCCACTCGACCGGCTTGGACCACCAGGATCGATCACCAGTGAACTTCGAATCAGGAACGGCCGAGGCGGTGATCTCGTCGGGGCCGGGCGAGGATGGATCGTCGGGGTTCGGGCCGGTGCTCCTTGGGGGGAGCCAGTCTGGATCGGTGTTGAGGGCAACGGACACCAGCTGGTCGAGCAGGGATGGCAGGCTGCTCATCGGGGCGCCGGGGGACACGGTCACCCGGAGGTGAGCGGAGGTGAGGATGTCGACCCGAGCCGGGGCGGCGGTTTCGGGATCGCCGGTGATGATGTCGACGGTGACCGCCCGGTCCTGGACCTCGCGGGTCAGCAACATCTGGTTGGCTGTGGCCCTGGTGGCTTTGGCGTCGGCCTTGTCGGCCGCGGCCTTCACGAGCCGGGCCACGGTCTCCGGGTCGGCTACGGTGTCCGGGTCGGCGACTTGCCCGGAGACCGAGGTTCGATCGTAGTCGAGGGCCCCGTCGAGCAACCGTTCGACGAAGTACAACAGCTCGCTCAGCCGCGTCTGTTCGCCAGGGACGATCAGGACAACCCGCGGGCGACCATTCTCGTCGAGATCGACCCGGGCCACATCCTGGCCGTCGGTCGCCGGATCGCCCATCCGGAACTCGACTACGACCTCGCGGCCGTCGCGGCTGAGGATGATGGGGGCTAGTTCATTCGCGCTGGTCCATTCGGCTTTGAGGAACAAGGCCGCTTGTCTGACCATCTCGCGCCATCTCACTTCGACCAGGCTCGAGCGGAACGCCTTTCCCGTCTCCGAGTCGGCGGCGGCCGCGTTCAGTTGCGCCGGGGCCTGCGCTGGGGTCGCGGCCGGGTCGTTGTCGAACGCCACCTGGATCGCCTCGTCGATCAGGTCCACCAGGTTCTCCACCGCAACGTCGGCAGACACACTCACCCGCACGACACCGAAGTCGTCGATCCCGACCCGGCTCACCGCATCACCGGAGGGTTCGAGGTCGACGAAGAACCGGTAGGAGTCCTTGGTCACCTGCAGGCGCTCGGCGTCGCTGGCCTGCGTTGTCGGGACGTCGACAACTGCACCGCCACGCGCGGAGACGGCGTCTTCCACCGCAACCCGGGCCGCCACTAGCTGTTGGTCGGGGTCGAGGTCCGGTATCTGGTCGGGGTCGAGGTCCGGTATCTGGTCGAGGTCGGGTAGCTGTGGGTCGGGGTCCGGGTCCGGCAGCGGCTGTTCGGCCTCGGCGTCCCTACTACTGGCGAGCTTGAGCGCGTCGTAGACCGCCTGGTCGATCAGGGGCTGCAGGTCGTCCATCGCATCGGGGGACACACTGACGTGCACGTCACCGGAGTCGTCGATCCCGACCCGGCTCTGGGCACGCCCGGGGAATGGGGGTCGCTCGTTTTCCGGTGTGATCTTGACCTGGAACGTCCGACCTTGCGAGTGCACTAGGACCAGCTGGTCGTTGCCAGGGTCAACCATCCCGGTGGCGCCGAAGTCCGGGGCCGCCTCGCGCACCATCTCCCTGGCCTTTGCGAGTGCGGCCTGCGGGCTCAAAGCCGGGTCGCCGAGGAGGCCCTGGGTCGGGTCTTGGTCGAGCGCGGCCGGGATCGCTTGCTGGAGCAGGGATTGCACGTCGTTTGCCACAGCACCGGGGGACACGACCACGTTCACGTCGCCGAAGGCGTCGATCCAGACCCGGCTCTGGGACCGACCGGGCAACCGATTTCGCCCGGCTTCGGCTCGGATGTCGACGGTGACCGTACGATCGCCGCGGCTGACCTGGATCGGCTGGTCGCCGGTGGTCTGCCTGCCGGCATCGGTGCTGGCTCCGGGGATACCGTCGACAACTCTCTGCACGGACTCCCGGGCCGCGGCGCGTTCGGCCACCGGGTCTGTGACCCGGTCCACGGGAGGGGCGAGGTCCTCGTCTTCCACCGGACGGGCGCCGTCCCGGTCCGGGTCGAAGTCGAGCGCGGCCTGGATCGCGTGGTCGAGGTGGCGGCCCAGGTCATCCAACACGCTGTCGGTGCCCAGGCTGACCCGTACCCGCACGTCACCGATCGCGTCGATCGAGACCAGACCCAGGGACTGCTCGCCCACTCCGCCAGGCTGCCCGGTCTGGGGTCCGATATCGATGATGAATTTACGGGCGCCGCCGGTCACCAGGATCCGTTGGTTGTCCAGACGGTAGGTGTTAGCGCCGTGGGACTTGGCGAGCTGTTCCACCAACCGCTGGGCCACCCCGAGTTCGGGGTCCAGGGCCTGGCTTGGGTCGGGGACAGCGGGTTTGGCGTTTGGCTTGTAGTCCAATGCGGCCTGGATTGTTTGTTCGATCAACAGGAACTGGTCGAGCCGCACAGCGTTGCTGGGCACCGCAACTCGCACGTCACCGGAGTCGACCCAGGCCCGGGCCTTGGCCTGAGCGTCCGACCGGGGTGGTGCGGCGTCGGGTCGGATGTCGACGCTGAATTTGCGAAGTCCACGGCTGACCAGGATCCGATTGGGAGTGTCGGTCTGCTGTGCGCTGGCGGCACGGTTCTGGGCGGCTAGGCCCACGAGGTACTGGGCCATGCCAAGTGCCTGCGCGTATGCGGCCGGGTCTCCGGCTCGGGCGGGCTCGGTGTCCGCGACGTGGTCGAGCGCGACCTGGATCGTCCGGTCGATCAGCGGTGCCAGGCCCTCGGACACCTCGCCCCGCGGCACGGTCACTCGCATGTCACCGGACGCGTTGACCCAAGCCCGGCCCCAGGGCAGGCCGGTCGAGGCTGCCGGCCGCGGCGCGGTCTCGGGTTGGACGTCGATGGTGAACCTACGGTCACCGCTGCTGACCAAGATCCGCCCGTCCTCGATCCTGTCCGTTGTGGTGTCCGCGCGGGCCTCGGCCAACGCGGCTACCGACGCGCGCGCCGCGTCGAGCTCGGCGTTCGGGTCCGGACCCCGGTCGGGGTTCGCGTCCGGGTCGGGGCCGGTCGGCCCCTGCGCCCCGGTCTGCCGCGGGGCACCCGGCTCGGGCGGGTTGTCCGTCCGCGGCTCGGCGTCGGTCTGGGAGGGACTTGGCTGTGGAACGCTTGGCTGTTCGTCCCCGAGCGCGTCCAGGAAGGACTGCGACCAATGTTCGACGTCGTGATCGAACAGGTATTCACGCATGGCACGCAAGCGCTCGTTCCGCTCTTCGGATGAGTCGAAGAGGGCCCGCCTCAGCCCGTCCTTCACGGACTCCACTGCGTTTGGATCGACCTGATATGCCTGCGTGAATTCGACTGCGGCGCCAGCGAATTCCGATAGAACGAGGGCGGCGTCGCCATCCTCGTCGGCGGACGCGACGAACTCCTTGGCGACGAGATTCATCCCGTCGCGATACGGCGTGACGGCCATGACATCGGCAAGCCGGTACAGGGCCGCGAGTTCCGCGGCAGGCAACGGCTCGTTGATGTATCGCACGACAGGTCGTTCGTCCGTACCGAACTCACTGTTGATCTCGTCGACCAGCTGGCGGATCTCTTGCGCTGTTCTGATGTAGTGCTCCACGGTTTCGCGGCTGGAGGGCGCCACCTGAACGAAGACTGTGTCTTCCGCGGAGACGACGCCGTCGCGCAGGAGCTCCCCGAATGCGCGCAGCCGAACGTCTATTCCCTTCGTGTAGTACAGCCGGTCCACACCCAGGAGGATCCGTTCCGGGTTTCCGAACTCCTGACGGATCTCGGCCGCGCGTTCGGCAACATCCGGCGACTTCGCCAGCGTGTCAACGCGCTCGACATCGATGGAGATCGGGAAGGCCCGCGCGGTCACCGTACGGCCTTCGACGGACACGGTGCCGTCGCTGGGGGTCAGGCCGAGCAGGCTCTGCGCTGTCTGCAAGAAGTTTGCCGCGTCGCCGGGTATCTGGAAACCGATCAGGTCCGCACCGAGCAGCCCTTGGATGATCTGGTCGCGCCCGGCCAGTTGCATGAACACTTCGGGCGGCGGGAACGGAATGTGCAGGAAGAACCCGATCCGCCGGTCCGGGCGCAGCGCCCGCAGCATCTCCGGCACCAGCTGGAGCTGATAGTCGTGTACCCAGACAATCCCGTTCGGCGCGGCGACCTCAGCCGCCTTGGCGGCGAACTGCTGATTGACCGAGACGTAGCTGTTCCACCAGGCCCGGTAGAACTCCGGCCGTTGCGCGACGTCGTGGTAGAGCGGCCAGAGCGAGGTGTTGGAGAATCCGGCGTAGTAGTCGTCGACGGCCTGGGCGGTCAATGGCACCGATAGGAGCTGGACGCCGTCGGACTCGAACGCCTCAGCGGCCTCATCGGTCGCGCCCGACCACCCCACCCAGGCGGCGTCGCGACCTTGGATGAACTGTTCCAGCGCCGTGACCAGACCGCCCGGGCTGCGCTCCCACGTCTGGCTGCCGTCGGCCTGGGTGACCTGCTTGACTGGAAGCCGGTTGGCCACAATCACTACATCGCTCGTGACACCGGATGGCTCGGGCGAGGTGGGAGGGGTGGGGCCCTGCCCACCGGCTTGCCGCCGGCCGTCCGTATCGGGCGGGCGTTGCTCTGGATCGCTCGGCTGTTCTACCAGCTCAGGACCACCCGGCCGATCCTGGACGTTTGTCCGCTCCATGAGTTCGGCGACCCTGGCTTGCCAATCCGCCACCACGGCGTTCGCGGCCTGGCGCGCCTGGCTTGCGGTGGGGCCCTGGTTGTCGTTGTCGGCTTGGTGCGCGGCGTAGAAATCGGCCTTGACCTGCTCCTGGACGAGGAGGTCCAGGTCGACCGGAAGTGGGGACTGATCCGTCCTGGTAGACAGCCGGATCCACGCCTCGGCGATGTCGGGGTTCGCGGGCGAGCGGCGGTAGGTGCCGTCGTCTTGGAGGTGCGGATCGGTGAACAACGAGGCCTTGATCCGGGCGATCTGCTTCGCACTGAATTGGGGCTCGAGGCCAGAGGCCGACCGGGCGGTACGGCCGGCGATCTGCGCTACGTCGGTCGTGGTTCCCCGGATCGCGTCGTAGGCAGCCTCGGCCCAAGCCAGCTGCGCCTCGGCGGCGGTGGCCGACGGCCGGGCCGGCACCGAATCCAGGCTTGGACCCGCCGCGTTCTCCGGTCCCTTGTCGCTCAAGTCGTCGGCGGTTTGACCCCATCCTGCATCATCTGGCGCAACTGGCTCTCGCTCGGGAGCGGGCTCTCCAGCAGATTCGCGATCTCCTCGGCTCGAGTCCGATCCACTCTGGTTATCCGGTCCTCCGCCTTGTCGAAGTCGTCCATCAGGCTCTGCTGAACTGTCGTCGGATCCCAGGTCCACGTTTTCGTCGGATGATTCAGCCGTACGGCTCTCACGGGTCCCGCCGACGGTTCCACGACGAACAGGTTCACCGGTACCGGACGGCGCCGGCTCCGCACCTGGTAATAGATCAGGTCGCCGAACGCCATCCTCGGGCTCTCCTTGTCCTGCTGCTTCTATCGCGTCGTTTATGGCTCTTGCGAGTCTCGGCGCGGCGTCGGGGTATCCAGCCCCGGTCAGGTGCTCCTCAACCGAGAGACTTTGCTTCGACAACTGGTAGCGGTAGTAGCGAGCCAGCTCAGGGTTCTTGCCGAACCAGCGTTCCGGGCTGTTGTCCAGGGGAGGGCGTTCGACGCCGAGGATGACGATCGGTTTCGGATCTTCCCTCGTGCCGGTGATTTTCTCGTCGATCTTGAAATCCGCGTTGGCCTGCAAGATCCGGGCAAACGCCTCGACCCGCACGGCGACCGGAGCGTTGGGGAGCCGGAGCGCCTTGTAGTCATCGTGGGTGTCCTCGCCCACGCGGTAGGAGTCCGGGGTCGGGAACTGCAGTTCCATCCGCTGACCGCTGGGGGTAAGCAGCTTGACGGTCAGGCCGGGGAACCGGTTGCCCTGTTGCCAGTAGTTCTTGACGCCGTTCTGTTTGCCGTCAACGTCAACGTCGATCGTGTACGGCTTCTCGAGGTTGAGCAGGGCGGACAGAACAGCGTCCACGGCTGGGTCGTACCCATCGTCCGGGGTGAGCACGGAGAACCGGACCAGGTCGTCGAGTTGGCTGACGAACTCTTCGGCCGTGACCAGCTCTTCTGCATTCTCCGTCGCGTAAGCTCTCGCCACAGACTCTTCGGACTTGACCCTGTTATCGACGCCGTTGAGTCCCAACTGGGATTCAGGCGACCGCGTGGCGTTGAGGTCATCGAGGATCGATTGCAGGTCTTGCATGGCCTCATCGGCCACGACGCGGGCCTCGTCCACGGCGTCGCTGAGCCGCGCGCGGGTGTCCGGATCCAGCGTCCCGATCAAGGCAGCTGTCTTGTCAGCCGCTCGGTCAGCCGCCTGGTCAAGGATGGCGTCGCGTCGTGCCTCGTAGGACGAGTCGCCAGACTCTTGCGCACCGGTTTGGGGTGGGCCGCCTCGCTGGGGACTTAGCTCTGCAGCGCTCCCGACTCCGGCCACGGGTCGAGGTCCGTCCGCCGACTCATCACCAGACCGACTACCCGCTGAGCCATCGCGTTGCGCGGGCCGTCCTTCTGCGGCCCGGTCGGATGCGCTTTGTCGATCACCAGACTCTTGTCCAGGTTCGTCAGCGAGTGGCCGTACTGGTATTCCACGGTCGTCTCGCTCTCCCTGGTTTTCTGGAACACCAGGAACATCCCCATTGCGGTTACTCCAATCCCGGAAGTTCTCTCCAGCAGGCGGCGGAATGTTGTCTTCCCACGGGAAGTCCTCGTTGGCCTCGCCGTGCAGGTCCTCGTAGGCGCGAAGGGGAATCCCATCGGCGTCGGTGCCCCCGTCCAATTCCCTAGTGGATTCGAGCAACTCATGTTCGAGCAGCTCGATGTCTGGAGACCACGGCTCACCCTCACGATCAATGACCTCGAGCGGCCGACCCTCGCTGAGCCGGATCAATGCTTCGGCAATATCACCGCTGGAATCGAATCTTCTGCCCTCGAAACTGTTGGTCGGCTTGTTGTTCCTCCAGACCCGCAGCCGATGCTTGTTGTTGAGAATGTGGTTCGTGATCTGCTCGATCTGCGGCTTGGTGAAGCCGATCTTTCCATTGGCCCGCGGTATGTCGCGAACGGTTTCGTAGATGTCGTCGATGAGGTTGGGATCGGCGCGCATGACCTCGTAGGTCGAATCCGACCAGGCGTACTGGGCAGGCCCATCGTCGAGATCGCTCGGCCGTACGTCGCTGCGAGTCGGCTCGGGTGCGTTGTCCTGGGCTGGTACGGCTGCGGGGGGCCCTTCGTTGTCTGGGGTGGCCTCGTTCGCTCCGCCGGTCTGCCTGGGTGGCAGCGGACCGGGACCAGGGTCGGTCCCGAACAGACTCGCCACCGCTCGACTGATAATGCCGGCGCGACCGACAGCGCCGATCGGATCACGCAGGAGACCCTTCCCGCGCACCGGATATTCGGTTTTGAGTTCGGCCGCCCGGTCTCTGTCCGCCCGCTCTCGATCGAGCCTCGTCCTCGCCAGCGCCTTTTCCAGAGGATCCGGCGTACCCCGCTGGCCAGCCTCCCGCTCCGCCTCAAGGGCGGCCTGGGCGGCCGCCCGTTCGGCTTTCAGCCTTTGCTCCTGATTCACGAAGATGCGTTCGGTCCGCCAGCCGAGAGTGCCGGTTGCGGCCACGATGCTCGCGCCGCTCACCCCTCCGGTGAGCAGTGCTTCGTTTACCTTGTTGCCTGTCACGCCCTTCCATTTACTCGGATCGAAGAAGTCCGAGATCGAGAGGCCACCGGTCGTACTGACACCGACGTGAGCCGCGAAGGCAGCGAGCACTGAACCGGCCGTCATGAGCTGGTAGGCCGCCGTTCCCGGCCTGGCCCTGATGCCGCCGAGCAGTGGATCGGGGTCCGCCCGGCTGAACAACCTGGCCACGGTACGGGTCAGCAGCGGCGCCGATTCCAGCGCGGCATCGCGCTCGGCCCTGCTCAGGGCGGCCTCCGCCCTGGACTGCCGGTCACGCAGCGCCGCCTCGGTCGTCCTTTCCAGAGCCGCCTCTTCTGCGGCTCTCCGCTCCGCCAGGCTAGGGATGGCGCGCCGGTCGGCGCGTTCCCGAGCGCGGTCGAGTTCGGAGACGGTGGGCTGCCGGGCCTGGATGTCGCGCCGGCCGGTCTCCGCGGAACGGTTGAATGCCCATTCCGCGATGCCACGTACCGCCCCGTAGACCATCGGAGCGGCGAACGCTGCCCCCGCTTGGGTCACGCTCAGCGGATCGCCGAGCAGCGCGGCGATTCCTAGCAGAACGGGTCCGCCCACGGCCGGGGCGGCCATGATCCGGAGCCACTTCGACTCGTAGTGGCCCAGCCCAGGCGTGGTGTCTGCAAGGTCGCGAGCTTCCACCCGGGCGAGCAGTGCCGGGTCAAGGGTGACGCGTCGCCGTGCCACGTCCTGCATCGCAGCCTGGGTCCTCTGACCAGGGTGGGGTAGCTCGAGGCCGGCATCGCTTAATGCGGCCCGGTACGCGCTGTCCCGGCTTCCCCTCGACCAGGGGCGGGCGGCGTCGAGGCGATCCAGCTGTCGCGCGATGTTGTCGCTTGCAGCCCTGTCGGCCGGCGTGAGGGCGTCGGTGCCGATCGGCCCGGTCGTCGGCCCGGTGGTGAGCTGGTCGGGACCAGCCGGTGTCGTAGCAGCCTGCAGCCCGCGCAAGTCCAGGGCAGCCTGTGCTGCGGTCTGCAGCGCAGCTCGCGCATCCGGCCGTTGGGCATCCCGCGCGTCCGGATCTTGGATGAGCAGTTGACGTTCGGCCTGCTCCAGGCTGCTTCCCAAATCCATCATCAGGCCACGTCGCCGGTCCTCGAGAGCTGCCTCCTCCCGGCTCAGGGTTCGGGTGTCTCGCTCGATCCGTGCTTGGCGCATCGCCGTGTCGCGGTCGGCTTGAATCTGGTCGTTGTTCTCCTGCTGCCTGGTCCGTATCCGCTCCACGGCGGCCTCGAGGTTGCCGGCGTAGAGCGCACCCAGGTTGCCGACAGCGATCGGAATGGCCAGGACCGGGTTCAGGCCGACGGCCAACGCCGCCCCGGCCGCAACAAGGAAACGGGCGCCCACACTGGGGGCCGTGCGCACGAACCACGAGGCTGTTCGGCTCTCGACGGTGTCAATTGTCCGACCTGAGAGCCTGTCGACGGCCCGCGCATACTCCGCATGCCTAGCCTGGCGTCGCTCGAACAAGTTGCTGGTTACTGCGCCGGCGGATTCGGCTGCAATGGTCACCGCACCGGCTCTTATGAACTCGCCGCTACCGGTCACCGCTCCGAGCGCGATGAGCGCAGCCCCGGGGGCGATCCCGACGAAGCCGACGTTGCCCACGATCTTCGCGACCCAGGCCTTCGTGTTCGGGACGGCGGAGGGCACCGACCCCACATTCGGCAACTGGTTGACCCGATCCACGACTTGCTGGTCGGTGTCGACAAGGGCATTGCGGCGCTCGAAGTAATCGTTCGAGCGGTTGTCGAAGTTTCCAGTGTCCTGGTTGCGCAGCCCGGCTTTCAAACCTATGTTGGTCAGCAGGGCCGCCGCGTCCCTACTGGCTCGCATCGGGAGACCTGTCCGGGCCTCGTTGACCCGGCCGTCGAGCCAGCGCAGCTCGGCCAGCCGGCCAAGATCGTGCGGCGAAGGTTGGCTGGGATCCCGGCCGTTCAAGGCCTGGTCGTCGAGGACGTTCGCGCGGTTGCCGAGCCCGTCGAGGATCGCTGCCGCCTCGGCGATCTCATGGGCCAGCGCCCGAGGTACGTCGAACTTGCGCGCCTGATCCGACATCCGAATCTCGACCTCGCCGGTGGTCGGGTCCACTGTGGTACGCGCGACGGGCACCAGCTCTTTACCGGTTAGAGGGTCTAGTTTGGGTTTGCCGGTAGCCGGGTCTAGTTCGGGGCTGAGGGATTCGGACGTAACGCGGAACGACATGGGGCGGCCACCAGGCGTACGACCCGAATAGGTCCCGTCCCCGTTGTTTGTGATTCGCGCGACCCCGGCCGCGTCGGAAACGGCGAGCAATTCCATGGCGCTGCGGACCCATCGCATGGTCCGACGCCAGCTGCCGATCTTCTTTGCATCGCCGGTGTACTTGGAACCAGGAACGGCCGAGGAGGTGATCTCTTCTGTGCCGGGTGAGGATGGATCGTCGGGGTTCGGCTCGCCGTTGTCGTCCTCCGTTGTCTCGGCCGATGTCTGAGCTGGGCTGGGCTCCGTCCGCGCCGAGGGGTCCCTAGCGTCGGTGGGTTCGGCGACCGGTGCCTGCCCCGGGGCTGGGTCGGTACCCGATTCCGAGGTGACGGCCCGCTCACCAGCGGTCTCGGGCTGAGACTCGCCGCTCGGCTTCGCAGACGTCGGCGAGGTCGTACCAGGCGCTGTTCCTGCCGGGGCCGCGGTGCCTGGAGTCGACGTGGTGGGCGCTGCGCCGGGGGCGGTCCCGGTTGGTGCATTGGCGACGCCCGGGCCGGCCATGACTGGCGTGCCGGCCGGCGCGGCGTTCGGCCCTTCGGTGGCCTGGCCGTCGGGGGCCGCCACCTCGGATGGAGGCTGATCGTCTGGGGTCTGACCGATCGGGCCCTGATCGGACGGGGCTTGATCGGCCGCCGGGGTGGCGGTCTCGGCCGGGGGCGGGGTGGCGGTCTCGGCCGGGGGCGGGGTCGCACCCGGGGTTGCTCGCGGCGGGCTCTGGGCTGGTGCACCGTTCGAGACCGGCGGTACGGCCGGGGCTCTCT
>JBPCPI010000234.1:0-11607 GCA_050999295.1 Geodermatophilaceae bacterium | reverse complement strand
CCGAGTCCGGTTTCCTCGGTTACCAGATGATGGCCGGACTGCGGGGGCCGGTCCTGATCCAGTACTGGCGCACGCCCGAGGACGTCTATCGGTACGCCAGCGAGCGCGATGCCGCCCACCGTCCGGCCTGGAGTGCCTTCAACAAACGCGCGCGCAAAATCCCAGGAGCAGTCGGGATCTGGCACGAGACATACCAGATCTCCAAGGCCGAGAGCGTGTACGTCGACATGCCACCGACCGGCCTGGCCGCCGCCACTACAGCCGTGCCGGTCACCAAACGTCTCGACCGCGCCCCGGCCCGCCTGGCTCCCACTCGTACGAGCTGATCGGTTCAACCAGAACCGCTCAACGATGCCAGGTTCTGCCGGTAGCGCTGGATCTGGCCTGAGTCGAGCCAAAACTGACGCAGTAACCACTCGTAGATCGCCACCGCGTCACCGGAACGGCCACGCTCGACCAGCCAGGCCGCCTTCGCCTCGAGCAGGTACCCCCGTAGTAGCCGCTGCTCGATGGCGATGCCCTCGTCGTAGGCGGCTTCGGCCTCGTCGACGCGGCCCAACCTGGTAAGTGTCAGAGCCAGATTCTGTAACTGCAGGGCCCGGTCGGGAAGCGGCAGCTCGGAATCCGAGGCCAGGACGCGCCAGGCGACCGCTGCCTCCTCGAGGCGGCCCGATTCGAACAACTCCACCGCGGCATGGATGTCGCGGGTGTAGCGCGCGTGGTCCACAGCCGGACCCTACGTCGCGGCCCCCCGCGACACCATCAGCCGCCTGGGCGCGCAGATCGACGTCGTGGAGTCCACCCCGGTCGAGCCCGAGCTCGCCCGCGTCGGCCGGGAACTGGGCCAACGCTACGCCGGTTGACCTGCCTCTCGGAGCGCGCCATCCTGCTGGCCCACACCGATCTTGACCCTCCGATGGCCGCAGTCACACCGGGCGTTGTGCAGCACGGGAGAGTCGGGCGCCGAGTCCGGCCATGTGATCGCGCAGTTCGGCCGGCTCGTGGACGATGATCTCGGACCCGAGCAGCCCCATGTACAGCGCCATCTCATCGAGGGAGTTCGAGCCCGACACGACCTGACAGCTGTCCTGGGTGAGGGGCGTGACCACGCCGATCGTGGGGCCGATCCGTTCGGCCACGACCGCTGCGGGCGCCATCACCGTGAGCCGACAGTGGTGCTGGTATGCCTCAGTCGTGATCCCCCGCGACGTGTACCCGGCGATGTCAGGATCGGGTGCCACGCGCGGAGTGAAGCGGGGGCCATTGGGGATTCGGGGACTCAGCCGATCGAGTCGGAACGTCCGCCAGTCTGCGCGTTCGACGTCCCACGCGAGGACGTACCAGCGGCGACCGGCGTGCACGATCCGGTGTGGCTCGATCTCGCGCCGAGTCGCGGAGCCGTCGTGGCGGCGGTAGTCGACCCGCAACTGTTCGTTGTCCCGCACTGCTGAGGCGACGGTCACAAGCACGTCCACCTCCGCCTTCGGCCCGGATCCGGGCATGGCGACGATGGCCGAGGACAGGGTCTCGACCCGTCGGCGCAGCCTGGCGGGCAACACGTGTTCGAGCTTGGCGAGCGCTCGTAGGGCGGTCTCCTCGATCCCAGCGACGCCGCTGAAGGTGGCGCTGCGTAGCCCGACCGCGATCGCGACCGCCTCCTCGTCGTCCACCAACAGCGGCGGCAACACGGCTCCTGTGCCGAGCCGGTAGCCGCCGCCAGCGCCTGGCCGGGCGTCTACCGGATATCCGAGCAGGCGGAGCCGGTCGACGTCACGGCGCACCGTGCGGGCAGTGACCTGCAGGCGATCGGCGAGGTCCAACCCGGACCAGTCCCGGTGGGCCTGCAGGAGTGAGAGCAGCCGGAGCAGCCTCGCCGAAGTTTCCAGCACGGAATCAGACTGCCAGACATTGCGGACCGAAGCTGTCCGCAATGGTTGGCACAGTAGTGGTCATGGAGACCACAGAGAACATCCGCCCGTTCCGGATCGACGTCCCTCAAGCCGAACTGGATGACTTGGCCGACCGACTGCGCCGTACCCGTTTTCCGGCGCCGCTGCCCGGCGATGGCTGGGACATCGGCGTACCGGTTGCCTATCTGCGCGAACTGGTCGACTACTGGACAGACGGGTACGACTGGCCTACCCAGGAAGCGGTTCTGAACGAACATCCACAGTTCACGACCGACATCGACGGCCAGCGGGTGCACTTTCTGCACGTCCGCTCGCCCGAGCCGGACGCGCTGCCGCTGGTGCTCACCCACGGCTGGCCGGGGTCCTTTGTGGAGTTCCTCGACGTGATCGGCCCGCTGTCCGATCCCAGGGCACACGGCGGCGACGCCTCCGATGCCTTCCACCTGGTTATCCCGAGCCTGCCCGGCTTCGGGTTCTCGAGCCCGGTCACTGAGGCTGGCTGGGACACTCCCCGGATCGCCAAGGCATGGGCGGCGCTGATGGCCCGGCTCGGATATGAGCGGTACGGCGTTCAAGGCGGTGACATCGGCGCCGGGGTGTCGCCCGAGATCGGCCGTGCGGCAACTGGTGCGGTGGTCGGAGTGCACGTCAACGGGAGCCTCGGCATGCCCATGCAGGAACCCGACGAAGCCGAGCTCGCTTCCCTCACCGACCTCGAACGGGACCGCATCGCCCGGGTCGGCGCGTTCATGCAGCAGGAGTTCGGCTACATCGCGATCCAGTCCACCCGGCCGGGGACGCTAGCGCCCGGTCTCGTCGACTCGCCGGCCGGTCAGCTGGCCTGGATCGTGGACAAGTTCCGCGAGTGGACCCATCCGCGCACGGCGTTGCCGGACGAGGTGATCGACCGCGACCACTTGCTGACAAACGTGATGATCTATTGGCTCACCGGCACTGCCGGTTCCTCGGCCTACGTCGGTTACGCCCAGAACTCGTCATGGGGCCAGACCAAGGAGCCGTCCGGGATCCCCACCGGGGCGATCATGTTCGCCCACGACGTCGGGATCCGGCGCTATGCCGAGGCCGAGAACACCGTCACTCATTGGGTCGACGTCGAGGGCCGAGGCGGCCACTTCGCCGCGCTGGAGGAGCCGCAGTTACTCACCGACGACATCCGTACGTTCTTCAGCGACCTGCGCTGAGGGCGGCTCGGCAGTGGGCGGCGGGCGACGACGTCCGACAGGTCGGAGATCTGCCGCTCACTAGCCCGGCTGCTCTGCCTCGTCCCGGGTGTACGGGCTGCCTTGATCACCCTCGCCCGGCTCACGTTCCTTGCGGCGCAAGAGGAATGCGGTGAGACCGAGGAGCAGGACGAGTACTCCGAGAACGCCGATCTCCACCATCTGGTCCCGGAACTCCGCTCCCTTGCCGGCCGTTTCAGCTGCCTTGACCGACAGAACGATGATCTCCTTGATCGAGGCGATGATCCCGGCAAGCAGGAACGGCTCGGCCAGGAGTTCGCGCTTGGCCACGGTGATCCGTACGGCGTAGAGCAGTTCGACGACGATGAAGACCAGCAGCAGGGTGTCCAGGATTTCCAGCGCGACATCCGCCGAGTCTTCGGTGAACAGCGGAACCATGTTGCGCGTGGTGAGGACGAGCAGGGCGACCGCGGTGACGGCGAGGAAGATAGCGATCCCCCCGTAGGCGATCGTCTCGGCCACCTCGATCGTCTGGTTGAGCAGCCGCGTGTGCAGCGGTACTTCCGGCTTGGCGCGACTCTTTCCGTCGCCGTCCTTGGGGTCGGCCATGCCGCGAATGATGCCCGATCGCATGCCTGACGGCTCGGACCCCGGGGGTCTGGCGTACGGGCAGCTACCAGATGCGGACGCGCTCCTTCGGGTCGAGCCACATCCCGTCGCCCTCGACGACGTAGTACGCGGCGTAGAACTCCTCGAGGTTTCGTACGACATTCGCCCGGAACTCCGGCGGGGAATGCGGGTCCACCGACAGCCGGCGAATCGACTCGGCCGGCCGCGTCTTGGTCTTCCAGCAGTGCGCCCAGATCGCTGAACCCCGCAGCTCCCTCTTTCGAGGGAGCGCGGTCCCTCGGTACGGGGAGGCGGGTACGGCGGTCTGCGCGCCTATTGGGCCGCGGGCAACGTCTCCGCCTTCGAACCGATGGGCACCGACCTCGTCGCCTTTGCCGGGTGGGGTGCGTTGGGCCTATGTCTGGCCGCGGTCGGGGATCGCGGTGGCGGTCCGTACGACCGTAGGCATCCGAGCTTTGGTAGTGGCCGGCTACGCCCTGGTTGCGGCGATGTTGGTCGCCCACGCGCTCCTGTTGCTCGATGTCGTGAGTGCGCCGATCACGCCCCTGCGAGACAGACGCCGCGGTGGGCCTATGTCGGCGCCTGTGCGGCAGTGCCGGGATGCCAGATCCGGCTCCTCGTTCAGTTCTTGGCCGGGTTCGGCGGCTGGCCGGGCTGGGTTGCGCCGCTGTCTGGCCGCAGAGTCCTCGCTGGCTCGTGCTGGAGCCGGGGCTGGTCCTGTCGGCAGGCCTCACCAGCTACTTCGGCGTCACGCTGGCACAGATGGTCGGCAATGTCCTGAGCGGTCAGCCGGGCTTCGACAACACCGGCCCGCTGTCGCAGGCTTTCTTCTGGGTCGCCGTTCCGAGCCATTGCATTTGGGGCCTGGGCATGGGCGCCGCAGCCGGTCTCGTACTTTCGGCGGCTGAGGGTCAGGGTTTCGCGCAGATGATGCGCGGACTGGAGATCGGCCGGATCCAGGTCGCCGCGCGGGCGGTGGGCGTCGGGCGGGCGGCGCTGGAGGATTCGATCCGCTACGCCCAGGAGCGGGAGAGCTTCGGCCTGCCCATCTGGAAGCACCTGTCCATACTGCTACTCGTGAACGACGAGGATGCGGCCGCGAGCTCGGCCGGGCAGTCAGCGCTGCGCGAAGTTCGGGCTGAGATCGATCGCGTCGATCGGCAGGTCGTCGCAGGGATCGCCGAGCGCGAGATCTGGGTACGGGCCGCGGGAAAGCTCAAGGCGATGGGGCCAGACGTCCGCGATCCCGATCGGGTGGAGAAGGTGATCGCTCGGGTCCGGGAGATCGCCGCCGACCTGGGTGCGGACCCTGACGTGATCGAACGTACCTATCGCTCGATGGTCGCCGCCTTCATCGACCTGGAGCTGGGCCAACAGGGCTTCCTGGACGCACCGGAGATCGCCCCACTCTCGGTGGCCGACGCTGGCGAGGTGCTGACCTTGCAGCGGGCCGCGTACGCCTCGGAAGCCCAGCTCTACAACGACCCGTCGCTGCCCGCGCTCGTCCAGACTTTGCCCGAGTTGGTGACTGAGCTGGCAAACTCTGTGGGACACAAGGCTATTCGTGGCTCTCGTCTGGCGGGCGCGGTCCGGTCGGTCGTGGACGGAGACACCCTGCATATCGGCCGGTTGACGGTCGCACCGGACCTGCAGGGTATCGGGTTGGGGACCGCACTGCTCGCCGCCGCCGAGGCCGACGCGGGCCCGGAGGTGACCAGCGCGACGCTTTTCACCGGTCATCTGAGCGAAGGCAACCTTCGGCTGTACGAGCGGAACGGCTACGTCGAGGAGCGCCGCGAGCAACTCAAGCCCGGAGTGACCCTCGTGCATCTGCGCAAGCCGCTGAAACCGCCTTTGCCTACCTGACGTCGGGACACGCCGTTGGCCCGGCCGGCGCGTCGCTGCATCAGGTAGGCAAAGCCGGAGATCGGGGCGGTCAATGGCTCAGTGGCTCAGTCGCTCAATCGGCGGACGGCAGAACTGCGTCGCCGACCTTGACCGGTCCTGGCTCCAGAACGACAGCGCCGATGGCCAGGCAGCCGTCGAGTTCGCGGTGGATCGTGCGCAGGACGTCGAGGTTGCGCTCGATGCCGCCGGGCTGGGGCCTCGTGGTCATGACACACCGGGACAGGCGCGTCCGTACGTCCAACTGCGCCTCGCCGAGCTTGACCTGGATCCCGACGAGCGCACCTTCGCCGGCTTCGTCCAGGACGATGTTCGCCCGGAATCTCTGCTGTTCCCACTCGCGCATGGAGGGCCTCGACAGCAGCGACACCGCGGCCTCACCTGAATCCTGAAATGCGCCGGAGGAGCCTTCGAAGGGCTCCCACTGGCTGTCTGACTCGTTCTCGAAATCCTCGACATTCTCGAAGCGCCGCTGGGCGACCTGCTCGGTCGAGCGGAGAGTGACTTCCCGACCCAGCCACCCGGACAGGGCCGCATCGTCGTCGGCGATGGAACCGTCGGGCAGGTTGATCTCGGCACTCCCGTCGCTTCGCAGGCGGGCCGAGGCAAACAGCAATTCCGGTGCCCGGCGCGCGGTCAGCCCGTACCCGGTCGTGACATCGAAGATCGCATACCGGCGGTCGCCTTGGACACCCTCGAGTCCGACCGGAGCCTCGTGGAGCCGTTCCCCGCGCAGGGACTTCACCGGATAGCGCCAGATCTCGAGCACCCGCATTCTGGCCAGGCTACCCACGGCTCATGGCCGGTCGAAGCCCTGCCAGTCACGACGCAGGACGCCGTACACCACGCTGTCGAAGCGGCGCCCGCGTACGACCCGGGCCTCTCGAAATCGAGCCTCTTCGGTCCAGCCGACCTGCACTGCGACGCGGCACATCCCGATGTTGCCCGACCAGGTAGCGAGATCGAGGCGGACGATCACGGTTGTGGCAAACATGTAGTCGGTCCAAAGTCGCAGGGCTTCGGCCCCGCGGCCACCAGACCAGGATCCCGGGTCGAACAGCACGATTCCGATCCGGCGCCAGTCGGTGGGCTCCGATTCGAAGTACCAGGACACCGGCCAAGCAGGACATCGGTATCCGGATCGGCGATGACCATGCTTGTGCGAGGTGTGACGAGATCGCCTGCCTCGATTCGGCGGCGCAGTTCGGCGCCTGCCTGATCAGCTTCCACGTCGGTGGGCCGGGGAAAATACGGACCGTCCCAAGCGTGCCATTCATGATGCGGCCGCAGCCACTCGCGGTACGCGGTTAGGTCGCCGAGGCGCCAATCCCGCAGGACCACACGGGCGCCTCGCAACTGGCTGACTTGGGCGTCGGGCATCCTCCTAGTGTCGTGACGGCGGCAACCGGGTTCGCCGGCCCAAGCACGGAGAGGCAGGCAGTCGTGGCGCAGCGGTTCGTCTCGGAGCTGTTCGACCCGTCGGTGTGGCGCGAGGTCGACGGATTCGACTTCGCCGACATCACCTATCACCGGCACGTCTTTGACGGCACCGACCGCCCCGTCGTACGGGTTGCCTTCGATCGGCCTGAAGTGCGCAACGCCTTCCGGCCGGGCACCGTTGACGAGCTCTATCGCGCGCTGGACCACGCCCGGATGAGCTCCGACGTCGGCTGCATCCTGCTCACCGGCAACGGCCCGTCGGCCCACGACGGCGGCTGGGCGTTCTGCTCCGGCGGTGACCAGCGGATCCGCGGACGTACCGGATATCAGTACGCGAGCGGAGAGACCGCCGCGTCGATGGACCCCGCGCGGGCCGGCCGGCTGCACATCCTGGAAGTGCAGCGGCTGATCCGGTTCATGCCCAAGCTGGTGATCGCGGTCGTGCCGGGTTGGGCGGCCGGTGGCGGGCACTCCCTGCACGTGACCTGCGACCTCACCCTGGCCAGCGAAGAGCACGCCCGCTTCAAGCAGACCGACGCTGATGTCGGCTCCTTCGACGGCGGGTTCGGCTCGGCCTATCTCGCGCGGCAGGTCGGGCAGAAGTTCGCCCGGGAGATCTTCGCGCTGGGTCGTACGTACAGCGCCGCGGACATGTACCGGATGGGGGCGGTCAACGAGGTCGTCCCGCATGCGGAGTTGGAGCGTACGGCGCTGCAGTGGGCGGCCGAGATCAACGCGAAGTCACCGACGGCGCAGCGGATGTTGAAGTACGCGTTCAATCTGATCGACGACGGGCTGATCGGCCAGCAGCTCTTCGCCGGCGAGACCACCCGACTGGCGTACATGACCGACGAAGCCGTCGAGGGCCGCGACGCGTTCCTAGAGAAGCGCGATCCGGACTTCAGCCCGTACCCCCGCTACTACTGACCCCGGCCGCACACCCTGACCCATGTTGATCATCGGAATGCAGGGGGGTTTCGCCGCTCACCGCGCAAAGAAAAGGCCAACTTTCCGATGATCAACTCGCGTTCTCCGCGGTGGTGAGCAGGCGCAGGGTGTCGCCGGTGCTGTCCCACTCGATCAGGCCCTCGTCGGCGAACGCACGCAACCAGCCCTTCATCGGCCAAATCCCCCATCGCCGGCGGAAGACCTGCGCGTTCTCCACGATGTCGGCCAGATGACTGCGCGGAGGGTCCTCGATCGGGTGGTACTGGTGCCAGGCCCAGGCCCCGCCCACCCAAGAGAATGGCATGCCGAGTCTGCGGGCCGTGAAGGCGAGATCGGTGTCCTCGCCGCCGTAGCCGACATAGTCCTCGCAGAATCCGCCGAGCGCGGCAAAGTCGGCGCGGCGGATCGCGAAGGACAGCGACCAGAACAGTTCGTACCGGCACTCGGGAACGAGCACCCCGTCGTCGGGCACCGGACGCGCCGGGTGCGGCACGGCCAGCCGAGCAAGCTCAGCCGGATCGACGCAGGCGCCGTTGATCGCCTCGGGCAGGTAACCGACGGGTCCGGCCAGCAGCCCCCCGTACTGCTGGGCCATCCAGCGGTACCGCTCGATCAGCTCCGGGCACGGAATGCAGTCCACGTCGAGGAAGATCAGCAGGTCCGCGCTGGTCGCAGCCGCGCCGGCATTCCGCGCGGAAGCCAGCGGCAATCGCTCGCCATCGCCGCCCGAAGGAAGGACCATCTCCACACCCGCGACCGGGGGGCCCTCGGGGAGACTTGGCCAAGGATCGGCTCCGCCCATCCGGACGACGACATGTTCGATCTCACGGGGACCACGTATGAGTCGCTGTCCGGCCAGACCCCGACGCATCGCCGCCAGGTGCTCGAGCCGGTCGCGGACCGTGGTGATCACGGCTATCTCGGCCACCGATCAGCCCGCCGACAGCCGCGCAAACGCGCGGACCTGTCTGAGGCCCTGTGGGTCGGACCTGCCGGCTTGCCAGCCGCGGCCCCGATCGGCGATCTCGAGCAACTCCGCCGCCATCCTGGCCGAGCCGAGACCGTCGTAGTAGGCCGACCATCCCGTACCCCCGAGGGACTGTGCCCGGTCGAGCAGTCGCGGCCAGTCCTCCCGGTTGGGCCAGGTCGGCACCGAGAGGCAAAGCCAGTGCCGGACCAGCGCCGCTGCCTGCGCCTGCTGTTCGCCGTACGGCCGGTGCTGGGGTACGGCGATCAGTGGCCGGCCGGCGGCTGCGACGTCAGCGATCGCAGCATCACCCGCAGCCGCGACCACGACATCTGCGCGGCACAGCAGCGGCCACGGATCGGCCACCCAACCAAGCCGCTCGACGGTGCCCTCGCCGTCGCCCCCGTCGGGGTCCCTGCCGTCGCCGTGACGCCCGTCGCGGTCGGTGTCTTCGCGGTCTCTCCCGTCGCGGTCGGTGTCGGCGCCGTTTCGCCCGTCGCGGTCGGCGCCGGGGCGGTCGGTGCCGGCGCCGTTTCGCGCGGCGGGGCGGACCCGCTGACGATCTGGCGCGCGGCCCATCAGGTGCCAGTGCGTGTCGGATACGGCGGTGGTCTCGCGCAGCGCAACCTCGGTCATCGAATCCCCACCACGGCCGAGCATCAAGACCACACAGCGACCGGGCCGTCCGCATCGGCCAGTTACCCGGGCACGGCCGTCGAAGCGGGACACCGGCCCCACCCACACCGTCTTGTCGAGCCAGCGCTGGGGCCAACGGCCATGGGTCAGCCGCGGCCAGGGAGCGATGATCGCGCAGGACACGTCGTAGCCCAGCGCGTGCGCACGATCCAGCCGATCGCCGCGCAAGGCCAGCGTCACCGGCGGGATCGAGAGCAGTCTGGCGAGTAGGAGGACCTCCACCGACACATCACTGACCAGGACCGAGCAACGCTGCTCCTCGGCCCACCGTACGATCTGACTCGTACGCTCTTGTAACCCGCTGTGCCCCAATGGAGCCCAGTGCAAACTCCGCGAAGCTGTGACGTCGCCGTCCGGGGACGGGTCATCATCGCGGGCCAGTCGAAGCTGGTTGACCGGCACCGGGGACTCCGCCGAGCTGAGCACGGTCATCCCGCGCCCGACCTGAGCGGCGACCGCGGCAGCTCGATGCAGGTGCCCGGTCCCAACGTGATGGGCGTAGTAACCGATCATGGGCGGTCGCTAACCGACTTCCTGGGCCGGGATGGTTGCCTGCTCGTCCAGCATGTGGCGAGGTGCGGGCAGCCGTACGGGTGCCGAACGTCCGATCACATCGCGGTAGAGGTCCAGGTAGCCATCAACCATCCGCTGAACGTCACAGGTCTGTTCGGCTCGAGCCCGAACGACGCCGCGATCGAGGGACGCGGCCGCGAGTATCGAATCCGCCAGCGCAGCGACATCTCCGGGCTGGGCAAGGCTGCCGGTGGCGTCATCCAGGATGTCCGGGACCGCGCCGCGCGCGAAGGCCGCCACCGGGGTCCCTACCGCCAGTGATTCGGCGACGACCAACCCGAACGGTTCGTCCCAGCACGGTGTCACCACGCTGACGGCGGAATCACCGACCAGCGACACGAGGTCGCGGTGCCCGAGATGGCCAGCCCAGCTCGCCCCACGTCCCAGGCGCGGAGCGATCTGGTCGTCGAAGTACTGCCGGTCCGAAGCCGGCCCGGCCAGCACGAGTGGGATCCCGGCCAGCGCGGCCGCGTCGATCGCCAGATGGGCGCCCTTCTCCGGGACCAGACGTCCGGTCCAGACCGCCTGTTGGCCTCCTGGCCCGGGGGCCCAGCGATCCAGGTCGACTCCGTTGCCGATCACCGGAATGGCACCCAACGCCGGCGCCCAGGCGCGCGCCGTCCACGACGAGACGGCCACCGGCCGGATGCGTCGACCGCCGTACAGGGCGGACTCCAACCAGGGGGTGGGTGGCGTGTGCAAGCTGAGCACCGGCGGCTGGGGCAGGAGATCGGCCATGGCAACCGGCAGATAGTGCAGACAGTTGAGCTGTACGACGTCGAAGGACTGTTCCCCGGCCAGGTGCAGCATCAACCGCTGATACGCGTGATGCTCGCGCAGGAACTCCTCAGGTGGCATGGACACGTCTTGGCGCGCCTGGGCCGATGGACTGAACCCGACGTCATCCAGGACCTCGACCCGGCCCAGTGCGGGATCAGACCCCCTGCCGGCGAAGACGGTGACCTCGTGGCCACGGCGGGTCAGCAAGGAGGCCAGCGTCCAGGTATGGGCCTCCATGCCTCCGGCGAAGGGTTCGGCGATCGGGTACCGGACACCGGCCACCAACGCGATCCGCAGAACCGGGAATGGGCTCGTCGCTGTCCCGCGCGCGCGGCTCATTGCTTTCCCGCCGGCGCTCGCTGCGCTCACCGGTCGGTCCGCTCCTCGGGCCGCGGACGGCCCTGCGATGCTCCCGCCCTCTTGGCTCACTGCAGGACGCCCCGCTAGATCTCCTCGTGGACGGCCGCGATCTGGCTGCGCTGCTCGGTACGGGCGGCCGCGCTCAGCGGCGCGGGCTGTCCCGCGGCGCGGGCCGCCCACACGGCCCGGCTGAGCG
>JBPCPI010000213.1:0-12320 GCA_050999295.1 Geodermatophilaceae bacterium | reverse complement strand
CGAACGCGTACGACGGATCCTCGGTCGTCGGATCGTGCACGACGATCTCGTCCTCGCTGATGCAAGCCACCTCGGCGACGCCGAGGACACCGGTGTTCGGGTCCCGGACGACACCCATCCGGCCGTCCCGGCCGAACCGGATCGGTTCGCCGGTGACCAACGGGACGATCGCCTCGTCGCGGGTCTCCGGATCTTTCAACACGTCGAAGGCACCGTCGTTGTAGATGTTGCAGTTCTGGTAGATCTCGATGAAGGCCGCACCCTGGTGCTCATGCGCGGCCCGCAGCACCGAGAGCAAGCCGGCGCGGTCGGAGTCCATGGCCCGGGCCACGAAGCTCGCTTCGGCCCCGATCGCCAGCGACAGCGGGTTGAACGGCGCATCCAGCGAACCCATCGGCGTGGATTTGGTGATCTTGCCGAGTTCGGACGTGGGGGAGTACTGGCCCTTGGTCAGGCCGTAGATCCGGTTGTTGAACAGCAGGATGGTGAGGTTCACGTTGCGCCGCAGGGCGTGGATCAGGTGGTTGCCGCCGATCGAGAGCGCGTCACCGTCCCCGGTCACGACCCAGACGGACAGGTCCGGTCGTGACGCGGCAAGGCCGGTGGCGATCGCCGGGGCGCGGCCGTGGATCGAGTGCAGCCCGTAGGTGTTCACGTAGTAGGGGAAGCGCGACGAGCAGCCGATTCCGGACACGAACACGATGTCCTCACGCCGGATGTTCATCTCGGGCAAGAAGGACTGCACCGTGTTCAAGATGATGTAGTCACCGCACCCCGGGCACCAGCGGACTTCTTGGTCGGTCTTGAAGTCCTTGGGCTTGAGCGTCGGCATGCCGATATCGGTCACTTTGCTGCCCCCACGGACTCGCTTATCTCGGTGATCACGCCGTGCAGGACGTCGGCGAGTTCCGCGGCGCGGAAGGGCAGGCCGCGGACCTGGTTGTAGCCGACGATGTCGACCAGGTACTCCGCCCGCAGCAGCAGAGCCAGTTGGCCCAGGTTCATCTCCGGTACGACGACCCGCTCGTACCGCTTCAGCACCGGCCCAAGATCGCTTGGGAACGGATTGAGATGGCGGAGATGCACTTGGGCGATCTCGAGCCCGTCCGCGCGCAGCCGACGGCAGGCCGCGCCGATCGGTCCGTACGTCGAACCCCAGCCCAGGACCAGCACCCGGGCCGCACCCGTTGGGTCGTCAACCTCGGTCGGCGGGAGGCCGTCAGCGATCCGGTCCACCTTGGCCTGACGGGTGCGGACCATGTAGTCGTGGTTGGCCGGCTCGTAGTTGATCTCGCCGGCTCCGTCGGATTTCTCGAGGCCGCCCAGTCGGTGCTGCAGCCCGGCGGTTCCCGGCACCGCCCACGGGCGGGCCAGGGTCTTCGGTTCGCGCAGGTAGGGCAGGTACTCCCCGTCCGGTCCGTTCGGCTCGGTACTGAACGGCCGCCGCAGGTCGGGCAGGTCGTCGGAGTGCGGCAGCAGCCAGGGCTCGGAGCCATTGGCCAGGTAGCCATCCGAGAGGAGGAAGACCGGAGTCATGTACGTCGTGGCGATGCGTACCGCTTCGAGTGCCGCATCGAAGCAGTCCGAGGGTGACCGCGCGGCAACGATGGGCACTGGGGACTCGCCGTTGCGGCCGAACATCGCCATCAGGAGATCGGCCTGCTCGGTCTTGGTGGGTAGACCCGTCGAGGGACCGCCGCGCTGGACGTCGACGATGACCAGCGGAAGCTCCATCGAGACGGCCAACCCGATCGTCTCGCCCTTCAGCGCCACCCCAGGTCCTGACGTCGTCGTGACCCCCAAGGCACCACCGAAGGAAGCACCAAGCGCCGCACCGATTCCGGCGATCTCGTCCTCGGCCTGGAAGGTCCGTACGCCGTAGGACTTGTGCTTGGCAAGTTCGTGCAGGATGTCGCTGGCCGGAGTGATCGGGTACGCGCCGAGGAACAGCGGCAGCCCCGTTTGCTTGGCTGCGGCCACCAGTCCGTAGGCCAGAGCTAAGTTTCCGTTGATGTTGCGGTAGACCCCGGGCGGCATCGCGGCCGGCTTGATCTCGTAGGAGACCGCGAAGGCCTCGGTCGTGTCGCCATAGTTGTAACCCGCCCGGAAGGCGGTGATGTTGGACTCGGCGATCTCGGGCTTGCTGGCGAAGCGCTTGTGCAGGAATGCGATCGTGCCCTCGGTCGGCCGGTTGTACATCCAGGACAGCAGGCCAAGCGCGAACATGTTCTTGGCCCGCTCGGCCTCCTTCTTGCCCAGGCCGGAGTCCTTGAGCGCTTCCAGGGTGAGCGAAGTCAGCGGAACCGAGATGAGTTGATAATCGGCAAGCGAGTCGTCCTCGAGCGGGTTCTCGACATAACCGACCTTGGTCAGGCTGCGGCCGGCGAACTCGTCGGCGTTGGCGATGATCGTCTTGCCGCGTGGCAGATCGCCGAGGTTCGCCCGCAGCGCCGCTGGATTCATCGCCACGAGTACGTCCGGGGCATCGCCTGGCGTCATGATGTGGTGATCGGCGAAGTGCAACTGGAACGAGGAGACCCCCGGCAGTGTGCCGGCCGGAGCGCGGATCTCGGCGGGGAAGTTAGGCAGGGTCGACAGGTCGTTCCCGAACGAGGCGGTCTCGGCGGTGAAGCGGTCACCGGTGAGTTGCATTCCGTCCCCGGAATCCCCGGCCAGGCGAATGACAACGCGATCGATCAGGAGTACTGGTTTGGTCACAGAGTGCGCGACCTCCACTGCCGTCTCGATAGAGCCTTTTCTGCTACCCGTTGGTTGCCATCGTATGCCCGTTCGCCGAACAAAAAGCGCAATGTGACGTGCGCCGCAGCAAGCTTTGTGGCCTAGCCTTTAGCTCGCGGTAGCACCCACCGATCTCGACATCAGGAGGCCCGGATGAGTGGCTATGTCACCGTCGGCGTCCTGTTGATCATAGGGGTCGTCCTGATCGCCGGCGCGGGGGCGCTGAACGCACTGCTTGCACCTGACCGCTCCGCTGGCAGCGAGGGCTTTCGGACCTACGAGAGCGGCGTCGACCCCGTCGGCGAGGGATGGGCACAGTCCCAGATCCGCTACTTCGTGTACGCGTTCCTCTACGTGGTCTTCGCTGTCGAGGCGATCTTCCTCTTTCCCTGGGCCACGATCTTTGCCGACCCGGGGTTCGGTATGACGGCGCTGGTGGAGATGGGGGTCTTCGTCGGCCTGCTTGCAGTGGTGCTGATCTACGTATGGCGCAAGCGCGTCCTGACCTGGACTTGACTCCTTAGCGGCCTCATTTAAATGAAGATTGCCCGCCCTTATTTTCATTTAGAGCCATAAATGATGATAATATCCGTCTATGTCATCAGGTAGGGAGCCCGAGGGGGAGCTTGCCGAGCCGTGGCCCGCGGTCGGATGGGAAGACATCGTCTGGACTCCCAGCATTTCCCCAGATCTGGTTTCTCGCAGGGTACGTGAGCGACACAGCGGCCCTTACCGCGCCGCCGTCGTCCCAACGATCGCAGACCTCAGCCTGCATATCCCGGGTCCCATCGCCGCACTTGCCGATGAGGCGACAGCCGAGGTGTCACGATTCGACGCCGAAATCGGCTCTGAACTTGCGCCCTTCGCCGCTGTCTTGCTGCGTTCGGAGTCGGCCTCGTCATCGAGGATCGAGAACCTCACATCCAGCGCCCAGGCGATCGCCCTGGCTGAACTGGGCAGCCCCGACAAGCGCAATGCCACCGAGATCGTCGGCAACGTCGACGCGATGAAGGCGGCGATCGCACTGGCTGACTGCCTGGATGCCGACGCCATCCTTGCCATGCATGCAGCCCTGATGCAGAACAACCCATCAGAAAGGCCTGGCCTCTGGCGGACCGAGCAAGTGTGGATCGGAGGCGATTCCTTCGGGCCGCACGGAGCGGCCTTCGTCCCCCCGCATCACAGCCGCGTGGTCGCGGCAATAGATGACCTTGTCCGCTTCACTCAGCGTTCTGACGTGCCGCTACTGACCCAGGCCGCGATCGCGCATGCCCAGTTCGAGACCATCCACCCGTTCACCGACGGGAATGGCCGTACCGGACGTGCGCTGATCCACGCGATGCTCCGTGGCCACGGCCTGACTAGGAAGGTCACGGTCCCAGTCTCCGCTGGGTTGTTGACCGATACGCAGGCCTACTTCAGCAGCCTCACCGACTACCGAAACGGCGACCCAGCGCCCATCGTCGAACAAGTGGCCACAGCCGCAGTCACCGCCATCGCCAACGGTCGCCAACTTGTGACCGACCTGAACCAGCTCCGCGCAGAGTGGAGGGACAGGATCCCCGCTCGTCGCGATTCCGCAGCTTGGCGTCTAGCGGAACTGCTTCTGCGACAGCCTGTCATCGACTCGGCAGTAGTAGCCGGGGAACTGGGCTTATCCGCAGCCAATGCCCTCCGACCGATCGCGCCGCTCGTAGAGGCGGGCGTACTCACCGAGCTCACCGGCTCGAAGCGCGGCCGCATATGGAGGTCGCGCGAAGTGCTCGCCGCACTTGACGATTTTGCCGCCCGAGCAGGCAGACGCAACCGCGGCTAGATAGCGATGATGGCCACTTCCCCCGAGTGGTCAGTAATTGCAAACCCAGGGGCCTTGTTCCTTGCAGTTACTGACCACTTGGCTCGCACGGCGCGACGCTCGGGTGCGCAGCGAGGAATTCGAACCAGGATTGGTCGGTCACTCCTACGTACGCCCGCACGGCGTAATTCTCAGCCACCGGCCGGGCGAACGGCGTGCCTGGCCTGGCGGAGATGCGCCGTCGCGTCGGTCGCTATCGACGAGCAGCCATTGGGCCACACGAGGATCCGACTATCGGGTGTGTCTTCATTCGTGATGTCCGGTTCTTCCGGCCTGAGGAGGTACTCGTGGCGCCAGCCGACTTCGCCTCGAACATCGTGCAGGGGAAGACCTATGAATACGCCACCCCCGCAGCAGAATCCGCCGGCCTCGAACTTGCCCTGAACCAGATCCTCGAAGCAAGTGCCCTCGACCCGGGCAACGATGCTTGGTACGGGCCAGGGCCGACGCGAGGTGATCCGATACTGGTCCGACCCCGCCTGGGGCAGCAGTCGTTCAAGGCGGTGGTTCTATATGCATACAGTCGACGCTGTGCGGTCACCGGCGATCGCATTAGACGCGTCCTAGAGGCCGCTCACATCCGCCCGATCGCCAATGGAGGAGAGCACCGCATCGACAACGGGCTACTCCTGCGATCTGATGTTCACACGTCATGTCGCACGATCGGCCCCAGTACTCGCGCTACCGGGCGAGGTTGGGTCTCGAAGGAGACGGCGCAGACACTCCGTTCGAGGTGCTGGCTCACTGGTGGCCCGCGGGTGACCGACACCTCCATGTAGTGGATCCGTTAAAGACTGACGAGGACGGCAAGGTCGTCAGCCCGCTCTTTGTCTCCGGCGTTCGTTACCACGCCGGCTCCGACGAGCTGATCGAACGACTGAAGCCTGGCGCTCCCGTTGAGCTTCGCGATGAGCCCGATAACCCGTACAACCCACGAGCTTTGCTCGTCGACGTTGCAGCTGGACAACCGTTGCGTTGGGTGCCGGATTGGCTGGTCGAGGACATCCATGTGCTTCGCGCTCAAGACCCTGACCTCGAAGTCGTCGTAGAACGGTGCAACCCCGACGCACCTGCGCACCTACAGCTGCTCTGCCGGATCTCCGCGCAAGCGGGCTGAACTGTTCGCCGCGCGGGTCGGGAGTGGGCCCGGCAAGTGGTCAATAGCTGCAACTGAGCGGGCGGCTCGCTTGCAACTATTGACCACTTGGCTGACCTGGACCCGAGACCCTGCCGACCGGTGACTACTCGTCTCTGAGCAACTCGGTGGGTTCGAGCCGGTTCACCAGGCGCGAAGCTGCGAGCGAGGCAAGCACAGTCGCGACGAGCACCAACGCAATTGGCGTGGCGATCGCACCGACGGACAGCGTGTAGTTCGGCGCGAGCACGAACAGCGGCCGCAGCACTGTGGTGAAGTAGTAGCCCATCGCGGCACCCACGGCGAGGCCGGCGATGGCACCGCCAACGGCGACGGTGCCGGCTTCGGCACCAATGAGGAGGCGAATCGTTCGTGGTTCAAGGCCTTGGGCGCGCAGGGTGATGTACTCGCGTCGGCGCTGGAGCAGCAACCCGAATACGAAGATCGCGATGGTCACGGCGGCCATCGAGAGTGCGAACGTCGAGTCGAGGGTGACCAATCCCGCGATGTTCAGCGCGGCAAGGCTCGATTGGTCTCGCGCGAGGGTGGACATCCGGCTGTCGATCTGGAGGGTGTCGGCGGCCGCAGGTCCCTGTTGAAGCGATGTGACGGCGCGTTGCAGGCCCGCATCGTCGTTGGTGGCAGCCGAGGCCAGGAAGAAGTCCGGGTCCTTGCCCGGCACGCCGGCGGTGTGGGCATCGATGGAGATCACGGCGTCCGCACCATCGGGGAACCCCGGGAGTCGTTCGAAGAGCGCGACGACGTGGAACTCGACGTCGACCTGCGCATCGGTGGCCCGGGCGAGTAGCGCGAACACCGAGTCGCCGATCTCTACCCGGAGGAAGGCCGCCATCTCCTCGCTCACGAGTATTCCGGTCGGGTCAGTCTTGAGTTCGTGCAACGTTGCGACAGCATCGCCGGAGGGAAAGTGTGCGTCGGACACCGGAGCGACCGATGCGTAGCTGTCGGGATCGATCGCGGCCAAGTTGGCGGGGTCAGACGTTCGGGCACTGCGCAGGATGACGTTGCTGACGCCGTAGATCACCGGTGTCGCCGGCAACGCCGTCGGTCCGGAAAGTAGCGGCGTCGGTGATTCCATACGTCTGCTCCGAGGTCGGGCTCGGCGTGATGCGAAGGTCCGAGCCATTCGCGAATCTGGAGTCTTGCGCCTTGGCGGTGTCGTAGGAGGCGGTGAAGCCGCCGAGGCAGGTGGCCAGAGCCACGATCAGCGAGACCACCACCGCGCCATTGCCGATTGCCCAGGGCCGGCGTCCGACGCTGAACCGGTAGAGGCTGGGCAGAGGCCGCCCGACCTCGCTCGTCGACTGCGGCTGACTACGAGCAAGAACTGCGCCGAACAGGCGCGCAGCGAGCAAGCTTCCGGTGATCCAGACCGCGACGGGCAGCACCAGCAGCGGCAGGTTCAGTTTGACGGCTCGGCCGAAGTACACCGAACCCGCCTCGCCGTCGAAGGCGTGGGTGCGCAACGCAACGACGGTCCCGATGATCACGACTACCACCCCGATGATGTCGAGGCGAGCCCGCCTCCACAGCGGTGCTCGGTCCACCATCTGTGCCCGGTCTTCGTTGATCTCCCGTTCGATGGAGCGGCGGCCAGTGAGTTACAGCGCAGTGCCAGTTGCCAGGAAGCCGCTGATGGAACCGATCAGGGCGGAGGTCACCAGACTGGACGTGCTCGCTCGGCTCAAGGACGCTTGGCCGAGGATCACCGCGGCCGCGCCGTAGCCAAGGATGAGTCCAATTGTTGATCCAGCAGCGGTGAGCATCGCCGTACGAAGGGTGAGCATCCGAAGGAGGTGTCGCCGGCTTGCGCCTCGGATCCTCAGTGTCGCCTGCTCGCGGCGCTGGGCGGCGGCCAGCACATTTCCGGCATAGCCGGCCAGCATGGCGGCCAGCAGGCAGCCGGGCACGCCGAGGAAGATGAACAGGCGTTTGGCCGCCGACGAGTCCTGGGCGGCAACCTCGAGGGTGTTGGAGATGTTGTCCAGCAGGTAGTCCTGGTGCAGAGCGACTCGGGTGATGTCGTCGGCCAGGCGCCGGGTCTGCGCCAGTGCGGTGGCCGGTTCTGAGTCGAGAAGATGGCGCTCGAGAGTGATGTCGATCTCGCGTAGCGGCGGGTTCTTCAGCCGCCCCGTCTGATCGGTCCCCGCGCGCTCGTAGGCAGGTAGCACGGTGTCAGCGAACAACTGCGATGAGATGGTGATCGAGTTGGGCGAGTAGATGAATGTCTCCAGGTCGCCGCCTCGGCGGCTGGAGAACAGAGACCGCGCCTGGCTGAAATCAGCGATGCCGGTGATCTCGAGGTCGAGAGCGGAGCCGTCCGGCAGGGCAACCGTGACCATGTCGCCGATCGTCACGCTCATCGCTCGCGCAGCTTCGACGCTGACAACGCCGCCGTCGGCACTGAGTTCACCTGAGACGATGTTGACGGTGGCGTCGCGGGCCGCGTAGTCAGCATCGAAGCCGAAGATCTTGGCCGGGCCTGCAGCGGTTGACCCGCCGGAGGACAAGGTGTCCGGTCCCAGGTCGGCCAGCGACAGTTGGCTGGCGTTGGCCACGCCCGGGACCTGGGCGATCATCCGCGCGAGCTCGTCCAGCGGCACGGCCGCGTTCTGGTTGACCGCGAAGGGGATCACCGACTCCCGGCTGGAGTACGTGGATGTGATCGTGGAGTCATTGAGGTCGGTGCCGGCCTTGGCCTCGACCAGGTAGCTGAGAAGTCTCGTACGACCCGGCTCGACGGTGCCGAGATTGAGGCCTACTTTGCCGGGGCCGTGCGCGAAGGGATTCTCGGTGAGGCCGGTCATCGGTGCACCGTCGAGCTCGGCCGAACCGCTGACGAAGCTCAGGTTGTCGCCGGGTTGCGAACGGATGGTGACCTCGTTGGCGGGGAACTCACCCGGGTTGTGCACTTCGAGTTCGACCCTGGCCTGCTCACCCGCTGCCAAGGTGCTGGCGGAATTGAACGTCTGGGTGAACGTGAGCGCCCCGCCGACGCGCTCGGTGACGATGCGCTGCATGTCGATGGGGAGCGGGGCCACTGCTCGCTGGGTCATCGATGCCGAGAGTCCGTCCACGAAGAACAGGACGCCGCAGAACAGGCCGACGCCGAGCGTCACCCCCACCATGGTCGACAGGGTTCGGCGAGCGTTACGGACCAGGTCGGCGATGACGTACTTAGCAAGCATGGCTTTGCTCCGAATTCGGAACGAGCGGTCCGAGGTTCATGACCCGGTCCACGTGGGTGGCAATGACGGGATCGTGGGTGACGATCACCAATGTCGCCCCGATTTCGTGCTGGACATCTACGAGCAGTTCGATCACGATCTGAGCGCTGTCGGCGTCGAGTGCGCCAGTCGGTTCGTCAGCCAGGATGACGGCGGGCCGGTGAATGATCGCCCGCGCCACGGCGACTCGCTGTCGCTGCCCACCCGAAAGCTGGTCCGGCATCCGCTGCGACAGCTCGCCGAGGCCCAGCCGATCGAGCAGAGCGCCCGGATCGGTGCCCGGTCCGGGCGCCGCGTCTCGGCGGCAGATCGCGAGCTGGAGTTCGACGTTCTCCTCGACGGTGAGGTGCGGCAACAGGTTGTCGGCTTGATAGACCATGCCAAGTGCCCGTCGGCGAAATCTGACTCGGGCGCGCTCGGGCAGCGCGGAGATTGCTTCGCCACCGATAGCCACACTGCCCTCCGTCGGCAGCGCAAGCCCTGCGAGCAGACCCAGCAGCGTCGATTTGCCGCACCCACTCGCACCCATGACCGCCAGGCTGCTGCCACCCGCGACGGCGATTTCCTGGCAATGGAGCGCCCGGACTGGCCCCTGCTCGGTCGTGTGATCGACGATCAGTTCGGTGGTGAGGATGTCGTTCTTGATGTGATTGGCAACCGCGGTCGTGGTCATCTTGCGTGCACTCCTTGATCGACAAGCGCGTAGCGGGTGTCCGCGAGATCAGCGATCGCGGCATCGTGGGTTACGAACAGCACGGCGAAGTCGGCTTCCATGACCTCGTCGACCACCTTCCCTGCGGTACTGCCATCGAGCTGGGCGACGATCTCATCGGCCAGCAGGAGCGCGGGTTCATTGGCCACCGACACGGCAAGTGCCACCCGCTGGGCTTCACCACCGGAGAGGTGACGAGGAACGTGCTGGGCACGGTGAGCCACCCCGAATCTCTCGAGAAGGGCGAGTGCCTTGGCGCGGGCGGATCGTCGGGACTGACCTGACCCGAAAGCGATAGCCAGCTGCACGTTCTCCTGGGCGGTGAGGAACGGGATGAGATTGTCGGCCTGGAGAGCGATCCCGATTCGGTTGGCGCGGAGCTTGGCTCGGGCCGCGTCATCCAGATCACTCATTGCCACTGCGTCGATCGCGATCGTTCCCTCGTCCAGACGAAGTAGGCCGGCAATCAGGGATAGCAGGGTGGACTTGCCACTCCCGGACGGTCCAATCAGGCTCGCCTTCTCGCCCGGCATGAGGGTCAGGTTCACCCCGCGCAGAACCTCGGTCCGGTGGTCTTGATTGCCATACGACTTCGACATGTTGTCGATTTCCACGATTGATTGGGTATCGGAGGGCTGGGTCGGAATGGGTGCCGACATCACGCTTGTCTGGGTCATGATCCGACCCGGTAGGCGTCGGGCACGGATCCGTACACGTCAGGGTTGGTTATGCGGGCATGCGCTTCGAGATCCAATGCCGTCTGGCTGGCCTCGGCCAGCCCGGCTGCGCTCAGCTCGACGAAGTTGAGCAGCACGAAGGTGTCCTGATGCAAGCTCGCATCCAGTGGAATGTTGTTGACCACGCCGACACCGGGTGCGTAGTACTTGTTCTCGTTGTCCGGCGCACCGACATTGCCTTCCTGGACCACGCGGACGTCGTCATAGCAACCGAACGGCACGCAGGTAGTGGTCCCGACTGAGACCGGCTGACCCACTGAACCCTTCTCATCAGGGGCTGACGCGATGAACCAGCGTGGGGTATCCATCGTCACCGCCGCCGGAGACAAGATGCCGATCCGGCCAAGGCCGCCCTCGCCTCCGCCGTCACCGAGGTAAGGGGTATCGGAGTTGGTGTACTGCCCGCCCTCGTAATCCTCGGCGTAGGCACCCATGATCCAGACGTTTCCGTCCTTATCCAGTGCCAGGTAGTCGATACCCTGCTGCGAGATCTCGCCGGAGTCGGTCGACTGATCGAGCATCGCAATGGCCGGAACCCCGTCGATGATCCGGATGACGTCAGTCATCGTCGAGATGACCTCGAGGGGTACCACCCGCGACCCCACCTCAGTCGTCCCACCGCGGACCCATTGCAGCCCCGGCCGCAACGGGTGAAAGGGATTGGTGTCCAGGGTTGGATCGACGAAGTTCGCCGGATCGAACTCCACCGTGGTGCCCTCGTCGGTGTCGGGCGGGCCGGACGAATCAGCGCCTGACGGGGTGCAGGCTGTAGCGACGCTCATCACGGCCGCCGCTACGAAGAGCATGCACAACAGATCGCGGGCATAGCGGAACGAACAGGCAATCATGGCTCGGGGTCCCGTTTCTCAAGGTCGCCAGTCGTTTACTGGCCGTCTGCGCGTGACCTTGCGCCCCGGCCACTGAAGATCAGCTGAATGCCGATTCTGACCTGTAGCTGACGCGGCGGCTGGCGTGCGGGGCGGGCCGACGTAGGCTCGACTAACGCCACCGACCATGCAATCAGCCGGGTGCGGAGTGCTCGACCAGTTCGGTCCCGCCCTCCCCGCCGGCGGTCAACACCTCGTAGACCTTCCCGACGCCGGGGGCGTAGTACTTCTCCTCGATGATGTCGGGCTCGAGCGGGCTCCAACCTAGGATGACCAGGACATCGCGGTAGTCGCCCAGAGCGATGGAGCGCGTCGCACCCATGCCGATCACCTCCGCGAGATCCTCCGCCTGGCCGGCATGGTGTACCTGCCGGTAGGCATCGCCCACGGCCGGCTCGGCGAGCATGAAGATGCCGGGCAGTGCGCCGCCGACGCCGGATTCCCAGCCCTCGAGGTCGGTGGGCATGCCGTTCTCGTAGTTCTGGGTGACCTCGCCGAGATACCAGACGTTTCCCACGCGGTCCTGGGCGTAGTAGTCCATGGTGCGCGCTGCCAGCTCACCGTCGTGATAGTTGACGTCCCGCACGCCGACGGCCGAAATCCCGAGGATCGTCTTGCGCTCATCCGTTACTTCGAGCTCGATTCGCTCGGACACGCCGTCGACTACTCCCGCATAGACCCATCGGGTCGCCGGCACGAGAGGAAAGTACGGGTTGTCGACCCCGTCAACGAAGTCGGCCGGATCCAGGCGTGGCTGGTACTGCTCGCTGCCGAGTTCGATGATCGGCGCGTCCCGGGCGGCCGGACTGGTACCGGTGGTGGCGCCGCTACCCGTACCGCCACTCGCGCCGCATCCGGGCAGGAGGCAGGCGAGGCCAAGGATGCCGGTCAGCAGAGCTGCCATCGCGATGCGGCTCGCACCACTCCTCCGAGGATGAACAGTGCGAACCAGGAAAATCGGCACTGACTAACCACGGAGTTTCACCGCAGCCCGGGCGGCGATGTCT
>JBPCPI010000185.1:0-32375 GCA_050999295.1 Geodermatophilaceae bacterium | reverse complement strand
GGACCGTGCAGGCGCCGCACACCCCTGACCCGCAGACCAGCTTGGTGCCGGTTAGCCCGAGGGTGTCCCGCAACAGACTGACCGCGGTGTCCCCCTCGCTCGGATCGAGTGTGTGTGTTGTGCCATTGACCGTGACATCCACGCGTTAGCCCCCTGTGTCTTGACGTAATGACAGTACAGACGTCTTTTGTCAGATGGTCAAGTTAACATCTGAGGACAGGACACCCGCGGTCACGATGTGCGGCCGAGTTGGGGCATCCTCTACACTCGGCGGGCCCCGATGGTGCGCGAGCCCCCATCGTCTAGTGGTCCAGGACGCCGCCCTTTCAAGGCGGTAGCACGGGTTCGAATCCCGTTGGGGGTACGTACCGGCATGCATGCTCCTGTGTCGGCACCTACGATCGGCATGTTGCACCACAGCAGCACAGCGGAAACACCAGCAAGGCCCTGTAGCGCAGTTGGTTAGCGCGCCGCCCTGTCACGGCGGAGGTCGCCGGTTCGAGCCCGGTCAGGGTCGCTGCTCCTCGCGGTGTTCACGCACTGGTGCGGAGTTGCAATGGAGCCGTACCGCTCTCGCCAGCGGTACGGCTTCGCGGGGCAGGTAGCTCAGTCGGTACGAGCGCTCGCCTGAAAAGCGAGAGGTCGGCGGTTCGACCCCGCCCCTGCCCACCGGCAAAGCGAAGTGGTCACAACCGGCAGCCCAAGCCGTATTCGGCTGTCGTTTAAGACCACTTTGACGCGTACTGGCCGGGTCCGGTCAGGCGAAGGCATCCAGGCGGCTGACGTCTTCGGCAGAGAGCCGGATCTCTGCCGCACCCATGTTCTCGGTCAGGTGATCCACCGACTTGGTACCCGGGATCGGCAGCACCACAGGGGATGCCTGCAGGAGCCAAGCGAGCGCGATCTGGGACGGTGTGGCGTCGAGTTCCCGGGCGATCTCGGCTACCGGCGAATCGGGCGCGGCCAGGTCACCGGTCGCGATCGGGAACCACGGGATGAACGCGATGCCCTCCGCCGTGCTGTAGTCCAGCACGTCCTGAGACCTCCGGTTGGTGAGGTTGTAGAGGTTCTGCACACTGGCCACCTCGACGATCTCGCGGGCCGCCTTGATCTCGGCGACCGACACCTCCGAGAGACCGATGTGGCCGACCTTTCCGGACTGCTGGAGTTCGGCGAACGCGCCCAGCTGGTCGCCCAGTGGAACCTCGGCGTCGATGCGGTGCAACTGAATCAGGTCGATGCGGTCCAGCTTGAGGTGGCGAAGGCTGAGTTCGACCTGCTGCTTGAGGTAGGCCGGGCGGCCCACCGGGGTCCACTGGCCCGGCCCCGTCCGGGTGAGCCCGGCCTTGGTGGCGATGACCAGGCCCTCGGGATAGGGATGGATCGCCTCGGCGATGATCTGCTCACTGACGAATGGCCCGTACGAGTCGGCGGTGTCGATGAAGTCCACGCCCCGCTCGACGGCTGCGCGGACGACGGCCAGCGCGCCGTCCCGGTCGGCCGGCTCACCCCAGACCCCGGGCCCGGGGAGTTGCATCGCTCCGTAGCCGAGCCGATGTACGACTAGCTCGCCGCCGATCGCGAATCTGTCTGACAATGTGGGTGCGGTCATGCCAGGGGCAACCGACGCCGCGTGGTCACCATTCCTGGGAAAGACGTCATTCAGTCTGCGGGTCCGTGGGGTCCGGCTCGGCCGGACGGCGAGCCTTTCGCACGGGTACGACGTACCAGACCGTAACCAGAGTCATCGCGATCCCGCCCACGATGACCAAGGCCAGCCAGCGCGGCAGCGGCACGTCAAGCGCGAGCAACGCCGCACCGACCAGGGCCACCGCCAATAGGGCCATTCCGGTCTTCGCCTGCTTGGCCGAGCCGTCGACCACCTCGGTCTTGCGTCCGAGCCGGAACATCGCTCGATGCAGGGCAACCGGTGCAATGAGGAAGATCGACGATGCGACGCAGAAGATCACAGTCACCACGTAGACGATCACGGCGAACCGGTCGAGTTCGATGAATCGCTGTTGGAAGACCAGTGTTAACAAGAAGGCAAAGAGGATCTGGACGCCGGTCTGGGTGACCCGCAACTCCTGGAGCAGATCGGCGAAATTGCGGTCCGCGCGTTCGGCAGGTGACTCGCCTGGTCGTTCGTCGACGGCACCCGATTGTTTGTTCATGTGCCGTCCCGGATGCCTGCCGTTCACCAAGCGGACACCTTAACCCGGCCGGTCACCCCCACCCGCCTCCGCGCCGTTCGCCGGGCCTACAGGAGTCTGGCGGTGCCGCCTTGGCGTTGGAGTTCGACCACACCTCCGGGCTGGGCGAACTTCCGGGCTCCACCCGTACAGCGTGGCTGAGCCGGGGTCGGCCAGTGCCTCGGCGGTCAGACTTCGCCGCGCTGTCGGTGCCGGTAGGGGAACACCCAGCGGAAGGTGGACAGGCCAGGCCGGTGGCACCAGCAGTCCTCCGAGCAACCGCAGGTGACCGCACCCATGCCTTCGACGAAACGACCGATCACGGCGAAGAGCAAGTAGAGCCCGAGAAGCCAGGCCACAAGTCGCTTCACACGAGCAGGCTACCGCGGAAACGATCCGATCTCAGCTGCGAGCCAACGAGGCCTCGGCCGCGGCGACCAGCATCGAGATCCCTGCAGGACTCAGCCCGCGCTGCTGGGTCTCGCCGTCACCGTAGGCACCGGAAATGCTCCTGGAGTACACCCCGGCGAGTACGGCTGCCAACCGCCAGTAAGCGAAAGCGATGTAGAAACCCACGTCGTCCATCGAGAGATCGCTGCCCGCCCCGTACCGGGCCAGGGCCTGGTCGCGGCTGAGAAATCCCGGCGCACTCGTCGGCATCGCCATGGGCAGCGTCGCGACGCCCGGCGGCGGGCTCCAGTAGGACAACAACCAGCCGAGGTCGGCCAACGGATCCCCGCGCGTGCACAGCTCCCAGTCCAGGATGGCCGCGACGTTGCCGTCGGGGTCCAGCATCAGATTGCCGAACCGGTAGTCCCCGTGCGCGATCGTGACGGCGTGTTGGGTCGGTACCCGACCGGCCAGGCGCTCGCCCATGTCGAGTAGACCGGGGATCGGTTCGATCGGCAGGCTGGCCACTTGCCTGGTCCAGCGCTTCAGCTGGCCGACGACGTAGCCCGTACCCCGGCCCAGGTCACCGAGTCCGATCGAGGCCGGATCGACCCGATGCAGTGCGAGCAGGCTGTCCACCGCGGACTCGCTGGCGGTCATCCGCGCTGAATCGGACAGCGCAGCGGTCGCCGTCTCCGGGTCGTGGGCGACGAAGCCGTCGACAAAATCCATCACATAGAAATCGGCGCCCAGGACGTCGTGGTCGGTGCAGATGCCGATCGTCGCGGGGACCGGTACGTCGGTGTCGCCCAGCGCGCTGATGACCCGGTGCTCGCGCTGCATATCGTGCGCCGAGGGCAGGACACCGGACAGCGGCGGGCGGCGCAGCGCGAAGATGTTCCCGGCAAGGTCGGCCACCCGGTATGTGAGGTTGGATCGCCCGCCCTCGATCACGTCGAAGCGCAGTGGCGGACTCAGCTCAGGGATGCGCCGGCCGAGCCAGTCAGTGACCCGACCTGCCTGCGCTGCGGTGATGTCGGTCTCGGCCACGGGTCTACCCAACCAGCCGGACACCGTCCTGCGCGACGTGGACCCGCCCCTGCCTTTCCAGCTTGGTGAGGGTGGCTCGGGTGGATTGTTCAGCGGCCGGCCAAAGCGCCTGTGGTACGGCGGCATAGATGATCTCCACCAATGCCGAAACCGGTTGTGGCGCAACAGTGAGCAGCGTCAGGATCTGTTGCTCCCGGAAGTCCCGATGCACGCGGTAGAACTCCAGAACGGCGATCGGGTCCTGCGTCAGTTCCGGCCCGTGCCCCGGGTAGAGGGCCGACGGCCCAAGGTCGTACACCCGCCGTAGCGATTCGAGATAGGCCACGAGATCGCCCTCTGGATGTGTCACCACCGACGTACCGCGGCCGAGCACGTGATCACCGACGAGGACGGCGCCGGACTCGATCCGAAAGGCCAGATGATCCCCGCAGTGTCCCGGCGTTGGCACGACGCCGATCGAGGTGCCCGCCAACCGCAACTGCTCCCCCGGTTGCAGCACCCGACCGCGCGGGCCCGCCACGGCTGGATCGGCGGCGGCGACCGGAGCCCCGAAGTGCTCCGCCCAGGGCAGCGCCGCCTCGGCGTGATCCCAGTGATGATGAGTGACCAGGATCGCCACACATCGCGCGCCCCGGTCGGACAGTGCGGCGTTGACCCGAGCGAGGTGGGCGGGGTCGTCCGGGCCGGGGTCAACCAGGACCGCCTGAGCTGATCCCGGCGCACCGACGAGGTAGGTGTTGGTGCCGTCCAGGGTCATGCCGGACGGGTTCGGCGCCAGCACCCTGGTGACCATCGGCTCGAGTGCCATGGTGACCGGCATCTGGCCCGGCGCCGGTAGTCCCCACGCGCCTCGCGGGTCAGTCGGGGGGGCGAGTTCGGCGAACTCGGCCCGCGCGTCGCTCATCTCCCAATGATGCCGAGTTGATCATCGGCAAAACGGTCGATTCCGGTGGAGATAACCCCCGATTTGCCGATGATCATCCGGGGGTACGGTCGGTCAGCCGCAGCCGGATATGTAGATGCCCAGGTTTCGCAGCCAAGGCACCGGATCGATCGCGTTGCCGTAGAGACTCCCGTTCTTGTGCACCTCGAAGTGCAGATGTGGCCCGGTGGAGTGCCCCTCGTTGCCCACCGCGGCGATGTTCTGCCCGGCGTAGACCCGCTGGCCGGTGGAGACGTAGATCCGGCTCACGTGCCCATAGACGGTGACGTCGCCGTTGTCATGGGTGATGTAGACGGCCTGCCCGAAACCGCTGGCCGCACCGGCCCGGGACACTCTTCCGCTCAGCGGGGTGTAGACCGGAGTCCCGATCGGCGCGGCGATGTCGACGCCGTAGTGGAAGGACCCATTGCGCGGGCCGAAGCAGCTGCTGGTCCGTCCAGTTGCCGGAGGGACCCCGGACGAGGCTCCCGGACCTGGACCGGCCGCGCTCCCGCCGCCCGAGCTCCCGCCGCCGGAGCTTCCCCCCGAGCTACTGGCGCGCGCGGCGCGTTCGGCTGCTGCGGCCGCCTCCGCGGCCGCTCGCACCGCTTGCGCCGCGGCGGCTTCCTCGGCAGCCTTCTGCGCCAGCCATGCGTTGTAGGCCGCACGTGCTCCCTCGACCCCGAGCAGCGCGACCTGGGCGGCCTGCAGTTGGGTGTCGAGAACTGCTTTCTGTGCCTGGACCTGGGCGACCTGGACGGCGCCATTGGCGAAGGCTGCGTCGGCGACGGCCTTGGCCTCGGCAGCGGCGGCCTCCGCTGCGGCCATCTCGATCTCGGCGGCACGGTTGATCGAATCGGAGTTGGCGACCGTGACCCGCGCTACCTCGAGATTGTTGAGTACGTCCAGCCGACCCGAGGAGATGTAGTCGAGGAATGCCGCTCGCTGGATGAGTTCCCCGGGATCTGAGCTGGTCAGCAGCACCATGTCACTGGTCAGCAGGGAGCCGGACATGTAACTGCCTCGGGCGAAGTCCACGATCGCGGCCTGGGCACCTTCGACCTCGTCCTGCGCTGTCGCCAGCTCAGCCGCAGACCGGGCTGCGGCCTCCTGAGCCGCGATCAACCGCCCCTCTGCGGCGAGGTGCAGGTATGCCGCCTCCTCGGCGACGATGTTCAGCCGCTCCAGTTCGGCTTCGGCGGCGGCAAGCTCGCCAGAGATGCGACCGACTTCGGCTGCAGCGGCCTGCTGGGCGGAATCGGCGGCGTTGATCTGTTCGTCGGAGGGATTCGGCGGGGGCGCCGGCACGGCGTGGGCGGGAGTGCCGGCTACGAGCAGGGCCCAGATCAGGGCGGCGAGCACGAGCACGCTCGACCGGCGGTTGCTGCCCAGTGCGCCGCGTCGTGGGGAGGGCAGGGTGGGCCGTACGGCGAGCATGTCCCCCCTTGCGCACGGGTCCGTCCGGGAAGCACCTTTCGTGACGGCACGTCGCGACCGGTGTGACAGACCGTCAGCAGACAATGACACATCTACGTCCCAAAGTCATCACTAGTCACATGATTCACAAAGGTTTACTTACGTAACACTGTAAGGCTGAACATGACACTTAGGGGTGCAGCGCGTACGGGCGGCCGAGTGCGAGCCGGAGCCTCCAGCGTCAGAGCCGGGCCAGTTCCGCCTTGAGCAGGTCGAGCCCTAGCCCGCCCAGGTTCAGCGCCGCGGTGTGGAATGCCTTGAGGTCGAACGCGGCCCCGAGCCGGGTTTCGGCATCGGCTCTGGCCGCCAGCCACACCCGTTCACCAACCTTGTACGACGGTGCTTGGCCGGGCCAGCCGAGGTAGCGATTCAGCTCGTCCTGACGCGTCTGGTCGTCCATCGAGGCATGCACGCGCAGGAACTCCAGGCCGAGACCGGGGTTCCAGACCTCGCCCTCGTGGAAGCCGGTGCCGGACGGGATCGGAAGTTCGAGATGCATCCCCATGTCCAAGACCACCCGAGCCGCGCGAAAACCCTGCGAGTCCAGCATCCCGAGCCGGTCGCCCGGATCGTCCAGGAAACCCAACTCGGCCATCAGCCGCTCGGCGTAGAGAGCCCAGCCCTCACCGTGGCCGGAGGACCACAGCATGATCCGCTGATAGCGATTGAGCAGGTCCGCGCGGTAGACGGTCTGGCCGATCTGCAGGTGATGACCCGGAACCCCCTCGTGATAGACGGTCGTCTTCTCCCGCCAGGTGGTGAACTCTTCTGCCCCCTCCGGCAAGGACCACCACATCTGTCCGGGGCGGGTGAAGTCCTCCGACGGCGCGGTGTAGTAGATGCCCTCCCCGGAAGTGGGTGAAAGCCTGCCCTCGATGGTGCGGACCGGCTCGGGTATGTCGAAGTGGGTGCCGGCCAGGGCGTCGACGGCCTCGTCGGCAGTGCTCTGCAGCCAGCGGGTCAATTCGTTGCGCCCGTGCAGGATCCGAGCGGGATCCTCATCCAGGGCGACGATGGCCGCCTCTAGTCCCGCGCCGGGAGCGATCCGCTGGGCCACCTGTTCCTTTTCGGCGACGATCCTGGCCAACTCCGCCCAGCCCCACTCATAGGTCTCGGCCAGGTCCAGATCGGCACCGGTGAAGTAGCGCAGCCAGCGGCCGTACCGCTCCTTGCCGACCGCGTCGGAGGCTGGCGCCAGCGGTAACAACCGCTCGCGAAGGAAGTCCCCGAAGCAGACGAGCGCCTCGGCCGCCGCCGAAGCGGCCGCTTCCAGCTCCGAACGCAGCGCGCCCGTCGTTCCGGACCGGTCCACCAACTCGGCGAAGAACGGGGGGGACTGTTCCGCGCCGGCCCACCGGGTGACGATGTCGGCGCAGGTACGCACCTGACGCTGGGCGGTGACCCTGCCGTGTCCGGCGGCTGTGGCCAGACCGGCGGTATAGCCCTCGAAGGCCGCCGGCAGCTTGGCCATCCGGGTCGCGATGGCAGCCCAGTCATCCTCGGTCTCAGTGGCCATCAGGTCGAAGACGATTCGCAGGGACTGCATCGGGCTTGTCGAGGTGTTCAGTTCGGCGCTGAGATCGCCCGCATGGAACAGGTCCAGTTCGGCGGACAGCCGCTCGTCCATGGCCGCATTGGCCACCCGCTCCCGGTCGTCGACTGGCTGGATGGCTCGGAGATCGGTCACGGCGTGCCGGGCCAGCTCGGCTCGGGCCGCGAACCCGTCGGCGCTGAAGTCGGTCAGTTCGGTCTCATGTCCGGCCACCCCGAGGAGGGTGGCGGCGATGGGGTCATGGGCGCAGTAGTCCTCGACGAACCGGTCCGCGACCGCGTCGGTGGGCGACAGTGGACGGATGAGGGGGTCAGAGGATCGTTGGGCGGTCACGACCGGCGACCCTAGCCCGAACCCCATTGACCGTTACGCGCATACGGGTCAGCGCTGACGCCTGAGTCTTCGCCGTTGTGCGCATAACGGCGAAGAAGGGCACGGGACTAGATTGGCTTTTCGTGAACGAGTCATCCAGCGTCGACGTGATCTTCTCGGCCGGCCACCAGCAGGTGGTCTTCTGCGCGGATGAGCCCAGCGGACTGAAGGCGATCATCGCCATCCACTCGACCGCGCTGGGGCCCGCGCTGGGTGGAACACGGTTCTACCCCTACCCCGACCAGGCTTCCGCGCTGACCGACGTCCTGCGGCTGTCGCGGGCGATGTCGTACAAGAACTCCTTGGCCGGCCTCGACCTCGGCGGCGGCAAGGCCGTGATCATCGGGGATCCGGCTCGGGACAAGACCGAGCAGCTGCTGCGCGCGTACGGCCGCTTCGTCGAGAGCCTTGCCGGGCGCTACATCACTGCCTGCGACGTCGGTACCTACACCCAGGACATGGACGTGATCGGCCGAGAAACGAGTTATGTCTCGGCTCGGTCGGTGGAGCATGGTGGCGCCGGCGATTCTGCCGGCCTCACCGCGGTCGGCGTCTTCCAAGGAATGCGTGCTTGCGCCGAGCACGCCTGGGGCACGGCGACTTTGAGCGGGCGTCGGGTGGCAGTCGCTGGCGTGGGCAAGGTTGGGCGGCACCTCGTAGACCACCTGGTGGGGGCCGGCGCATCGGTCGTGATCACTGACGTCGACCCGACGGCGGTGGATCGGATTCTCACGACCCACCCACTGGTCGACGTAGCCGCTGACACTGCGGCCATGCTGGCCAAGGAACCCGACATCTACGCCCCGTGCGCCCTCGGCGGCGCTCTTGATGACGAGACCGTCGCCACGCTGACGGCCCGGATCGTGTGCGGTGGGGCCAATAACCAGCTGGCTCATCCCGACATCAGCAAGGTACTGGCCGACCGCGGGATCCTGTACGCGCCGGACTACATGGTCAACGCCGGCGGGGTCATCCAGTGCGAGAACGAGGTCGGCGGCTACCCCGCCGAGCGGGCGCGCGCGATGACCGAGCGCATCTTCGACACCACCCTGCGGGTCCTCGCCCTAGCCGAGGCGGACGGGGTACCGCCGGTGGTGGCGGCCGATCGACTGGCCGAGCGGCGAATGGCCGCGGTCGGGCGGTTGTCGACCATCCGGCTGCCCGGCGCCCACTTCTGAGGCCGTCTTACGGCCTGTAGTATCTTTGTCGTATGGCCGTGGTGAACTTCAGGACGGATGAGCGAAGCGATCGAGCGCTCGCTGAGCTAACAGCAGACGGCGTTACCGTCTCGGAGGCGATTCGGCAGGCACTGGTTGACGCCGTGCGGCTGCGGCGACGCGAACAGATGCGGCGCGAGTCGCTTGACGCGGCTCAGGACCCTGACGAGTTGGCCGAGTCCCAAACCGTGCTGCGCGAGATGGAAGATCTGCGTGCGTGGTGATGTGCACCGCCTCCGATCTGCTCAGGCTGCACGCGGCAGCGAGCAGCGCGGCGCCCGCTATGCCGTGGTTGTGCAGTCTGACGACCTTCTGTTGTCGACGCTCTTGGTAGCTCCGACTTCGCGTTCCGCACAGCCGCGAATCTTCCGACCGAGCATCATGCTGGGCGATGAACAGACCCAGGTTCTGAGTGAACAGTGCACAGCCGTCGCCCCCCAGCGCCTCGGTGAGCTGGTCGGGCACGTCACACGTAGCGAACTCGAGAGCATCGATGCTGCCTTGCGCTTGGTCTTCGAACTTGACTGAGGCAGGCGCGCGCCCCAGCTGCTAACAGCGGATGACAGTGACGCGGCTGGCTTCCTGCGAGGTCTCGGTGGTCACTAGAGTGATGCGGGTCACCTGCTCGGAAGTCCCGTCGACCCGTCGTGCCTGGGAGGCGTCGGGCAGGTACTCTTGCGTTCTGACATACACACCCAAGGGGGCCGTTCCGGACCCCGCATTCCTGTACGAGGGGGTCGAGCCATGGGGCGCGGCCGAGCCAAAGCCAAGCAGACTCGAGTTGCTCGGGACTTGAAATACAGTTCTCCGAACACCGATCTCGAGCGTTTGCAGCGTGAACTGTCCAACGGATCCCGGCCAGCCGACTCCTCATCGGTGGACGACAAGACCGACGACGCTGACGACTGGACCGGTTATTCCGATCCGGACGAGGACCGCTGGGCGTCCACCGCCCGCTGATCCACCTGAGCATTGACGTGGCCTGAGGGCACCTTCGCGTCGGAGGTGCCCTCCGCTTGTGTGATCAGGTAGTCGCCGCGCAGAGTCGCCGGCGGACGGGCCGCGCCTGCGCCACGAGGACGGACTGTTCCAGCCACCCAGGCCGGTACGCCGCGCTCCGCGAGCAACTCGAGCGCCGCCCCAGCGGCCGGCTCCGGAAGTACGGCGACCATGCCGACGCCACAGTTGAACGTGCGCTCGAGGTCGGGCAATGGGACCTGACCCAGCCTCCCGATCGTGGAGATGAGGTCCGGCAGCGCCCACGTCCTACGGTCCAGCACGGCCTCGAGGCCGTCGGGGATGACCCGGGCGAGGTTGCCGGCCAATCCCCCGCCGGTGATGTGCGCGAAGGCATGTACCTCGAAGGAGGCGGCCAGCGCCAAGCAGTCGAGGGCGTAGATCCGGGTCGGGCGCAGCAACGCCTCCCCCAGCGTGGGGGCTAGCTGTCCGGCTCCGGGAAGGGGGGCGTGCAGATCCAGGCCGGCGTGCGCCAGGAGCACTCGGCGGGCCAGGACGTAGCCGTTGGAATGCAGCCCCGAGGAGGCCATGGCGACTACGACATCGCCCGCGCGCACCCGCTCAGGGCCTAGGACATGGTCGGTCTCGACGATCCCGACAGCGGTCGCCGCGACGTCGTAGTCATCGGGCCGCATCAGGTCGGCGTGCTCCGCGGTCTCACCGCCGACCAGCGCAGCACCCGACTGCAGGCAACCGGCCGCGATCCCGGTCACGATGTCGGCGATGCGCTCGGGTACGACTCTGCCGCAGGCGATGTAATCGGAGACGAACAGCGGCTCCGCGCCGCAGACCACCAGGTCATCGACGACCATGGCCACCAGGTCGATGCCGATCGTGTCGTGTCGGTCCATCGCCTGCGCGATCGCCAGTTTCGTACCCACGCCGTCGGTGGATGAGGCCAGCAGCGGGCGGCGGTAGCGGCTCAGGTCGAGGGCGAAGAGACCGGCAAACCCACCGAGTCCCCCGACGACCTCGGGGCGCCGGGTGCGGTCCACGGCCGAACGCATCAGCGCGACCGCCCGCTCACCGGCATCGATATCGACCCCGGCCGCGGCATAGGAGAGACCTTCGGGCGGTGTCTGCTCGCCGGCGTTGTCCGCGTCGGCGGCCAAACCTGGCGGTTTGCCGGCAAACCGCCAGGACTCGGCCGGATTGAGCGGTCCCGGCGACCACGGGGGCACTGCCGTCACGGTCGGGTCAGGGCGTCCTGTGCACCGACTCCGCCCTGGAGGAACTCCGGGTCGGGCAGCGGCGTGAGCCCACGCTCCGCGGCCTCGAGCATGTGCTTGCCGGCAACCCCCGCGGTGGGTAGCTCGATGGGGTAGTTACCGGTGAAGCAGGCCGTACACAGGCGATTGGCTGGCTGCTCGCTGGCCGCGACCAAGCCCACCAGCGAGATGTAGCCCAAGGAGTCGGCATTGATCGAGGCTCGGATGCCGTCGACCTCCAAGCCGTTGGCGACGAGTTCGGCCTTGCTTGCGAAGTCGATGCCGTAGAAGCAGGGCCATTTCACCGGTGGCGAGGCGATCCGTACATGCACCTCGATCGCTCCGGCCTCGCGCAGCATTCGGACCAGCGCCCGCTGGGTGTTGCCCCGCACGATGGAATCGTCCACGACGATCAGCCGCTTGCCTCGAATGACTTCCCGTAATGGGTTGAGCTTCAGCCGGATTCCGAGTTGACGGATGGTCTGGCTCGGCTGGATGAAGGTGCGTCCCACATAGGAGTTCTTGACCAGCCCCATGCCATACGGGATCCCGGAAGCCTCGGCGTACCCGACCGCGGCCGGCGTACCCGACTCCGGGACCGGGATGACGAGGTCCGCGTCAACGGGCCATTCCTTGGCCAGCCGCCGTCCGACCTCGAGCCGGGTGGCGTGCACCGTACGGCCGCTGATCGTGGTGTCGGGGCGGGCGAGATAGACGAACTCGAACACGCAGCCCTTGGGCTTGGCTATCGCGAAGTGCTCGGATCGCAACCCCTCGGAGTCGATCGTGATCAGCTCACCCGGCTCCACCTCGCGGACATAGGAGGCGCCGACGATGTCCAGTGCCGCGGTCTCGCTGGCCACGACCCAGCCCCGCTCGAGCCGCCCGAGTACCAGCGGCCGGACACCTTGCGGATCCCGAGCGGCGTAGAGGGCGGTCTCGTCCATGAAGACAAGGCTGAACGCGCCACGCAGGGTCGGCAGGATCTCCATCGCTGCCTGTTCGATGGTGACGTCAGGACGCGCGGCCAACAACGCGGTGATGATGTCGGTGTCGGTGGAGGTGGGGAAGGCGCCAGGTATCCCAGCATCGGCAGCATGGGCAGCCAGCTCCACGGTGTTGACCAGATTACCGTTGTGGCACAAGGCGATACCGGATCCGGCTGCGCTCGTGCGGAAGGTGGGCTGGGCGTTCTCCCAGGTCGATGCGCCGGTCGTGGAGTACCGCGTGTGGCCCACGGCGATGTGTCCGCGCAGACTGGCCAGCGTCGGTTCGTCGAAGACCTGGGCGACCAGTCCGAGGTCCTTGTAGACCACTACCGAGAAGCCGTCGCTGACCGCGATCCCCGCCGCTTCCTGGCCGCGGTGCTGCAGTGCGTAGAGCCCGAAGTAGGTCAGCTTGGCGACTTCCTCGCCGGGCGCCCACACCCCGAACACGCCGCAGGCGTCCTGCGGGGCGGGGCTGGCGGGATCGAGATCGTGGGTCAGTCGTCCGTCGCCCCGAGCCACAACGCTGAGTGTACGGACGCACCCCGGCATAACGCGGTCCGCCATGCGGGTGACCTCCGTCCGAAAGAGCGACCAGCTTGTCTGACTGGACTAGACTTAGTCCGTGATCAATATCCATGAAGCCAAGACACATCTCTCGCGCCTGGTAGAGCGAGCGGCGGCCGGCGAAGAGATCATCATCGCCAAGGCCGGCAAGCCGCGGGCCCGGCTCATCGCGTACGCCGAGCAGTCGGTCCCTCGCCAGCCCGGACAGCTGCGAGGGCGGCTGTGGGTGGCCGAGGACTTCGACGAAACGCCTGAGTCTCTGCTGGACGCGTTCGAGGGCCGCAGATGAGCCTTCTTCTAGACACGCACGCCTTTCTGTGGTGGTTGGACGGCGGCCCGATGCAGCCGGACGCCATGGAGCGCATCGCAGATCCGGGTGTCCTTGTGGCCGTGAGTGCGGTGAGCGTGTGGGAGATCGGAATCAAGCGCGCGCTCGGGAAGCTTCGCTTCGACGGCTCGCTCGCGAGCGCGGTTGGTCAAGGTGGCTTCGAGCCCCTGGCGATCTCCTCCGAACACGCCGAGCGGGCCGGCGACCTACCCGGTCACCACCGGGATCCGTTCGACCGCATGCTCATCGCGCAGGCTCAGGTCGAGAATCTGACGATTGTGACCCGGGACAAGCAGTTCAACGCGTACGAGGTCTCGGTCCTGTCCTGTTGACTTCGCGGTCTAGGCCAGTTCTCGCAGGCGGGGTAGTACCTTGTCGCCGTAGAACTCGAAGAAGCCCTTGGCGCTCGTCTGCGGCTCGCCACCACCCATCTGCGAGATGTGGACCACGTCGATGCCGGCCTCGGCGAACGGTCGAAACGCATCGACGTGCCGATCGAGGTCGTCGCCGTACGCGATCGAGTCCCGGGTCGATTCCTTGGTGACCAGCGTGCTTGCCTGCTCGAAGTGCCGCGGACTCGGCAGAACCTGGGACAGCTCGCCAGGCAGTCCGCTGTTGGCCCAGGTGCGGTGCGCGACCTCGATGCATGCCTCGTCGTCGTTACCCCAGCAAACCTTGTAGCCGGCCTGAACCGGCTTGTTGCCGCCCCCGGCGTCCCGAAAGGTGGCGATCATCTCCTCGTCTGGCGAGGTGGTGATGAACCCGTCCCCGATCCGTCCTGCCAGAGCCGCGGCCTTCGGGCCGAATGCACTGACGTACACCGGTATTTCCTGTTCCGGCAGCGTGTAGAGCCGCGCGTTCTCCACCGTGTAGTGCTTGCCGTGATGGTCGACGAACCCACCGCGCCACAGTTCGCGCATCACGTCCACGGCTTCCTCGAGCATCTCCAGGCGTACGGCGATGTCCGGCCATCGGGCTCCGGTCACATGCTCATTCAGAGCCTCGCCCGACCCGACACCGAGGAGAAATCCGGACTCGTTCAGCACGGCGCTGGTGGCCGCTGCATGCGCCACGATCGCGGGATGCGTGCGAATCGTCGGGCAGGTGACCGCGGTGCTGATGGGGAGTGAACACACCTGGCTCACGGCACCGATCATCGACCACACGAAGGGGCTCTCGCCCTGCTCGTCGTTCCAAGGGTGGAAGTGGTCGGAGATCCACAGCGACTCGAAGCCTGCCTCCTGCGCCCAGCGAGCTTGGTCGAGGAGATCAGCGGGTCCGTACTCCTCGCAGGACAGGAAGTAACCGATCTTGATGATGTGCCTCCGGCAGATGACTCGTCGAGCTGGGTACGCGCCGAGCTGACGCGTGCCGATCAAGTACCCGTGGCCCCCCAGCGACAAACCTTGCCAACAACCCACCCCGGTCGGACGCCTACGGCTCCAGCATGTCCGGGTACGTAACGTCGATCTCGCTGATCGAGACCGGAAAGGCCTTTGCGTTGTTGGTGATGAACCTGTCCGCGTTGGCGGTGACAGCCGTGGCCAGATGCACCGCGTCCGCTGCCCGCAGCGCGTCCGCGAGTTGCCCGAACTCAGGAGATGTTCACGGACTCCGCGGCGATTGTGGTGTCCTCGCCGTGGCCGGGCTTGACGATCGTGTCCGCAGGCAGAGCGAGTAGTTTCTCGGTGATCGAGGAGATGATCGTGGGGTGATCGGAGTACGAGCGACCGGTCGCGCCGGGGCCGCCGTGGAACAGCGTGTCGCCGGTGAAAACGGTGCCCAGCGCCTCGGCGTAGAGGCACACCGAGCCGGGTGAGTGTCCCGGCGTCGCGATGACCCGCAGCGTCGTCCCGGCCACGGTGAACGTGTCGCCGTCGGCGAGGTCGCGGTCCGGCTGTACGTCGGGATAGACGACATCCCACAGCATCCGATCAGCGGGATGCAGGTAGATCAGTGCCCGGGCGGAATCCCACAGGTCACCTGCGGCGTTGAGGTGGTCGTTATGGCCGTGGGTCAGCACGATCGCCAATACGTCACGGCCGCCGATCGCCTTCACAATGGGCTTGGCGTTGTGCGCGGCGTCGATGACCAACACGTCGAACTCGTCGCCGACCAGCCACACGTTGTTCTCGACGTCGAAGTCCTCACCGTCGAGGCTGAAGATCCCGGACGTGACGACCCGCTCGATCCGCACGCTCATGATCGGCGCGCCGCTCAGAACACCACGACGGAGCGCAAGACCCCGCCCTGCTGCATCTTGTCGAAGGCGGTCTCGACGTCGTCCAGGCCGATCGTCTCCGAGACGAACGCATCCAGGTCCAAGCGCCCCTGCAGGTAGAGGTCGACCAACATCGGGAAGTCCCGGCTTGGCAGGCAGTCTCCGTACCAACTGGACTTGAGCGAGCCACCGCGGCCGAAGATCTCCAAGAGCGGCAATTCGACTTTCGCGTCCGGACTGGGTACGCCGACCAGGACGACGGTGCCGGCCAGATCTCGGGCCTTGAATGCCTGCTTGTAGACGTCTGGATGACCGACCGCGTCGATGGCGACATCCACCCCGAATCCGCCGGTCAGTCTCCGGATCTCCTTCACAACATCGGTCTTCGTGGAGTTGATCGTGTGCGTGGCCCCCATGTTGGTGGCCCACTCGAGCTTCTGGTCATCGATGTCCACCGCAATGATCGTGCGCGCGCCGGCCAGCCGTGATCCGGCGATCGCGGCATCCCCGACCCCACCGCAGCCGAAGACCGCCACCGTGTCGCCGCGACTGACGTTCCCGGTGTTGATCGCGGCACCGAGCCCTGCCATCACCCCGCAGCCGAGGAGACCCGCCGCCGTGGCGGTCGCGGCCGGGTCGACCTTCGTGCACTGTCCACTATGGACGAGAGCCTTCTCGGCGAAGGCGCCGATACCCAGGGCCTGCGACAGCTCCGTGCCGTCCTCCAACGTGACCTTCTGCGTAGCGTTGTGCGTGTCGAAGCAGTACCAGGGCCGACCGCGCAGGCAGGCCCGGCACTGCCCACAGACGGCTCGCCAGTTGAGGATGACGTAGTCCCCCGGCACGACGTTGGTGACGCCCTCACCGACGGCGGCGACGGTGCCGGCGGCTTCGTGCCCGAGCAGGAACGGGAACTCGTCGCTGATTCCGCCCTCGCGGTAGTGCAGATCGGTATGACAGACACCGCATGCCTGGATGTCCACCAGCGCCTCGCCCGGACCCGGATCCGGGACGAGGATGGTCTCCACTGTGACGGGCTCGCCGTTCGCGCGGGCGATGACACCGCGTACCTCATGAACCATGCCCGAGACCCTATGACCAGACCACTGACCGCTCGTCGGTGGCCGCTCGACGCAGTACACAGGCGAAGCCCCCGCGCACGAGCAACCACTTTGCATACTTCTCGGGTCCGTTGCCCGACGAACCGTTCACTGGAGGTCTCGTGGCTGTCCTGGCCTTTCTCGACCGTGAGCACACCGTGGCCGGTCCCGGCTTCAGCCGCTGGCTCATCCCGCCGGCCGCCCTTGCCGTACATCTGTGCATCGGGCAGGCGTACGCAACCAGCGTCTACAAGACGGCCCTGGTCGCGCACTTCGATACCTCGCTGACCGCGATCGGCATCATCTTCTCGATCGCCATCGTGATGCTCGGGGTGTCGGCCGCGATCGCCGGGACCTGGGTCGATCGGGTCGGCCCGCGCAAGGCGATGTTCGCTGCGGCCTGCTTCTGGGCGTCCGGGTTCCTGATCGGAGCGCTCGGGATCGGCACAAGCCAGTTGTGGCTGGTCTACCTCGGGTACGGCTTCATCGGCGGGATCGGTCTGGGCATTGGTTACATCTCGCCGGTATCCACCCTGATCAAGTGGTTCCCGGACCGGCCCGGGCTGGCCACCGGCATGGCGATCATGGGTTTCGGCGGCGGTGCGCTGATCGCCTCCCCGTTGTCGAGTCAGTTGCTGGCCTTCTACGACAGCGGCTTCGACCCCGCCGACGCAACCACGGTCGCCTCCGGCGATGCGGTGATGAAGCTGTTCCTGACCCTGGCCGTCATCTACTTCCTGGTGATGATGCTCGGCGTGTTCAACGTCAGGGTCCCGGCACCGGGCTGGAAGCCTCCGGGTTTCGACTCGGCCAAGCTCACCGCCAAGCCGATGATCACCTCGGCCAATGTCTCGGCCGACAACGCGGTCAAGACCCCCCAGTTCTGGTTCCTGTGGACCGTGCTGTTCTGCAACGTCACGGCCGGGATCGGCATCCTGGAGCAGGCCAGCCCGATGATCCAGGACTTCTTCCGCGACGGCGACGGTGTTTCGGCGGTCGCCGCAGCGGCTGGTGCCGGCTTCGTCGGCCTGCTGTCGATCTTCAACATGGCCGGGCGCTTCGTCTGGTCCAGCACGTCGGACTTCATCGGCCGCAAGCCGATGTACGCGATCTACCTCGGCGTCGGGATCGTCCTGTACTTCTTGCTCGCCACGTTCGGCAACGTGGCCACGGTCCTGTTCGTCCTGCTGGCCGCGATCATCCTCTCCTTCTACGGCGGCGGGTTCGCGACGGTCCCGGCCTACCTGCGCGACCTTTTCGGTACCTATCAGGTAGGCGCGATCCACGGGCGCCTGCTGACTGCCTGGTCTGCAGCCGGAGTCGCCGGGCCGCTGATCATCAACAGCTTCCTCGATGCCCAAGGCACGCCGGGCGAACTCGTCGCCGCCGATTACCGGCTGGCGCTCTACACCATGGTCGGGGTCCTGGCCGTGGGCTTCGTTGCGAACCTGATGATCAGACCGGTGGCGCAACGATTCCACGAGAGCGCAGATCACACCGACGCGTTCCTGGAAGCCCGCGCTGCCGAGTCCCGAGGGGACAAGGTTCCGGCCGGAAGGAGTTCCCGATGACCAGCCACGAGGATCGCGTGACGGCGTCAGCCGGTCATAACGATCACGACGGCGATCCTGACGCCACGGTGGACCAGGGGACCGGAGGCGCCGGGGTCAGTCAGTCCCCGCGGTTGGTCGCGTCCTGGCTGATAGTCGGCGTTCCGCTCGCGTACGGGATCTACCAGACGGTCAGCAAGACCCTGCCCCTCTTCGGCGGCTAGTCGAAGCCCAGATTTCGGACTCAACAAAAATCCGGATCGGTTCATCAGATGCGGAGTACGAATCGTCGACGTCCTGGTCCAGCAGCGCCATAAGTCGCGTGGCGACGGCCGCATTCTTGTCCACGACCACGACTCGCCCGCCTGAGAAAGGGACTCGGGAGGGACTCAGTGCGTCGTGACGGTTCCGAACAGGCGCGGGAACGTTTCGGTCCAGGCCGCCCGGAGCTCGGGCGTGGAGATCGGGGTCACGCCCTCGATGGCGAGTTCCTCGCCTCCGACCGTGCCCAGCCGGGTCATCGGCACGCCGGCCTCGGCGCACGCCGCCTCGATGGCGGCCAGCCCATCCGGGAGGCCGGCGACCAGCGCCCGAGCGGTGGATTCGCTGAAGAGTGCCACGAACGGATCGGCACCCAGCCGGATCTGGGCCCCGACGCCGTACCGGAGGACCGACTCGGTCAGCGTGGCCGCGAGCCCTCCGTCGGAGACATCGTGCGCCGCGGTCAACCAGCCCTGCTCGGCGGCGCGGACCAGTACCGCGGCCAACCGCGCCTCGGCGGCCAGGTCCACCGTCGGGGGGAGCCCACCCAGGTGACCGTGCACGATCCCGGCCCATTGGGAACCGCCGAACTCCGCCCGCGTCGCACCCAGCAGGGCGATCTCCTCGCCGGCGACCCGACCGAACCCCTGGCGCAGCCGGCGACGCACGTCCGCCAGCACACCGAGTACGCCGATCACCGGCGTCGGGTGGATGGCCACGTCGCCGGTCTGGTTGTAGAAGCTCACGTTGCCGCCGGTGACCGGAAGCCCGAGCTCCCGGCAGGCATCGGCGATACCGCGAATGGCCTCGGCGAACTGCCACATCACGCCTGGTTCCTCGGGACTGCCGAAGTTCAGGCAGTCGGTGATCGCGATCGGGGTGGCCCCCGTGGCGGCGACGTTGCGATAGGCCTCGGCCACGGCCAGCTGCGCCCCGGCGTAGGGGTCAAGTCGCCCGTACCGGCCGTTGCCGTCCGTCGAAAGGGCGATCCCGCGGTGGGTCTGCTCGTCGATGCGTAGGACGCCGGCATCCTCTGGCTGGGACAGCACGGTATTGCCGCGGACGTAGCTGTCGTACTGCTCGGTCACCCAGTGCTTGTCGGCCAGGTTGGGATGAGAGACCATGCGTAGCAACGTGTCCCGAAGCTCGTCGGCTGAGCTGGGACGGGTCAACCCGTCGGGGACGTCGGCTTGGAGTTCGTCCTGGTCGACGGGCCGGGCCAGCGGGCGTTCATAGACCGGGCCGTCGTGAGCCACGGTGCGCGGGGGAACGTCGACGATCTGCTCCCCCCGCCATTCCACAGTGAGCCGCCCTGAGTCGTTGACCGTCCCGATGACCCCGGCCAGGACTTCCCACTTCTGGCAGATGGCGAGGAAGGCATCGATCTTGGCCGGCTCGACGATGGCGCACATGCGTTCCTGCGACTCGCTCATCAGGATCTCTTCGCAGGTCATCGTCTGATCGCGCAGCGGGACGTCGTCCAGGACGACATGCATGCCACCGGCACCGGAACTCGCGAGTTCGGTTGTGGCACAGGACAGTCCGGCAGCACCGAAGTCCTGGATCCCCACCACCAGATCGGCCGCGAAGATCTCCAGGCAGCATTCGATGAGCAGCTTCTCGGTGAACGGGTCCCCGACCTGCACCGATGGCCGCTTCGTCGGTTTCTCACCGCCGTTGTTGTCACTGTCGAATGTCTCCGAGGCCAGGATGCTCGCGCCGCCGATACCGTCCGGCCCCGTCCGCGAGCCGAAGATGACCACCACATTGCCCGGGCCGGGAGCCTTGGCCAGCTTGATGTCCTCGTGCCGCATGACGCCGACACACAGCACGTTGACCAGGGGATTGCCCGCATAGCAGTCGTCGAAGACGACCTCGCCACCGATGTTGGGCAGCCCCAGACAGTTCCCGTAGCCGCCAACCCCGGCCACCACCCCGGGGAGCACCCGGGCGGTGTCGGAAGCCTCGGCGGGTCCGAACCGCAAGGGGTCCATCACCCCGATCGGCCTGGCCCCCATGGTCAGGATGTCCCGCACGATGCCGCCGACACCGGTGGCCGCACCCTGATAGGGCTCCACATAGGACGGATGGTTGTGCGACTCGGCCTTGAAGGTGACCGCATACCCGTCGCCGATGTCCACGACTCCGGCGTTCTCCCCGATACCGACCATCAGCCGATCGGAGTGCGGCAGGTCCCCGAACTGACGCAGGTGCACCTTCGACGACTTGTACGAGCAGTGCTCGCTCCACATCACCGAGTACATCGCCAACTCGGCGCTGGTCGGCCGACGAGCCAGGATGTCCCGGATCCGGAGGTACTCGTCGCGGCGCAGTCCGAGGGCGGCAAAGGGTTGTTCCTGGTCCGGCGTCTGGGCCGCGCCCTTCACCGTGTCGATCTTCACGTTGCCCGACCAGCACCCGCGCCGACCAGCGAGGCCAGGATGGAAGTGAAGAAGCGCAGTCCGTCCGTACTGGGCCCGGTCAATTCCTCGACGGCATGCTCCGGATGCGGCATCAGGCCCACGATCCGCCCAGTCGGGTCGGTCACTCCGGCGATGTCTCGCGAGGAGCCGTTGGGGTTCCCGCCCACGTAGCGGGCCAGCACGCGGCCCTCAGCCTCGACGGCATCCAGAGTTGCGGCAGTCGCGACATAGCGCCCCTCGCCGTTCTTGACGGGTACGACGATCTCCGCGCCCTCAGCGAGATCGCCTGTCCATGCCGTACGGGCCTCGATCCGCAACCGCTGGTCACGGTTGCGGAAGTGCAGGTGCGCGTTGCGCGTGAGGGCCCCGGGTAGCAGCCCCGACTCACACAACACCTGGAATCCGTTGCAGATCCCGAGCACCGGTACCCCCCGCCGGGCCGCGTCGATGACCTCGCGCATGATCGGGGAGAAACTGGCGATCGCACCGGCGCGCAGATAGTCGCCGTAGGAGAAGCCGCCGGGCAGGATCACCGCGTCGACCTCGAACAGATCGTGCCTGCCATGCCAGAGAGCGACCGGGCTTGCCCCCGCCAGTCGTACTGCTCGGCACGCGTCACCGTCGTCGAGGGACCCGGGAAAGGTGACGACGCCGACTCGGATGTCAGTGGTCATGCCAAGCGGCCGGGCGCCAGCGGGCGGTCCATGCTGGTGGGGGTCGGCATCGTTTGCACGTGGACGGTGAAGTCCTCGATCACTGGGTTGGCGAGCAGCGTGTCGGCGATCTGGGCGATAGCCGCCTCGTCGACCGGATCGCTGACCTCGAGTTCGAACCGCTTTCCCTGCCGTACGGCCTGCACGCCCTGATGCCCGAGCCGGGTCAGGGCGCCGAGAACGGCTTGCCCCTGAGGGTCGGAAATCTCCGGTTTGAGCATGACATCGACAACCACCCGGGGCACGTATCAAGCCTAACCGGACAGCCAGATCCGAGTGCCTCCGCCGCGTACATGAACGTCAGGCGTCCGGTGCTCACCTGCCGGTATTCCGCTTGCCGAACACTTGCCGGTACGTGCTCTGTCGTGCCGGGCAAGCCGATCCAACGGGGCACCGTGGGGGCATGCGAGTGGCGGTCGTCAGTGAATCCTTCTTGCCCCAGGTCAACGGTGTCACCAACTCCGTACTGCGCACGATCGAGCACCTCGAGCAGCGCGGGCACAGTGGATTGGTCATCGCGCCAGGTCCAGGTCCGACCAGTCAGGGGGAGGTGCCGGTGCTCCGGAGTCCGTCCATCCCGTTGCCCGGGTACGCCGACTTTCGACTCTCCCGACCGTGGTCAGGTCTTCGGGTAGCGCTGGAGGAGTTCCAACCGGATGTCATCCATCTCGCCTCTCCCGCCGTTCTCGGAGCGCAGGCCGCATATCTGGGCCGGCGGTTGGGCATTCCGGTGGTCGCGGTCTATCAGACGGACCTGGCCGGGTTCGCGGTGCGGTACGGCTGCTCCGCTCTGCAGCGTCCACTGTGGAATTGGATCCGTCGCATTCACGGTCTGGCGCAACGCACACTCGCTCCCAGCCGGGACGCGGTTGAGCAGTTGCTCCGGCACGGGATCGGCGGAGTCCATCGCTGGGCGCGGGGGGTCGACCTCGTCCGCTTCGCACCGCACCAGCGCAGCGCAGCCCTGCGCGCCGAACTCGCTCCGCACGGGGAGGTGTTGGTCGGCTACGTGGGGCGACTGGCGGCCGAGAAGCAGGTCGATCTGCTAGCCAGCCTCGCCGACCTGTCCGGCGTCAAGGTGGTGATCGTCGGTGACGGCCCACGCCGGGCAGCGCTGACCCGCAAGCTTCCGCGCGCGCATTTCCTCGGCTTTCAGCACGGGGCCGAACTCGCGGCCAGCTTCGCCTCACTGGACGTGTTCGTGCATCCCGGGGCCAATGAGACCTTCTGCCAGGCCGCTCAGGAAGCACTGGCCAGTGGCGTACCGGTCGTGGCAGCCGCGGCGGGCGGACTGCTGGACCTCGTCTCTCCGGGTGAGAACGGACTCTTGGTTTCGCCGGGCTCGGCCAGCGACCTGCGCCAGGCGGTCAGCGGATTGGTGGCCGATCCCGACCGGCGCCGGGCCATGTGCCTTGCGGCTCGCCAGTCCGTACAGGGGCGCTCATGGCCGGTGATCGGCGACCAACTTCTCGAGCACTACCGGTTGGCCGGTGCAGCATGAGGCGGGCGCGAGTGAGCATCGCAGCGACCGAGGACTCCACACCATGAGCCGGATCGTGCAGGTGGCGAACTTCGTTACCCCGAGCTCGGGTGGCCTGCGGACGACCCTGCGACATCTGGCCAGCGGATACGCCCGAGCCGGGCACGAAGTGATCCAGGTGCTGCCCGGGCCGAAGGACGAGAGCACAGAGATGCCATGGGGGCGCTGCATACAACGCCGGTCCCGGCTGCTGCCCGGAACGGGATACCGAGTCCAGCGAGCCGGGTCCGGGCTGGTCCGGCTGCTCGACGACTTGGCACCGGATCACCTCGAGGTGCATGACCGTACGACGCTGCGCGGGTTGGGTCGTTGGGCAAGCACCCGCGGCGTACCCAGCTTGGTCGTCAGCCACGAGCGCCTGGATCGTTGGCTGGGTCAGTGGTTTCCGCATCAGTTGCCGCTGGCCGCGGTCGCCGACCGGTACAACGCCGAGTTGGCCGCGGGGTTTGACGTCGTCCTGTGTACGACCGACTGGGCAGCAGCTGAGTTCGCGCGGCTGCCGACACCGCAGCTCGTACGGGTCCCGCTCGGCGTGGATCTCGCCGGGCTGAATCCGCAGGCCGCGGAGGACGTCTGGCGTACGCATCAACTGCGCGGTGCCGAGCATCTCCTGATCATGGTGAGCCGGCTCTCCCGGGAGAAGCGTCCGGGCCTGGCACTGGATACCGTGGCCGAGCTGGTCCGGCGGGGGTGCTCGGTCCGGATGCTGGTCGCCGGATCCGGACCTCAGCAGCGCATGCTGCAGCGGCAGGCGCGCGGGTCGCCGGTGCACTTCATCGGGTACCTGTCCGACCGTCGGCGGCTGGCTCGGCTGTTGGCCTCCGCGGACGTGCTGCTGGCGCCCGGCCCGGTGGAGACCTTTGGCTTGGCCGCGTTGGAAGCACTAGCCAGCGGCACCAGCGTCGTCGTCAACCGGGCATCGGCGCTGCCCGAGGTGATCGGCGACTCCGGTGGGCGCAGCGCGGCCGGTAACCCGCAGGCGTTCGCCGACGCCGTCGAGCAGGAACTGGCCCGGCCTCCCGAGCAGCGCGCGGCGGCCGCCCGTACCCGTGCCGAACGCTTCCCGTGGAGAACGACGGTGGCGGGATTCCTGCGCGCCCACAGCCTGCAACCGACCGCCAGCCAGGAGGGGTTGCGGGGAACGATCGCGCAGCCAAGCGGCGGGTAGATGTCGGGATGAGCGTCATGGTCGTCGCCCTGGGCGACAGTTTCAGCTGCGGGGAAGGCGTCGGCCTCGACATCGCCCCTGAGCAGGTCTGGACCGCGCTGCTGTGTGCTGACCTCGCCGGAGCACATCTGGTGAACCTGTCCGCAGCTGGGTCACGAGTACGCGACGTACGCCGGCATCAGCTGCCGACCGCGGTTGCCGCGCAACCAGATCTGGCCACGATAATGGTCGGGCTCAACGACGTCATCCGGAGCGGCCTGTGCGCAGAACAGCTCCGGTTCGACATGCAGTTGTTGGTGCGCGAACTTCTCCGCTGCGGCGCAACAGTGCTGATCGCCCGCTGGCACGACCCAGGATTGGTGCTCGGCCTGCCGACCGGCTTACGTCGTGCCCTGGCCATTCGGTTGGCCTGCGTCAACGATGCGGTCGACGCCGCGGTGGCCGCCGCGGCCGACACCCTTCCCGAACGGGAGCCCAGCTGTGATCTTGACGTAATTGTCGGTTCGGGGGCCCGTTTCGGTGGGCGAACTGACAACAGCGTCAAGATCACGACAAGCGGGGGGTCGCGCGTGCTGACTCTCGATCTGGGAGGCATCCCGGAGTTAACCGACCCGGGGGCTTGGGCCGTGGACGGTGTCCATCCCTCACCGGCCGGTCATCGGGCGATTGCGCTGAGCGCAAACCGGATCCTGGCCGGCGTCGGTCGGTCCGGATTCCCGATCCCCGAGGTTGCTGATCCGCTGCCGATGCCGCCCGGTGCGAGTAGCGCTCGCCGCGCTCGGTGGTTGCTCGTCCGCGGACTGCCATGGTTGGTGCAACATTCCGGACGGGTCGCACCGGCCGTCGTGTCCATGGCCAGGCAGGCGCTTCGGGATACCGGACGGGTCCGGTGTACCCCCTCCCTACCGATCGGGGAGCGGCCGGCTGCGCAGGGAGTCCGCCGCGTGGTCGGTGCGGTCGGTGCGGTCGGTGCGGTCGGTACGGTCGGTACGGCGGGCGCGGCTGGTGCGCTCGCCAAGGTCGCCGGAGACGACGGGGTCGCTGGACGCGACACGGGCGACCGCGGCTGCGGACGCCGTACCCAACCGCTGCCACGTTGCGGCGTGACCGGCGTCGGCCAGGTGCGGCGCGCTGCGGAAATCACGCGGCCCGGCGGGTAGCTCGTCCAGCAGGCCGGCCACCCACGCATCGGCGATGTGCGGCATGACAAGGACCCGCGGGTCACTGACCGAGTCGGCGATCTCGACCCGATTGGCCACCGATCGGGCAGCAGTGAAGGCGCGCAGGACGACCTCGACGAGACCTCGACCCTGCTCGACCGGCGCCACATACCGGCGCTCGGTCAGTACGGGCCGCAAACCGCACGCCTCGCTGACCGGGTTGGCGATCTCACCCGGTACGGCGGCGCCCGGCAACACCTCGTCGGAAACGGCTGCAGCACAACGGCCCCGGATCCACGTCACCGGCGCCAAACCGCAATCGAGGACAATGATTCGGTCCCGCGGGCCGGCTGTGGCCAGTGCGGCGGTCAGCGGAACGCCGCACAGGACTCCGCCGTCGACGTGCAGATGGGTGTCCCGGCAACCCTGCCCGTCCGTGCCGGGGGGGAGCCGAACCGGAGGGAAGAGTCCGGGAAGGGCGCTGCTGGCGACCAGGGTGTCGGTGGTCGGGCCGTATCGGTGATGGCGCGGGGCAGAGCAATCCAGGCACGTCGTCGTAATCGTCAGCGGGATGCGTAGTTCGCTCAGGTCGTGGGCCGGTACGTGCTCCTGGATGATCCGCCGCAGCGGGCCCGGATCGAGAAGGGACCGCGCGCCGGCGGCGATCGAACGGGTGAGCCCTCGAACCCTCGACCAGCCAGACGGGGCAAGCAGGTGCTGGGTTCGCGGATTCAGCCACCAGGCGCGCAATTGTTCAGCCCGGTCCACCGTCGGATCGGTGGCAAGGAAAGCAGCATTCAGCGCGCCGGCAGAGCAGCCGAACATGGCGTCCGGGACCACCCCCGCCTCGACCAGCGCCAGGATCGCGCCAGCTTGATAGGCGCCGAGTGCCCCGCCGCCGCCGAGGACCAGGACCGTACGAGCGTCGATGCCACCGGGCGCACCCGCGGGCGATCCGGCTCCTAGGGCATCGAGCACGTGAACCTCCGGGCAACGCTGGGCGAACCCAGAACTGTAGCCCTGGGGCGCAGCGAGTGACCCACCCATCCACCACAATCGTGATCTTGACCTTGTTGCGGAGACACGCCGTCCCCCGAGGCCAATAGCCACCACAACGTCAAGATCACGCAGTTGCTCCTCAGCTCGCGGCCCAGGTACGGACGGCAGCCAGCCGCGCCTTGAGAACCTGCGACACCACGTCCGCCGGCCGGGACAGGACATCCGAACCCGCTGAAGCGCAGCACCGTCCAGCGGGCAGTGATCAGCCGGTTCTGCCGCCGCAGATCGTGTACGAAGACGTCGGATTCTCGGTGGATCGCGCCGTCGTACTCAATCGCGATCTTCAACTCCGGATACGCGAGGTCGACTCGGGCGATGAACTGACCATTCGCGTCGATGATCATGTGTTGTAGCTCCGGGGCCGGCAGCCCGCCCTCGATGAGCACCCAACGAAGTACAGATTCCATACGCGATTCAGATCGGGAGTCGCCGTAGCGCAACGCTCGCCGAGCACGCACCGCACCTCGGTCACCTGTGTGCTCGGACAGCATCCGCGCCAAGAGCAAACGTGGCGTCCATGAGCGCAACATCTGATCGGTCACTGCCAAGAGATCAGCCGGTGCGAGGACAGTCGCAAGGTCCCACCATGTGCGCGCGGGCGACGTGACCGCTACGCCCTCCACCGTGTCAGCATCGGCGGGGCCAAGTCGTACTGCCTCGTGGACAACACGATCAGCACGATGCTTGGGGCGCAAGGCTCTTGGCGTGACGACATGTACCAACTCAGACTCAGCCGCGCTGGGCAGGTTGACCCCCCAGATGCGGGCCGCGCTGTCGTGGCTGATCAGCGAGCCCGGCGGCATCGTGAGGAGAACCCCGCGCGCCCGCGTGATCAGATCGTGGTTGTCCCCGGGTGGCAAGTAGGTGTCCCGCGCCGCGTGTACCAATTCACCGGTTCGCACCTGCCACGATGACCAGCCCTGTTCTATGGCCTGGGCGCGGGTCAGCGGCATCAGCTGGGGTCTCGGCATCCGCCGAGGTGTCGGAATCGGCTTCGGCATGGGCAGACTCTCGCGGCCACCCGTCGTCACGCGCTCTCGATATCCACATCGGCACCGCCCACCGTTGGTGATCTTGACCTTGTGGTGGTTTTCGGCCCCTCCGCACGGCGTGTCGCCGCAATAAGGTCAAGATCACCGGGGATGTGGGGTCGGGGGCAAGGGGGAGCCGGTGAGCAGTTCGTAGGCGGTGAGGTAGCGCTCGCGCGTGCCGGCGACCACGTGCTCGGGCAGTTCCGGTGGGGGTGCGCCGGAGGCCCGGTCCCAGCCCGATTCATGCACCAGCCAGTCACGTACGTACTGCTTGTCATAGGAGCTCTGGGGTTGTCCCGGTGTCCAGTCCGCCGCCGACCAGTACCGCGAGGAGTCCGGGGTGAGCACCTCGTCGCCCAGGACCAGGCTGCCGTCGCCATAAATGCCGAACTCGAGTTTGGTGTCGGCCAGGATGAGACGCCGCTCAGCGGCGATGGCCGCAGCCCGACCGTAGACGGCCAGTGTGCTCGTCCGCAGCAAGTCAGCCAGATCAGCGCCGACAGCCGAGACGACCTCATCGAAGCTCATCGGCTCGTCGTGGTGACCGATCGCTGCCTTGGTCGTCGGAGTGAAGATCGGGTCAGCGAGCTGCTCCCCCTCGGCGTGACCGGGGCCCACGGCTGATCCCGCGACGTACCCCCTGGCCACGCACTCAACCGGCAACATCTGCAGTCGCCGGACCAGCATCGCCCGCCCGGCCACCTCGGGCGGGACCGGAGGAGATGCGATCGAGACGACGTGATTGGCCACGACGTCGGCAAGCTGCTCGAACCACCAGGCCGACAGCGCGGTCAGCACCCGTCCCTTGTCCGGGATCTCGGTCGGCAGCACCCAGTCGTAGGCGGAGATGCGGTCACTGGCCACGAGGAGAAGATGGGCGTCGTCAACGGCGTAGAGATCTCGGACCTTGCCGCTGCCCAGCATCGGGAGTTCGAGGGTCACGGCACCATCTTCACCCACGACTACGCTCGCTCCCATGCAGGTCCCGACGCTGTGAGGTTGATTCCGTGGTGATGCTGTGGAAGCGCCGGGCCCGCCAGGTCGAGACTGAGCGACGCAGGAGCCTGGCCGACCGGATGCGTGAGGCCAGCCAGACCCAGGACCCCCGCGGGCTCATGGCCCCTCGCCCCCTCAACGCGCTGAAGGACAACGTCGACGAGTCGGGGGATGCCGCCGTTCCGGACGGGATACGTACCGCTGCGGCCTGGTCCTGGCGCTTTCTGCTGATCATCGCTGCGCTCTACGCCCTGATCTATCTGCTTGTGGAGCTCTCCGTCGTCGTCATTCCGGTCGTCGTTGCGCTGCTGCTCGCCGCTCTGCTGCAGCCGGCCGCGTCGTGGCTCACCAAGCGTGGTTGGCCACGCTCCCTGGCCGCAGCGGTGGTCCTGGTCGGCGGGCTGGCTGTCGTTATCGGCATCATCTGGCTGGTCGTCGAACAGATCTCCGCCAGTTTCAGCGATCTGTCCACGCAGGTCGGCGAGAGCATCGACTCGGTCCGGAACTGGCTGGTGAACGGGCCACTGTCCCTGTCCCAAACCCAGCTGAACGACGCATTCGAGAGCGCGCAGGACGCGCTGGCCAACAACCAGGACCTGCTGACCAGCGGCGCGCTGACCACCGCCGTGACGGTGGGGCACGTGGTCACCGGGTTGGCATTGGCTCTGTTCACCCTGTTCTTCTTCCTCCAGGACGGCCGCAAGATCTGGAGTTGGCTGAACCGGTTGTTCCCCACCCCCGCCCGGGCCGCGATCGACGAGGCGGCCAGTCGCTCCTGGCGGACGCTGATCTCCTACGTCCGGGCGACCGCCGCGGTGGCTCTGTTCGACGCAGTGATCATCGGCATCGGGTTGTTGATCCTGCAGGTCCCGCTGGCCATCCCGTTGGCGGCCTTGGTGTTCTTGGGCGCGTTCATCCCGATCATCGGATCATTCATTGCCGGGTTGGTCGCCGTCCTCATCGCCTTGGTATCCAACGGTTTCGTGGTCGCCCTCATCCTGTTGGGCGTGATCATCGCGGTCATGCAGTTCGAGGGCCACGTCCTGCAACCGTTGCTGCTCGGCCGCGCGGTCAAGGTCCACCCGCTGGCCGTCGTCCTTGCGATCGCAGCAGGCCTTCTGCTCGGCGGTATCTTCGGCGCGCTCGTCGCAGTCCCGATCGTCGCCTGTACGAACGTCGCCACCGCCTACCTGATGCGCAAAATCCGCCAGGACAAGCCGGAAGCCCTGCCTGGGGAGCAAGTGGACGAGAACGCAGATCCTGTGACGTCGGACCCGAGCACGACCGGCTTGGCCAGCCCGGACCCCGACAAGAAAGCCGACGTCAAGGCACCGTGATTCGACCCTCGACGGCGGCTGACGCGATATCCCGGCGGTACTGAGCTCCGTCGAGCACGATCGGGCTCAGGGAGTCGTAGGCAGCGGTACGAGCGGCGGCGAGATCAGGACCGGTGCCGACCACCGACAGCACCCGGCCGCCGGTGACCCGCACCTGCCCGTCCGCGCCGCGCGTCGTACCCGCATGTCGTACGTCGGGGCCGTCGGCGCCGCTCACGACCTGCCCGGTGCGTGGGTTGTCGGGGTACCCGGGTGCAGCCACGACGACGGTGACGGCCGCACCCGAGTGCCATTGCAACGGTTCATGATCGGCCAGTCGTCCCGTCGCGGCGGCATGCAGGAGCCAGGCCAACGAGGTGGCCAACAGCGGCAGCACGACCTGGGTCTCTGGATCGCCGAAGCGCGCATTGAACTCGACCACGCGAACGCCGCTCGACGTCAGCGCCAGTCCAGCGTAGAGCAGGCCCGCGAAAGGTGTCCCCCGTCGGCGCAGTTCGTCGACCGTCGGCTGTAGGACGGAGGCCATGACGTCTGTTACGAGATTGGTTGGGGCCCAAGGCAAAGGTGCGTACGCGCCCATGCCGCCGGTGTTCAGGCCGGTGTCTCCGTCGCCGATTCGCTTGAAGTCCTGGGCCGGCTGGAGCGGGACGACGGTGATGCCATCGGTGACCGCGAACAACGAGACCTCGGGCCCGTCGAGATAGTCCTCCACGACGACCGAATGACCCGCGGCCAGGATCGCGTGAGCGTGCGCCCTGGCGGCCGCGCGATCCGAGGTGACGACCACGCCCTTGCCGGCCGCCAGCCCGTCGTCCTTGACCACATGCGGTGCGCCGAAGCGGTCCAGTGCGTCTTCCAGATCGGCAACCGAGGTGACTGTGACTGCGTCGGCGGTGGGCACCCCAGCGGCCCTCATCACCTCCTTGGCGAACGTCTTGGAGCCCTCCAGCGCGGCCGCCTCCTTGGACGGTCCGAAGCACGCGATGCCGGCGGCGCGTACGGCGTCGGCCGTTCCGGCGACGAGCGGGCCCTCCGGGCCGATGATGACCAGGTCGGCCGCCCAGCCCTGGGCGAGGGCCGCAACCTGCTCCGGGGAATCCACCTGCAGTCGGATGGAATCCGCGGTCTCCGGAGGTGGCGCGATCGCGATCGTGCCGGCATTTCCCGGGGCGCAGGACAGTGCCGTCACATCGTGATCGGCGGCCAGGGCGACGCACAAGGCGTGTTCGCGGCCCCCGGAGCCGATGATCAGAACCCGCACGCCGCCGGAGCCTAATCGTCCTGCGCGCCGATCCGTTCACCCAGGACTTTCTCCGGAGAAAGTCCCTGCTCTCCCCTGGCGGGGTGGCCCGTTCCGGGCTGAAACTGGGGATCCACGACGCGCTGCGTCTGGACAGGCCGTTTCTTGATCGTGAGCGCTCAGGGCGTAGTGGCGGTGCACTATCCGCGCTCACGATCTTCGCGGCGCAGGCTTAAACGCCCCAGCAGCCCCAGAAGCCGCACCAGACGCGTCCGCAGCTAACTCCGGAGAAAGTGCGGTCTGGAGCGCGAGAGGGTCAGGCGAGGAGGTCGCGGCGGACCACGTTCTGGTCGCGGCCTGGGCCGACACCGATCACGCTGACGTACGCACCGCAGAGTTTCTCCAACCGCAGCACGTAAGCCTGGGCATTGACTGGCAGTTCATCGAAGGACCGGCAGTGGCCGATGTCCTCGAACCAGCCAGGCAAGTCCTCATACACCGGTTTCGCATGATGAAAGGCGCTCTGGGTCATCGGCATCTCGTCGTGACCTACGCCGTCGACGTCGTAGGCGACACAGATCGGCACCGTCTCCAGCCCGGACAGCACATCGAGCTTGGTCAGGAAGAAATCGGTGATCCCGTTGACCCGGGTCGCATACCTGGCGATCACCGCATCGAACCAGCCACAGCGACGATCCCGACCGGTGGTGACCCCGACCTCCGCGCCGTGCTTGCGCAGGTACTCACCCCACTGGTCATGCAACTCGGTCGGGAACGGGCCCGAACCGACCCGGGTCGTGTACGCCTTGAGGATTCCGACAACCTTGGTGATCCGGGTCGGGCCGATCCCCGAACCGGCGCTCGCACCACCAGCCGTCGGCGACGACGATGTGACGAACGGATATGTCCCATGGTCGATGTCGAGCAGCGTCCCCTGCGAACCCTCCAGCAGGACCCAATCATTCCGGTCCAGCGCGTCGGCGAGGACCAATCGGGTGTCAGCGATCCGTATGGCGAGGGCGTCGGCGTAGCCGAGGTACTCCTGATAGACCTCCTCGAGGTCGATCGCCTTGCGGTTGTAGACCTTGACCAGGACCTGGTTCTTCTCCCGCAGGACCGCGTCCAACTTGGCCTTGAGAATGCCCGGATCAAGCAGGTCCTGGACCCGGATACCGACTCGGCCGACCTTGTCACCGTAGGCCGGCCCGATGCCGCGACCGGTCGTACCGACCTTGGACTTGCCGAGATAGCGCTCGGTGACCCGGTCCAGCGCTCGGTGGTGCGGCATGATCAGGTGCG
>JBPCPI010000139.1:0-3417 GCA_050999295.1 Geodermatophilaceae bacterium | reverse complement strand
GTAGAGCGCCTGCCCACCCGTGCGGGCATCCAATTGCGTGACGAGGACACCGGATCCGGGCCTGGCCGACCCAGCGCGCCGGCAGGACAGCGGGGCCGGCTGCTCGAGGCAAACAAACTCGCCGCGGCCTTCTACGCCGAACAGCTGGCCAGTGAGGAGGCGCTGCAGGCCCGGGAGTTCCTCGCCGAGCGGGGCTTCGACCGCAAGGTCGCCGAGCAGTTCGGCTGCGGCTTCGCACCCGGCACCTGGGACGCACTGACCCGGCACTTGCGCACCAAGGGTTTCAGCGAGAGCGAGCTGACCACGGCCGGACTCGCTCGACAGTCCTCACGAGGAACGCTCATCGACCGCTTCCATCGCCGCCTGCTCTGGCCGATCAAGGACATCACCGGTGACGTGATCGGCTTCGGTGCCCGCAAGATCTTCGATGACGACGACGCGCCGAAGTACCTCAACACCCCCGACACGCCCCTCTACAAGAAGAGCCACGTCTTGTACGGCATAGAGCGCGCCAAAGGCGACATCGCGAAGCGGCACCAGGCCGTTGTCGTCGAGGGTTACACCGACGTAATGGCCTGTCATCTGGCCGGCATCCCCTCCGCGATCGCGAGTTGCGGTACCGCCTTCGGAATCGAGCACATCGGCGTACTGCGGCGTCTTCTCATGGACCAGGACGAGTTGCGCGGCGAAGTGATCTACACCTTCGACGGTGACGCGGCAGGCCAGGCGGCGGCGTTGAAGATGTTCGGTGAGGACCAGCGCTTTGTCGCCCAGACCTTTGTGGCGATCGAGCCCGAAGGTCGCGATCCCTGCCAGTTGCGCCAGGACCGAGGGGATGAGGCCGTCCGTGACCTGATCGCCCGGCGCGTACCGCTCGTGGCCTTCGTTCTGCGCGCGACTGTGGCGCGCTATGACCTGGAGACAGCTGAGGGTCGGGTCACGGCGTTGCAGCGAACCGCCCCGATGGTGGCCCACATCAAGGATCGCGGTCTGCGCCCTGAGTACGCCCGGGTGCTTGCCGGCCTGCTCGGGATGGATATGGAGTCGGTGATCGCCGAGGTCCGCCGCGCCGGGAAGCAGGGTCAGGGGACCAAAGCCGGCGAGACCCGGCGCAGCTCCTCCGAGCGCACTCACAACGGCCGTCTGCTCCCGAACGGCGCGGCTTCGTCATCGGGAGCGACTGCTGACAAAGCGGAGGAGCGAGGCGTCGCGGCGACGCCGGGCCCGACGGCTCCCCGGGTGCCGCGACCCGACGACGGGACGGCCTCGATGGTCGAGCGGGAGGCACTCAAGGCCGCGCTCCAGCGCCCCGCTGTTGCCGGACCCGTCTTCGACGCCGTGGGCCCGGCGGCCTACACGCAGGAGGCCTACCGGCTCCTGCGGATCGCGATCGCCGACAGCGGCGGGGCTGGGACCGCCCCGGCCAGCGGCCCCGCCTGGGCGGAGGCGGTGTCGGCCTGCCTCGACGATCCGATCCTGATCAGCTTGGTGACCCAGCTCTGCGTCGAACCACTGCGCGCCGGAAGCAAGGACGAGACCGACTACATCTCCGCGGTGCTGGCTCGGCTGCAGCATCTGGCCGCTGTGCGGGAGGTCACGACGCTCAAGGGCCGTTTGCAGCGGATGAACCCGGAGGAGTCGGGAGCGGCGTACTGGAAGCTCTACGGCGAGCTGATTGCATTGGAGCAGCAATCCATTCTCCTCGGAGAGCGCGGCATGGGAGGCCAGCCTTGACTGCCTCGGGCCGGTCGAGGTGAGCATCTGGCCCCGTCGGCGCCCCGCGGTTCCCGCCTACGCGCGGGCCTGGTTGTCGGCCGAGGAACGCGTCCTGACTTTCGCCTCGACCCCGGGCGGTGACCTGGTTGTGGCGACACCACGCGGGCTCTGGATCACCGACCGTCGATCGGAGGCGGGCGGTCCAACCGGCGGCGTTGAGATCGACTCCGAGCAGGAGATCGACGCCGCGCAGCCGATCGACTTCGAGCAAGGACCTGCTGGGCGGTTGCTCCCCTGGGAGTTCATCGTGACCGCGAAGTGGTCCGGGGATGCGCTGACGGTGATCAGCGCCGAGGAGGTGGCTCCGCAGATCATGCGAAGGCTGCCGCCGTTGACTCTTGCGTTGCCTGAGCCTGCCGATCTGCCTCGGGTCGTGCGGCAACGCATCGATCGCAGCGTTGTGGTGTCTCATCGTCGCGCGCTCAGCGCGGGGAAGTCGTTGCTCCTGGTCGGACGCCGGGTCAGCGGGCGGAACGGACTGCTCTGGTACGCGATCTTCGACCGCGACTCCGATGTGGATGATCCTGGCGCATGCCGAGAAGCCGGGGTGCTCCTGGAGTCGGCCGCGGCGTCCACATCTGCTCCCGAACCCGACTAGATCTCGCGCCTCGGACTGCGTGGCAGCCAGCCTGCTAGACGGAGCCGGGTCCTTCGACAATTGTGCGTACAGATCGATGTGCAGACTGTCTGGATCGCTGACGACCGCGTAGCGCTGCCCCAGAAGGCGTCCCAGGGGGCTTTGACTGCCAGGCCCTCGGCGGCGAACTCGGAGAAGAGCACGTCGACCGCTGCAGGATCGGACAGCCGTACGGCAAGGCCGAGCCGGCCGCCGGGCGTTGCAGACCAGTCCGGATCGATCTGGCGCAGCATCGCTTCGGCGTCCAACATCAATCGGGTGGAGGTATCGGCGAGCGGGGGGGTCGTACGGCGCTGCGGTCTAGCGCCGGGAACCGTTGTGCCGTTCGGTGTATCCGGCCGAGACCAGCGGGTCGGGCGTTTCGCTGCCGATCCGGGACTTGACCGCACCCACGGCCGTCTCCGCGCGGGCCTGTACCAGCCCAGCAGCCTCCTGGACCGCAGGATTCTCGCGGATCTGGCGCCAGAATCGGAGCAACTGCTCGTATCGCTGCCGACCAGCCCTGGTGCCCAGGACGTAGCCCACACCAAGACCGAGTAAGAAGGAGAACTTCATCATGGAACAAACTTACAGCGTATTTGGGCCGTCGCCGGTGTCCCGAGGCAAGGAAGGAAGGCAAACCACGTGCGGTAACCTTCTCCCACGCGCGGCGCCCACGGTGTGAGCGCAAACGTCGTCTTTCCCCTGTAGCTCAATTGGCAGAGCACGCGACTGTTAATCGCGGGGTTGTTGGTTCGAGTCCAACCGGGGGAGCTCGAGCCCACGTCCGGGAGTGTGGGTACGACTGCGACGGTCCTAAGCTCGCTGGCGGGGCGGTAGCTCAGTCGGTCAGAGCAAAGGACTCATAATCCTTCGGTCCTGGGTTCAAGTCCCAGTCGCCCCACGGTAAAGCCGTATCGCCTGGAGGGCCGAGATGAGGTTCGCCAACCGCACCGACGCCGGGCGACGCCTGGCGGCGGCCCTGCAGCACCTCAGCGGCGATGACGTGATCGTCTGTGGTCTGC
>JBPCPI010000134.1:0-30671 GCA_050999295.1 Geodermatophilaceae bacterium | reverse complement strand
CGGCCTCAGCCATGTGCGCGAGCAGGAGTGCGTCGGCCTGCGCCAGCAGTGCCAAACGCCTGCCCGACCTCGGCGGCGAGCTGGGTGTCGGGCAGCGACCACAGCTGGGTCCCGGCAGCGCGCGCACGGCTTTCCGCGCCTGGGCCAGCCCGGAGACCGCTGGCGGGCTGAGTAACGTGGTCACACCGCAAACCTACGAGCCGGGTCTGACATTTCCGGCCCTGAAAGCTCCTGTGGCCCAATGTTTTTCAAGAACTTTGCGCAACCTTCGGTGACCCACAGCAACCATCGGCCGAGCAGCCGGATCCGAGCGGCGCGCAATGCACTGCCAGTCTTCGTGATCTTGACCTTATTGCGGCGACACGCCGTGTGAACGAGCCGGAAACCGCAACATCGTCAAGATCACCAAATCCAAGCCCTCTCAAGCCGCCGGCCGACGACAAGAGCCGACCAAGGACCCGGCCCCTCGTTGCTGCCGTACTTCAACCCGGGGGCAGCGACCGCCGGTAGCGGACCTCCTCGACCGGCGGACCGAGTGAGTCGTCGGTGCGCTCGGTTCCATCGGCAGACCAGCCGGCGGCTTCGTAGAACGTGCGGGCTCTCGTGTTGCCGGTCGCCACCCACAGGACCGCTTCGCTGAATCCGAGACGACTCAACTCCTCGGTGGCAGCAGCCAACAATGTGCGTCCGAGGCCGCGACCCCAGTTGTCCGGATCGAGATTGATCGCATACAGCTCGCCCAGTTCTGACTCGTCCGAACCGGAAGCGCGAACGCGTCCCACCAGGGCGAATCCCACCGGGTCCGCGCCGGCATGGGGACAGATCACGAGCCTGGATCCGCCGGGCCCCGGCGCAACGAGTGCGCGCGCCCACATCTCGCCGCGCTCGGTCGAGTCGAGTCCGTCCAGGAAATCATCCGGCATCATGCCGCGATAGGTCGCCTGCCAGGCCCGCACGTGCACTCTGCCGAGGGCGGCTGCGTCCGCCGGTTCAGCGAGGCGGACGCACGGCGAGTCCTCGGTCACGTCTGCGCCAACTGGTCCAGGATCGCGGCCGTCAGTTGGTCCGGTGCGTGCTCCGGGATCCAGTGTGAGACGGCATCGAGGATGACGAAACGGTATGCGGCGTCTACGTGTACGCCGCACTTCTGCGCTGCAGCCTCTCCGACTGCCAGGTCCTGGGTGCTCCAGACGTAGGTCGTCGGAACTGTCACCGGCGGCAGGTCAGCGACGTCCGGGCGCTTCATCGCGCGATACCAGTTCAACGTCGCCGTCAAGGCACCGGGCTCGGACAGCACCGACACGTAGTGCTCGACCGAATCGGGCGGCAGGCCGGTCAGCATCGCGCGCAGCCGGCGGGCGCCGTCTTCGAGCAATACCTTCTCCGCCTTCCCCTCGATCCTGAACAGCTGGATGTAGGCCGAACGCTGTTGTTGATCTCTGTCGTTACGGAACGCCCAACCGAAGGCCAGCGGATGTGGTACCGACACTGCAACGAGTGAACGCACCCGCTCCGGATGCCAGGTCGCCAGGCACCACGCTACGTTCGCGCCCCAGTCGTGTCCGACGACGTCGACGGCGCTGATGCCCAGTGCGTCGAGGATGCCAAGCGCGTCGGCCACGATCGGGCGCATGCCGTAGGCCTCGACTCCAGCCGGCCGCGCGCCGGGGGAGTATCCCCGCTGATCAGGGACGACGACCCGATGCCCAGCGCGGACGAGCTTCTCGCGTACGGCGTCCCAGCTGCGTCCGGTCTCCGGGAACCCGTGCAACAACAGGACCGGCCGACCGTCCTCGGGTCCGTCCACCGTGACGTCGAAGCTCAGCTCGCCTACCGAGATCTGCATGTCCCCGAGCCTGCCAGACCCCTCGCCGGGGAGCCCCCGAGCCGCTGGGGAAACACGGGCAACACATCGTCACGGCTAGCCTGGGTAAGTCCCTGCCCAGTGACCATGCGTCAGGAGTGTGGTCGTGGATCGGAAACCCATGCAGCGATTCGGTCCGTACCGGATCGAAGGCGTGCTGGGCCGCGGCGGGATGGGCGAGGTCTACCGCGCCTACGACGAGACCCACGACCGGGTCGTCGCGCTCAAGCTGCTCAGCGAAAGTCTGGCCGGCGATGCCGGCTACCGGGAACGGTTCCGGCGCGAATCCCAACTGGCTGCCCGGCTGCGGGAACCGCACGTCATTCCCATCCACCGCTACGGTGAGATCGACGGCCGGCTTTTTCTGGACATGCGATTGGTCGAGGGCGAGGACCTCGGCGATGCCCTCGACCGTGACGGGCCGATGCCCCCGGCCAGAGCGGTCAACATCATCAGTCAGATCGCTCGTGCCCTGGACGCCGCACATGATGACGGGCTGATCCACCGCGATGTCAAAACGTCAAATGTACTGCTCAGCAACCCGGGTAGCGACGAGGACTTCATCTACCTCGTCGACTTCGGCATCGCCCGTACAGTCGGCTCTGGGAAAGCCGCACTGACCCACACCGGCGCGGCCCTGGGCAGCTTTGACTACATGGCGCCCGAGCGCTTCCTCGATTCCGGGGTTGACCGGCGTACGGACGTGTACTCGCTGGCGTGCCTGCTCTACGAGTGCCTGATGGCCAGTCGGCCGTTCACCGGGGACGGGCTGCCGACGCTGATGTACGCGCACCTCAATCTGCCACCCCCGCGCCCCTCGACCCAGCGACCTGGCATCCCACCGGCTTTGGACGAGGTGATCGCGAAGGGGATGGCCAAGAGCCCGGATCAGCGATTCGCCCGTGCCGGTGACCTCGGCGCGGCTGCCCGCGCGGCCCTGGCGGGGGCCGAACGTTTCGGGTCCCCGGGACCCAACGGTCCCGGGTCTGCTTCCGGCTGGTCCACCGGAGCTCCGTTCGCTTCGCGGCCAGGGTCCAACCCCGGGCCCGCCGGACCCGCCCAGCCCGGTCGGCCCAGCAACCCGCCGGGTCCCTGGTCGGGTCCGGTGCATCCGCGCGAGGCCTCGCACCACGGATCGGGAAGCCCCGGATCGGGAAGCCCCGGACCGGGTGGTCCCGGATCGGGCGGCCACGGATCGGGCAACTTCTTCCCTGCGACGCCAGGCTCGCCGTCGGGTCCTGATCGGCGCCCCGGATCCCCCGGCTCCGGATCCCCCGGCTCCCATCCCGGGCCGCCCGGGGTGCCTGGGCCGGCCCGTTCCGCACATCCCGGTGTCTCCGGTCTCCCCGGCTCTCGACGCGGATCACTGCCCGGCCCTACCGCAGGACCCCCTCGCACCGGATCCGGAGCCGGGCGCCAGCTCGGGCAGCGACAGCCGCAGCCTCGGGACTCCCGCCGGGCCCAACTCGTGGCTGTGGCCATCGTCGCTGTCCTGCTCCTCGCGGTGGTCGTGAGCATCATCATCGTGCTCAACAGCGGCGATGATCCCCGTACGGCGGCCGATCCGACGACGAGCACAGCCAGCAATACCCCGACCGAGGAACTGCCGGCCGGCGGGATCCTCGACGGTGCAGGGGGTTCCAACGCCGAGGAGCCCGCAGGGCCGGCGGAGCCGGCGGATGAAGAGACCTTGCGACAGCTCATCCCGTTGGATTTCAACGCCAGCAACTGCACTGCCACCGACCGCCCCGCCGACGACGGGTCGTTGGCCGCGTTGACGTGTGGCCCGAGCATCTCGCCGGGAGCAAACGCGAGCGAGTTCTTCCTCTACGCCAGCGGCGCGGAGCTGGAAGCGGCCTTCCAGAGCTATGTACGGGCGCGCTCCCTCGACGAACTCCCGTCCAGTGACGCCGCGGAGTGCGGTGCGGACCAGGGCTTCGGCGAGTACGCCCAGGGCGGCCCGGTGGTGGGAGCACTCGCCTGTTTCGTGGACTCGGAGAACACCGCGTACGTGGTCTGGACCAACACCGAATTGCAGGTCTTCGCGATTACGTCCGCGGCAGTCGGCGACGAAGCGGGGTTGCGGTCGCTCTATGACTGGTGGGTTGCGCGTGGCCAGATCACCCGCCGCCAATGACACCTTCTGCGCTCCGCGCGAGGTCGATGAGCCGCTGGGCCGCCGCGCCGGCGGTGGGCAGACGGCGTTCGGGGGAGTCAAGACATGCCTGGATCAGCGCTGAGGCGCCGGGCGGAAGACGGTCGGAGATCACGGGTTGGGCAGACATGACCTTCCGGATGGCCAGCAGCGGCACGTTGTCCGAAAGCTCGCCGTAGAGCCCGACACCGGCCAGTGCCCGGTGCAGCGTCGCGCCCAGCGCCCACACCTCAGTCGATCGCGAGGGCGGCCCACCCGCGAGAATCAGGGGATCGAGGTACTCCACCGAGCCGGACGTTGCCACGCCGGTCATCGTGAGTCCGGGGCGGAGAAGACGGCTGAGCCCCACGTCGGCCAATAGGGCACAGCGGAGCCCGATGAGCACGTTCTGCGGCTTGATCGCGGCGTGTGCGATCCCGGCTTCGTGCAGGGCGTGTGCCGCGGTGGCCGCGTGCGAGACCGCCAACAGGACCTCTGACTGCCTCAGCGGCCGGCCCGGTGCTGCAAGGGAGCCGAGGACGGCATAGTCCATCGCACAGAAGAACGAAGGGCCGTCCAATCCGGCCTCGAAAACTCTTGCCAGATAAGGAGACTCCAGGGCCGATACGACCCGGAGTTCCTCCACCGCCCGCTCGTATTCCGGCTCGGAGCACGAGCCGTTGTAGACCTTGACGGCCACGAACTCCTCGCTCACGCCCAGCCGATGCGGTGGCCTGGCGAGGTAGACGCGACCATTGTTGCCGTACCCGAGGGCTCGCTGGACCTGGTAGTCGGCGATGTAGGTCGGGACCGGTTGCTCACCGGCGCCGCCCGCCATCGACTCGGCCGCTGGCGCGGTCACGGCGCACCGTGCAAGGACTCGAAGACGAAGCTGCGCTCACCGATCCGTACCTGCATGCTGGGGAGCAGCCGCACCGGCTGACCGGGCACCAGCGCCGACCAGACCGCAGCGTCTCGCTCCGCGACCAGGGTGCCATTAGCCGACCCGCAGTCCACCAGCAGCACATCCCAACCCTCGAGCCGGATTTCGGCATGCCGACGCGAGATCACACCGTTGGTGTCGAACAGGACGAGCGGGCGCAGTTGACCGGTACGCACTCGCTCGTCCACGTGCGGCTCGCGCCCCAGCAAGTAGTTCTCGTCCAGGGAGAAGCTCGCCCCGTTGTCGAAGACGAGCAACCCCAGCGGCGGACGCGGTCCTTCGACGAAGACCCCGGTGCTCTCGGCCATCCGGATGCCGCACATCGCGCAGAAGAGCGTGCGGGGATCGTTGAGGTGACCGTCGCGGCAGCGGTAACCCCGAACCTTGGCGCCGGTGGCCGCAGCCTCGGGCTCTCCACCGGCCCCGGCCCCGGCCAGCGGCAGGGCCGGCCGGCGCGGCCCGATCGGCCGGACCCCGAGGATCTGATCGAAGCGGGGCGGAGGGGGGGGTATGGCCGACCGCGGCTCGACGACCCCTAGGGTGGCCGATCTCAGCGGTGCGGCTCCGATGTGGTTGGTCCCGGTGGGTGTCATCACCGGAGGCGGCGAAGCGAGGATGGCACCCGCGCCGGGCACCACACCCTCGCGCAGGTCGAATGGGCGGGGAGGTCGGCAGTCCTGCTCCGCTCCACCGCCTTCCGGTACCGACGCGCCGAGGTCTAACAGCAGCGGGGCCGGGGGCCAGTCGGTCTCGCGGGCCAGCACTGCGCCGCTCTGGCAGCACAGCCGCCAACCGCGATCGATGACCGTCGCGGCCCCGGAACCGGCGAGCACGACGGCGAGTCCATCGTCGGTCGCAGCCACCAGCACCAGATCGGATGGGGCAGAGCCGGCTTCGATGAGATCGCGCAGAGCTCGGCTCACCCGATACCCCGGCGCGCGCGTTCCTCCCTCGCCGCTGGCCCGGAGCAGATCCAGCACCGCCTGCAGAGCCTGGTCGCCCTCCTCGCTGTCCGGTGCCCCGGCCACGAGCAGGACTCCGGGCATCCGGACCACGACGTCGGTACCGGGCCGCACGGTGACCGCCAGCCGATCAAAGGCAGGAACCGTCGAGGTGGCCACGCGGGGCCTGCTCCCCGGTGCGGTCACGTCGGTCATGTCTTCTGCGCCTCGTGCGCTCCGCGCACCGGGCGGTCCGCTCGATCACTCCGCCTCGTGCGCTGCGCGCATCGGGCGGTCCGCTCGATCACTCCGCCTCGTGCGCTTCGCGCATCGGGCGGTCCGCTCCTCCCTCGCTGGCGCTCGGTCGATGCTCCCGCCCTCTCGGCGATGCTCGCTGGCGCTCGGTCGATGCTGCCGCCCTCTCGGCGATGCTCGCTGGCGCTCGCTGCGATGCTCCCGCACTCTCGGCTCATCCGATCAGCCTCCCCCCACGCCAGCGGCGCCGCACGAGCAGGACCCTGATCGGTCCGGCCAGCACGGCCCAGACAATCAGCCACACCGAGACGAACAACAACCAGAAACTGCGCGCGGTCACCGGTACGTGCCAGAACCAGCTGTCGGTGCCCAGCAGCAGCCAGAGCAGCAGGCCCTCGGGTACCCCCGCCACAAGGGAGAACAGCGTCGGCCAATCCTTGTCCCACCGCCATTGTTGGAGCAGGTGGTAGACCAGCTCCCACAGCAGACCCAGCGCGATGATCAGCGCCAGAACGGTGAGTGCCATCCGGTAGGAGGCGCCCGGTGGCAGCCGCGTCGGCAGGACCGGGGTCACCAGTGCCGTCCAGATCCCGCCGACTACAGCGAAGACCAGGATGCGGGTCTGGATCCGCCCGGCCAGGGAATAGGTCATCCGGCCTCAGATGACCATGTTCGTGGCCCAGCGCAGCCATTGCCGCAACGAGCGCAGGGGACCGAGCCGGCGGCAGAAGCCCGCGGCGGCGAGGTCGTCGGCGATCTCCGCAGCCGCGATCTGCAGACCGGCGAAGGTATCCACACCGGGAAGATAACCGCCATGGGTGGCCGCCCCCGAGGCATAAAGCCGGCCCTTACCGCTGCGGGTTCCGCGTACCTCGAAAGTGGGTTCTACGTCCAACCGCCCGAGCGGGTTGCGGCCGGCCCCGGAGTGCTGCAACAGGTCGGCCAGGATCCGCTGTTCCCCGATGTCGGACACCAGGCCCGTGCAGTCGATGACGAAGGATGCTTCGACCATCAGCACACTGTCGCCGGTTCTGACCCGGGCCGCGATGACGTCGTCGGCGCCAGGGTCGAGGGCATCGACCTGGCCCGCGAAGGCGGAGTACCAGCCCTCCGTACGTGCGGTGGCGAGCTTGTCCTGCCAGGTTCTGCGGTACGGCGTTGAGCTGCCGCCGATGGAGTCGTAGAACGCCACTCGCTCGGGTCCTTCGGTGTTGCGTGCCCGATCCCGCAGCTGTCCGCCCCAGACCGCCTTCGGGTCGTCGAAGGCCTGATAGGCGAAGCCGTCGCCGCCACGGCGCCGGGCAAACCTGGGACCGTGGGGGCCGGCGATGTACTGACTCAGGATGTGCACGACCCGGGTCTGCAGCCCGTGGTTGTTGCGTTCGTCGATGAGGCGCTGCAGTACGCGTGAGGCAACGATCCCGGAGCCGCGGACGATGACCGTGCCAGGACGACGGCGCAGCTGATCGTAGACGTGCTCGTGAGGTTCGTAGGCGTTCACGACACGGCTGGCGTTGCGTGTGGACTCGCGGTAGATCTGCAGATCGGGAAGGAACTTGAGACCGGCGTACCCGACCGCGAGGTGCACATACCCGGAACGGAAGGCGATCCGCTTGGCCGCGGTCGACCCCTCGGGGATGGTGAGAATCGTGAAGTACCCACCGTCCGCGCGGCGGCGGACCATCCGGACCTGACCGGGTGCAACCATCTCCGGGTACCGGATCCGGGCATGCTCGCGGGCCAGCGCGTCGATGACCTGGCGTAGTCGAGGCGTGTAGGGCTCGGCGACGACCGGCTCGGTCAGGACCTGCCACAGGGGAGTCAGGAAGCCGCGAACCGTGTCAGCGCCCGCGGCCTCCCGCAAGGCATAGGACGGGAAGCCCCAGAGATTGTCCGGGCAGGAGGAGGAATCCGACCGCAGCCGGTCTGCTGGCGAAACCTGGGAGACCCGGGTCAGATAGCCGAAGCTCTCCCATGGCGTGCGCAACGGGGTGAGCACTCGCAGCGACGCGCTGTGCACCCCGCAGATTCGCAGGTGATCGATCAGGGTGAACGAACCGAGCCCGCCCCCGATCGAGACCAACGGTGCGTCAACGATCGGGATGCCGGCCTGGACCAGCAGGTGTTCGGACCAGATGTCGCTGTCCAGAAGTGCCGGGGTCAGCTTGCCCGTGCGCTCGGCAGGCCCAGCATCGCTCATGGTTCTGGTCAGGATAGTGCGGCTCGCGGTCCGGGCTCGGGACGTCTCGCGCCTAGGAACTTCCTCGCCGTATCCTCATGAGGTGAGTGAGCATCGCAGGGAGCGCCAGCGAGCGAGGAGCGGAGCGAACCACCGTGCGGAGCGCGGAGTGATTCCGTGACGGACACCTCCACGGCCGGGTGGTATCCCGACCCGGAAGGCCGCCCCGGCCTCGAGCGGTGGTGGAACGGCCTGGGCTGGAGTGAGTCGGTCCGGCCGCTGTCGAGTTCGGCCACGGTACTCACCACAGCCGACCGTGACCGCGTGATAACGAAGTACGGGACCAGGTACGCCGCAGCCATCGGTTCGGACCCCCACTACTGGGATCGGACCGAAGCGACACCCGAGCCGTGGCAGCCCGCTCCTTCTGAACCGGAGCCAGCGAGCACGGCCGGCCGGCGACAAGTCCGGATCGGTCCGGCGGCCTGGGGCTGGTTCGCAGCAGCTGCGGTGGTAGCCCTGCTCATCGGCGTGGTCGTCCTGGTGGGCGGGTCGAATAGCCCTGAGCCGCCGAGTCCTGTTCCGGGTGCGGCTCCGGAACCCGAGACCCGGCCGCCAGGGCAGACGCGCATCGTCGACGAAGAGGCGGGGGTCGCCTACCCCTACCTGGGCACGTACTGGCTGGAGTACGTGAGCGAGATACAGGAGACGACCTCGACCGCTGGGCAGTACATCGTCACCCAGGAGCAGGTCCCGAGCGGCGGCCAGTTCATCGCCCAGGTGACCTCTGGTCCGCTCCAGTCCTCGTTCGGGTACGCCGGGCCGAGTTCCTTCGCGAGCACCATTGCCGCCGTTCAGGACAGCGTGCGTGACCGGTACTACCCCCTGCCCAACACCATCGAGACGCTGCGGGACGAGGCGGTCACCGTCGACGGGGCCGCGGGGTATCTGCTCGAGTTCAACCTGAACTGGGACGTCGCCGGTTACGACTCCACGGGGGAGCGGGCGGCATTGATCCTGATCGAGACCGGACGCCCCGCTCCGGCGCTGATGTACATCTCGATCCCGAACACCCACGCCGAGCTGTACGGCATCGTCGATCGGGTGATCGCCGAGATCGACGTCCTGCCCTGAGCCGGAGCAGCGCACCGGCCGACCCGGTCTGACATCAGCGGCTATCGTCGCGCGGGTGCCCGTCCGCGTACCTTCCCTGCCCGCCCACCCGTTGCACCGGCTGACCCTGGGCAACGGGCTACGCGTCATACTGGCGCCGGACACGACATCACCGGTGGTGGCGGTCGCCGTGTACTACGACGTCGGGATGCGCAGCGAGCCGCTGGGTCGCACCGGGTTCGCCCACCTCTTCGAGCACGTTATGTTCCAGGGCTCGGCGCACCTTCCCAAGCTCGAACACGCCCGCCTGGTGCAGGGCAGCGGCGGGGTGTTCAACGGCAGCACCCATCTTGACTACACGAACTACTTCGAGGTGCTGCCAGCCGGTGCTCTCGAGCGCGCGCTGTTCAGTGAAGCCGACCGGATGGCCGCGCCGCTGCTGACCCAGGACACGATCGACAACCAGATCGACGTGGTCAAGGAGGAGATCCGGGTCAACGTCCTCAACCGTCCCTACGGCGCCTTCCCCTGGTTGCAGTTGCCCGAGGTGCTCTTCGACACGTTCGCCAACACGCACAACGGGTACGGCGATTTCGTCGACCTGGAGAGCGCCACCGAGCGGGACGCAGCCGCGTTCTTCGACTCCTACTACGCCCCGGGAAACGCAGTGCTCGCCGTCGGTGGCGACTTCGATGTCGACCAGGCGACCGAGTGGGTAGAGCGGTACTTCGGGCAGGTGGCGGCGGGCACGACACCGCAGCGCCCGCCGTTCGGCGAGCCGGCCCTGGCCGAGGACCGCCATGCCGAGGTCGTCGATCCACTGGCGGCGACGCCGGCCCTTGCCATCGGTTGGCGGGTGCCGGATCCGGTGAACGATCTGGAGGCGCTTCTGCCGTATGTCGTCCTGAGTGAATTGCTGTCCGACTCCGACGCCGCGCGCCTGCAACAGCGGCTCATCCATCGGGACCATCTCGCGATCAACCAGTCGATGTATCTCGGACTGTTCGGTGATCCGTTCGACGCCCGCGACGCGACCGCACTGATGTTCCAGGCCCACCATGGTGCGAATGTGGCTGCGGCGCAACTGATCCGGGCGGTGGACGAGGAGTTGGAGTCGGTGGCCTCGGGAGGGGTGGGCGCGACCGAACTCGCCCGGGTGCAGGCCCGGACTGCGGCACAGCTGCTGCGCCAGGCCGACGCGGTGCTCGGTCGGACCCAGAGCTTCGCGACCGGCGAGCTGATCCACGGTCGGGCCGATTTCGCCACCCAGCTGCCGGCTCGGCTCGCCGACGTGAGTGCCGCCTCGGTGGCCGCTGCCGCCGGCAGCCTGCACGACCAACACACAGCCGTGCTCGAACTCCGGCCAGGAGCCGGCCGATGACCCGACCGATGGTCGATCCGATCCAGGGCGACGACCCGGCCTTGAGCCTTCCCTTGGCGATTTTGGCCAACACCGCCAGTCTGCCCCCCTTGGTCGAGGCCCGATCGACGCATGCGCCTCGAGAGATGAGTTCGACGCTGCCCAACGGGCTGGACACCCTGGTCGTGCGACGCCCGACAGTCCCGATGGTGGAAGTGCGGTTGCGGATCCCGCTGCCAGCCTCTAGCAGCCGGACCGCGGCAGCCACCACGGCCCGCGGCTCACTGATGTCATCGTCGATGTTGTTCGGCACCGCCGAGCGCAGTCAGGAACAACTCGCCAACGACCTGGCCATGGTCGGTGCGGATCTCTCGGTCTCGGCTGACGCCGATCGGCTGCTGTTCTCGATGGCGGTCCTGCGTACCGGACTGTCCACTGTGCTGGATCTGCTTGCCGACGTCGTGACGTCGGCAAGCTACCCCTCGCCCGAGGTTGGCGCCGAACGCGACCGGCTCGGCCAGCGGATCACGATGGCGCTGTCCCAGCCCGGTGTCGTGGCCCGGATGGCCCGCGCTCGTCGGCTGTTCGGTGAACACCCCTATGCGCAGACCATGCCCGACCCGGCGGTCGTAGCCGGGCTGGACGCCGCGACGCTACGCCGGACGCACCGTGATCGGGTACGCCCTTACGGCGCAACGCTGGTCGTTGTCGGCGACGTGCAACCGGCGACCGTCGTGAAGCAAGCGACATCGGCCTTTGCTGATTGGGCGGGACCGGCCCGTTCGTCGAGGTTCCTCAAGCTTCCCGATTTCGATCCGGTCGGGATCACCCTGATCGACCGCCCAGGAGCCGTGCAGTCCAACCTCCGGCTGGGCGGAGCGGCGGTGGGTCGGGATGATCCCGATTACCCCGCGTTGCAGCTGGCCAACCTCGTCTTCGGCGGCTACTTCTCCTCACGACTGACCGAGAATCTCCGAGAGCGCAACGGGTTCACCTACAGCCCGCACAGCGGCATCGACCATGCGGTGGCAGGCTCGATGTTTCTCATCAATGCTGATGTCGCCAGCCAGGTGACCGCACGGGCCATACACGAGACCTGGTACGAGCTCGGACGGATGGCCTTGACGCCGGTGACGCAGGTCGAACTCGACCTGGCCCGACGGTATGCCCTGGGCAGCTTGGCGTTGTCCACGGCAACCCAGGCCGGGCTGGCCTCGACGTTGTCCAGCCTGGTCGGCCAGGGTCTGGCGCCCGGGTGGCTTGCCGAATACCAGAGGGCTGTGGCAGGTGTGACGGTCGAGGACGTACAGGAGGTCTCCTGCCGCTATCTCTCGGTCAGCTCGCTGGCCACGGTCGTCGTCGGCGACGCGGCCGTGGTGCGGGACTCCCTGGGGGCGCTTGCCGCTGTGCGGGCTCCCGAATGAGCTCGGAGGTGGGGGCAGACTGGTTGTCCCGCCCCAAGGTAACGCCGGCGCTGTCCCGGGCGGTGCACGACCGAGACGGGCACCGACGGCCCGACGCGCAGCTGAGCCTGGGTCAGGATCCGGATACCCAGGTGCTGCTCGTGACCGAGGATTATCTGGTACCCGTCGGCGAGCCCGATGGCGCGCCGACGCTGCAGTTTCGGCGGGGAGACACGGTGGGCTCCGATCCGGCCGACTGGGCCTACCTCGGCACCCATGACGGGGTGCGGTACGCGCTCGCGAGAGCAGGCCGCGACCTCCATGCTGATCAGTGGCTGAGTCTGCGGGAGATCGGCGCGGAGGTCAGCGACCTCGATGCCGGGCTTCTCGTCGAGGCGGTGGGACTGGCTCAGTGGCACGACCGCTCCAAGCATTGCCCGATGTGCGGAGCTCTCACCGAACTCCGTGACGCGGGCTGGGTACGGCACTGTCCGGTCGACTCGACGGACATCTTCCCCCGCACCGACCCGGCGATGATCGTGCTAGTCCATGACGGAGCCGATCGCTGCGTACTGGGTCGGCAATCGGTATGGCCGACCGATCGCCTCTCGGTGCTCGCCGGATTCGTGGAGCCGGGAGAGTCCGCGGAGCAGGCCGTGCTGCGCGAGGTGTTCGAGGAGGTCCGGATCTCGGTGACCGACATCCAATACGTCACCAGTCAACCCTGGCCGCTGCCGCAGTCGCTCATGCTCGGGTTCACCGCCCGAGCCGACGGGGACCAGAGGCTGCACGTCGACCAAGTCGAACTCGTCGAGGCCGAATGGTTCACCCGCGCCGAGCTCCGTGACCCCGACCGTACGCGGCCGAAACTGCCGCCACCGGTATCGATCGCCTATCAGCTGATCACCAACTGGCTCGGTGCAGCACCCGCGACTGCCACCCGCACCTGACCCGTGTATCCGGTGATCGTCAGCGTCCTGGGTGCACGGTCACTCCACCTGAAGGGCTCATGATCTTCGTTACGGGCGGGGACGGAGCGCTTAGGCGGCGAGTTGGAACTTGACCTGCTCGATCGTGGGGTTCGTCAGGGCGGTGCCGTCGGGGAAGATCAGAGTCGGCACCGTCTGATTGCCGCCATTGGCCTTCTGAACCAGATCGGCTGCCGCGGGGTCGGACTCGATGTTGACCTCGGCGAAGTCGATTCCCGCGCTCTTCAGATGACGCTTGAGCCGGACGCAGTAGCCGCACCAACTCGTCGTGTACATGGTCACCTGCGGGGAGCTCATCGACAAACCTTCCGTCATGGATCGGGGGCACTGCTCCCAACGCCATCTCCAGCGCATCTCTTCCCGTCATCCACAGCAGCGCGTGGCGCTCGGACTCTTGTCGGGACCGCCGGTCCCCTACGGCACGCAACCCGCAACGCTGGCTGGGAAGGTAGGAGGGCAGCGGCTGTTCACCGGCCGAGCCCGGCGCGGGCGCGGGTCAGTGACGGCTGCGAGGATCCCAAGCGTGGACGAGATCGTGGGCTTGGATCCCGAGCAGCAGCGCGCCGCACTGGCCGTGCGCGGCCCGGTCTGCATCCTGGCTGGGGCGGGAACGGGCAAGACCCGCACGATTACGCACCGCATCGCCCATGCCGTCGCCACCGAGCAGGTCGCCGCCGGTCATGTGCTGGCGGTCACCTTCACGGCGCGCGCCGCGGGAGAACTGCGCTCACGACTGCGTCAGCTCGGCGCGGAAGGGGTCAGCGCCCGGACATTTCACGCAGCGGCGTTGGCCCAGCTCAAGTACTTCGCCCCCCGGGTGCTGGGCGGGCCCATCCCGTCCCTGGTCGAGAACAAGGCACGGCTGGTCGCCGCTGCTGCCTCGGCCGTCGGCGCGCACCCCGACCGGGCACTCGTACGAGACCTGGCCGCAGAGATCGAGTGGGCCAAGACCAGCCTCATCTCACCGGAGGACTACCGCGACCGCGCTGGAGCCGCCGACCGGCATGCCCCGCTCGAGTTCGGCAAGGTCGGCGCCGCCTACGCGCGCTACGAGCAGGCCAAAGCCGATCAGGGCGCACTGGACTTCGAGGATCTCTTACTGGTCACGGCCTACTCCTTGGAGTCGCGCCGGGACGTGTGTGAGGAGGTGCGAGCGCGATACCGGTATTTCGTCGTCGACGAGTATCAAGACGTCAACCCCCTCCAGCAGCGACTTCTGGATGTGTGGCTGGGTGATCGTGACGACCTGTGCGTCGTCGGCGACCCTCGGCAGACGATCTATTCCTTCACCGGCGCCAGCCCGGACTACCTGCTGAAGTTTCCGGTGCGCTTTCCGCACGCGGAGGTGATCCGGTTGCACCGGGACTACCGCTCGACCCCGCAGATCGTCGACCTGGCGAACCGGCTGATGAGCCGCACAAATGACCGGGCGGTCGCTGGGCTCGCGCTGGTCGGCCAACGACCCGATGGCCCGGACCCCACGATCAGCGAACTGGCGGATGAGCCCGCCGAGGCGGCTGCGGTGGCCGGGCAGTGCCTGGCGCTGATCGCCGAGGGCGTGGCGCCTGCCGAGATCGCGGTGCTGTTCCGGATCAACGCCGCCTCGGCTGCCTACGAGGCCGCCTTGGCGCGATCCGGCGTGCCGTACGTCCTGCACGGCGGTCAGCGCTACTTCGACCGCCCCGAGGTACGCCAGGCCCTGGTGCTGCTGCGCGCCGCGGCGCGCTCGGAACGGGCCAGCGAGTCGGGCGAGCCTCCCGGCGAGACGGATGAGCCGATCCACCAGGACACCGGAAACCGGGAATCCTTGCCCGGTGCTGTGCGCGACGTCCTTACCTCGATGGGCTGGGTGGCGCAGGATGCGCCGAGCTCCGGCGCGGCCCTGGAACGGTGGGGATCACTGGCTGCGCTGGTCGACCTGGCCGCCGAGGTGGCGACGACGACGCCCGAGGCAGGGCTCCGCGAGTTCGTCACCGAGCTCGAGGGCCGCGCGGCCGCTCAACACGCGCCCGCCGTACCGGGTGTCACCTTGGCCTCCATGCACTCGGCAAAGGGACTCGAATGGGAGGCGGTGTTCTGCGTCGGACTGGTCGACGGTGTGCTGCCCATCGCTCATGCCCGACGTGCGGAGGAGATCGAGGAGGAACGTCGACTCCTGTACGTCGCAATGACCCGCGCCCGGCAGCGACTTGCGCTGAGTTGGCACCGGTCCAGGCAAGCTGGTGGCGCGGGCAACCGCCGCCGGAGCCGATTCCTCACCGCGCTCGACGACACCCCCGATCTCGGTGACAAGCGAAGGAAGTCGGCCAGCAAGCAGCGGCGCGCCGACCTCGAACCCGGCGATGCCGCAGTATTCGAGAGGCTCCGCACCTGGCGGGCCGAGCAGGCCAGGGCGGGGTCGGTTCCGGCGTACGTGATCTTCAGCGACGCGACACTGATCGCCATAGCCGAGAGCCGACCGCGTACGGAGGCCGAGTTGCGCATGGTCAGCGGGGTGGGGCCGACCAAGTGGGAGCGCTATGGCGTCGCCGTCCTGGGCGTCGTCAGCGGCGATTCCACCGGTATTCGGCCAGCCTTCGAAAGTTCTCGGTAATTGGATTGCGGCCGGTCAGGCCCGGGCCTACTCTCGCGACTGCGCGTACATCCGGCGTGCGTCCGGCTCGCCTGGAAGGAGGAAGCCACGTGATCACTGAGACCAACGCAATCGGCACGGCCGACGGCACGACTTGGCTTGCCTCCAACCGGCTTCGGTACCTCGGGGCGCCTCTGCTCGCGTCCGTCAAAGGCGCCGAAGGGGACGACTCTGTCTTCAGCATGGTTGCCCAGGTCCAGGGCGGTATTCCGCCTCGACGAGAACCGCATTGATCACACGATCAACGCAGGTCCACCTCGAGGCCGCGAATCCCACCCGGGATTCGCGGCCTTTCTGTTTCCGACCCACCCGCCACCCACCGCTGCATCCCTTCGAATAACCATTCCGCATCGAGAAAAGGAGGGGACCCCGTGAACGGGGCCGCCACGACCGACAACGCCGTCTGGTCGATCAACCTGGATGTCGCCGACCTCGCGTTGGCCGACGACGAACTGCCGTGCCGGGTCCAGAACCCCGACCTGTGGTTCGCCGACACACCGGCCGAACTCGAGATCGCCAAGAACTTCTGTGTCACCTGTCCCGTCCGCCAGGCATGCCTACGTGGAGCCATGGCTCGCTCCGAGCCGTGGGGAGTGTGGGGCGGCGAGATCTTCGAACGAGGCGTCGTGATCGCCCGAAAGCGCCCACGAGGCCGTCCCCGCAAGGAGATCGCCGCATGAACTCCCAGGACAGCCCGAGCAGCACCCGGCAACGAGACCAGAAAGGAAGTGTCGCGATGAACACCATCGCCAACGAGGTGGCCCGAGCGCGCATCCGTGACCTGCGCGCCGACGCGCGGGCCGGATCACGGGCCCGCCGCCTTATCGCCGCCCAGCGCTGGCAGCGTCGCGCCGAGCGTGCCGCACGACGCGCGCAGTTGGCGCGCAACTCCATCTGGTGACCGGGGCAAGACCTGTGGCCCGCAGTGCCATGGTTGCGCACGCAAGCCCGCCCAGGAAGATCGCCGAACCCTGCGTCAGGCCGCCGGCAAGAACAGGGGCGATGAGCGCGACAGCGAGCCCGGTTCGGGCCAAGGACCGACTGCCTCGCCGTACGGCCGCGACCATCAGCACCGCGGCGACCGGGAGCACCAATCTGGCATGACTGGCGTAGCCGGGGAGGACACCAGAGCCGTAGTCGATGCTGGGGAAGAAGAGGAACGTGCTCGGGGTGTACTGGATCGTCCCATCGGAGAGCAGGACCGAACTTCCCGGGATCAGGAAGAGCTCCGTTCCGGGATAGGGGTGGTAGTACCAGTCCCAGCCCAGTCCGAGAGATGCGACGCCGGCCAGACCGGCCAGGAGCCACCAGGTGCGTGGGGCAGGACCGGGCATCGGCGCAGGGGTGGTCATCCGCGGGCGTGACGCTGGGACAGCAGCCAGGTCGCAGCGCAGCCGCATCCGACCCCGGCCGTCTGCAGGAAACCGGTGTTGCTGGTCACTCCAGGTAGCACGACGATCACCCAGTAGGCGACCAGGCCGGCTGTCGCGAGCACGATGATCGGCCAAGCCCGCTGGTCCGACCCGGTGGACCGCGCGATCGGCAGAGCGAGCAGTGGGATCGCCGACACGGCCACGGCGAAGATCGCCCAGGCGAGGTAGGAGGACCAGCCCACGATGTCGTTCTCCGGAAGGCTCAATCCCAGCACGAGTAGCAGCGGTGCCGCTAGCTGGAACGTCACGATCAAAGCGGTGCCGGATCCGCCGGGCATGGCCCCAGCCGGCGCAGCACCCGGCGCTGCGGGCCAGCCGGGTCCGCCACCCGCACGCTGGTGGCCACCGGGTGGGTACCCGTAGCCCGGCGCGCCAGATCCGCCGGCTGGCTGACCTGCGCCAGCCGGCCAACCCGGCCCCGGATTGAACGGGCCAGGTGGCCCTTGCGGATATTCCGGTGGTTTGCTCACCGGGTGAGTATTCCAAAACAAAGGTGGTGGTAGCGGATGGCCCGCACCGAGGACATCAGCTTCGACCCGCCGATCACCGGAGGCATCGTCGTTGGGCATGACGGTTCATCCGTGGCCCACGAGGCCATGCGCTGGGCGGTGCAGGAAGGCCGGCTGCGGGGTCATGTGGTCCACGTCGTGCGAGCTTGGGTGTTGTCCGGAGTGATCCGCGACATGGGCGGGATCTCGGCCGGTGTACCCAGCTTCGAGGAGGCCGGGACCTGGGTCCAGGAGCAACTGCACCGGCATCTGTCGAGCTGTGAGCCCGAGGGCGTGCAGGTCCACACCCACGTGATCCACGAAGCCTCCACCGACGTGATCCTGGCTGCCGCCACCAACGCCGAACTCGTGGTTCTGGGCAACCGTGGTCGAGGTGGTTTCGCCGGTGCGATCATCGGCTCGGTCGCCGAGAACGTCGTACGGCACGCGCCCTGCACGGTGGTCGTCGTACGGACCCGGACCTGATCGGCGACTGATCTGCCCGAGCGCTGGCCCGAGAGGGCGGTCGATCAGGCGGCGAAGCCGGGCATCCAACGCTCCAGGATCTGCCGGAAGTTGCCCTCGGAGCCGAGCTGGGACAGGACCCCGATAGAACCGATCGTCACCCGATGGATCATCAGATAAGCAGGCGGAAGGTTGAGCTGACGGGCCAGCTTGTTCGCCGCCGATCGTGGATCTCCGATCCGGGCAGCTTCCCGTCGCATCCACTCCCGGCTGAACTTGAAGTGGTCGCTGGCGATCGGTGCCAGGATCGGCCCCAGGTAATCCAATGTCGCCTGCGCGTCCACCACGATGCTGGGCCGTACGAACCCCTCCTTGCGCAACTCGGCAAGAACCGCCCGCGCCTTGCCGGCCAAGGCGAGCCGAGCCATCCGTCCGATCGGCTCGGGATGGCCGTCCGGCAGCCGGGCGACGGCGCCGAAATCGACGACGCCGAGCCGCCCGTCGGCCATCAGGCGGAAGTTGCCCGGATGTGGGTCGGCGTGCAGGAGCCGGGCCCGCTCCGGGCCGGAGAAGTGCAGGGTGGCCAGCAGCAGGCCGGCAGAGTTGCGCTCTTCGGCGGTACCGCTCTCGATGATCGTGGACAGCGGAATCCCGTCGATCCACTCCGAGACGATCACCTTCGGCGCGCTGGCGACCACGCGGGGCACATGGATCTCGGTGTCCCCGACGTAGGCCGCGGCGAAGGCGCGCTGGCTGTTGGCCTCCAGCGCGTAGTCGAGTTCCTCCGAGACCCGGTCCTTGATCTCGGTGATCAGCGGTTTGACGTCCATGCCCGGAGCCAACATGCCGAACAGCCGAGCGAAGCGGGCCAGCTGGTTCAAGTCGGCCATCAGTGCCGGTCCGGCGCCTGGGTACTGGACCTTGACCGCGACCTCGCGGCCGTCCCGCCAGGTGCCCCGATGGACCTGGCCGATGCTGGCCGCCGCCGCCGCCTTGTCGTCGAAGTCCCGGAAGCGCTCCCGCCAGCGCCCGCCGAGTTGCTGGGCGAGGACGGCGTGCACGGTCTTGACCGGCATCGGGGGAGCGGCCTCCTGGAGTTTGGTCAGCGCTGCCCGGTATGGCGCGGCCACCTCCTCGGGGAAGGCGGCCTCGAACACCGACATCGCCTGGCCGAACTTCATCGCCCCGCCCTTGAGCTGGCCCAGGACGGCGAAGATCTGGTCGGCGGTCTGTTGCTGCAGTTCGAGGGTCACCTCCTCCGCGGACCGGCCGGACAACCGTTTGCCCAAGCCGAGCGTGGCGCGCCCAGCGGCATTGATCGGAAGGGAGGCAAGGCGAGCCGTACGGGACGCGCTGCGGCGCGGGATCGGTCCCGAGTCGTTGCTCACCGGCTCCATTGTCCACGTCGGGACAACCGGATCAGCCCACCCGGCGGATCAGCTGGCGGAGCGGGCCCGATCCTCGGCCGCGTCGGTGCAGCCACAGTCCGCGTGCGGCGGCCAGCTGCGCCGGTGCAACTCCCAGTCCGGCGGGCACAGCTCGAGCGTGGCCTCGATGACCTCGGGCAGCCGCGCACCGTCGAGATGCTCCAGAACCTGCCCTGCGGCGAGGGAGGCGGCCAGGGTGGCGAGCACGCTGGTCGGCTCGTGCATCGCCTGGTTCGAGCCGGCCACCAGCTGAGCGGCTACCGCCGGCCAGCGCGGATCGCGATCGGCCCGGTGCAACTCCGCGCAGTGCAGGCAGCTGGTACGGCCAGGTAGCACGAGCGGGCCGATCACGACAGTTCCCTCCCGTACGGCAACGGCCAGGTGGGCGCTCCGATCGGTCAGCCCATGTGCCTGCAACGGATCGTGCGCAGTCCATGGCCGGCACAAGACCACCAGGTCGGCCTCCGCCGGCGCGTTCAGCCCGAGTGCCTCCGGTGCCTGCGCCATCGGCGAGTTCCGCCGGAGAGCCTGCTGGGCGGCCAGAATCCGCGGTTCCCCTTCGTCCTCGAGGCGCAGACCACCCACGGCGACGTCACAACGCCGAACGGGCTCGGTGTCGAGGAAGCTCAACCGTCCGATACCACTCGCCGAGAGCAGGGCGCCCAGCGGTACGCCGATCCGATTGGCGCCGTCGATGACGACGTGCCGCCGACTCCGGGCGGTCAGAGCAACTCTACCCTCGCCCGGAGACGGCCTACCCGCCGTCAGATCGATCAACTCCGGGAGCAGCGGCCCGCAATCGGCCAGGTTTTCCGGGCCGATCGGAGCCGGCAGCAACACGCCAGCCCGACGGAGACCGGACAGGATTCGCACTGCGGTGGCGAGGTCGAGTCCGATAGCAGCCGCCTCGGCGAGGACCTGGGCTTCGCTGCGGCTGCCGTTCAGGCCGGTCAACCAGGTCGCGGTCTGCGCGTCCAACCCGGAGACCAGCACCCCCACAGTGGGGTCCACGCCGATCTGGAGGGTGTCTGGGCCGCGCCAGAGCGTGGGCAGCCAGGGTTTGAGGGTGGGTCGGGATCGGGCGGCCACGGTGGCAGCCTGGCAAAGCCGGGGCCGGGCGCGCGCTCCCCATCCACAGGGACCGGAGCGGGGTTAATCAGCGCGACGACGTAGCGACGGCGACCGCTACTCGACCGGGTCGAACAGGGGCCGCCGTCGCTGGGCGTCTCAGTTGGACTGGGTCGGTCAGGCCTTTCCGAGAATGCGGTTCATCTTCGTGCCACACACCGGACAGATGCCCTTGGCCATCCGCCGGCCCGACTCGCTGACGGCCACTTCGCCGTCGAAGTCACGCTTCTCCTTGCACTTCACGCAGTAGCCGTTATAGGTCTCGGCCACGGTTCCTCCCTGCTGTTGGCAGTCCCGTACCCCCGCCGCGGTGTGCGAGCGCGGGCACGCTGTCGCGGGTTACGGTACTCGCCGCAGTGTGCGCGATCGCTTCGGCGCACGCTCAGCGCCGCGGCGCGTCGCGCTGAGAGGGTCACGACGGAGGTCGCATGTCCGACGATCAGTTCGATAACTCCGGCGCAGGTGAGGCAACCGACGGGGTCCTGGCGATCGACCGGTTCGACCACGGAGTCGTCCTTGTCCGGCTGAACCTGCCCGACCGCCGCAATGCCATGACCAACGAGCTCACCCAGGCGTGGCGCGAGGCGATCGCCCAGCTGCGGACCGACCGTGACCTGCGGGTGGTCGTCGTGACCGGCGAGGGGAAGGCCTTCTGCGCCGGCGGTGAACTCACCTGGCTCGAGGAGTCCGGCACGATGACGGCGGATCGGCTGCGTACCCGCATGCTGGACTTCTATCGAGCCTGGCTCGGTATCCGCACCCTTGACGTTCCGTCCATCGCCGCACTCAACGGCCCGGCCGTGGGAGCTGGGCTGGCCATGGCATTGGCCTGCGACTTGCGTTACGCCACACCGGAAGCGGGCCTCTCGATGCCCTTCACCGCACTGGGCATCCACCCTGGAATGGCCTCGACGTTCCTGTTGCCCGAGGTCGTCGGCCTGTCCGTAGCGCGGGAGATGTTACTGACCGGGCGGGTTCTGCGCGGTTCGGATGCCTTGGCAGTTGGCCTGGTCAACCAGCTATTTCCGGCCGACAGCCTGCGCGCGGAGGTCCTGAACATCGCGGCCACGATCGCTACTCGGGCGCCGATCGCCACCAGGCTCACCCGGCAGGCGCTGGCCAACGGAGGCCAGGCCAGTTTCGAGGCCGCACTGAACTGGGAGGCGATCGCGCAGCCCCTCACCATGGGCACTGCGGACCTCGCCGAAGGGATCGCCGCTGCCAAGGAACGACGGAATCCGGTCTTCACCGGTCGCTGACCCGCGCCCGGCACCGCAAGGGAGAGAATCCCCCGGCTCGACCCCTCCGGGAAGACTCGCCTTCCCCTTGCGAACGTTCCCATCGAGGTCGAAGCCGGGGGCTTCGTGTCAGCGACGGTAGAAGCAGGTGCCCCGGTGGGTCAATGCGCGTTACCCACCGGTTGTGGATAGCGCTGTGGATATCTTGGGGACGTCTGGGAGTGTCGCTGTGGAAGCCGCGGGGATGCCCTGTGCGTGCCTGACGGGTCATTGGGCCGACGGCGCCGGGTCTCTGCTCGACGGCCTGTCCACATCCTGTGGACAAAATAAGTTTCGGGGTAAGCGTGCAGCAGTGTTTGCGGCCCGCTCTACGGGTCCAGGTCCGGTAAGGTTAGGCACCCCTAACCTCTCGGCCTACTGCTGACTACCCTCCGCGGTTCGCCGTACCGGCTCCGTCCGCGGTCCCTTCCTCCTCCTCAGGTGCCGAGCGCTCGGGATCTTCGGGGGCGGGGCCGGCCTCATCCAGTGCCTGCACCGACCACTCAGTCGCGGTCTCGGCCGACTGACCGCGGATGAAGGCGTGCGGATCGTCCAGATCGTCAGCGCCGGGCAACAGATCCGGGTGGTTCCAGAGCCGGTCGCGCCCGTCGGTCCCCTGCTCTCGGTGTAGCGCGGTCCACAGAGTCGCTGCGTCGCGCAACCGCCGAGGCCGCAGTTCCAGGCCGACCAGGGTGGCGAATGTCTGCTCGGCGGGGCCCCCGCTTGCCCGTCGACGCCGGATCGTCTCGGTGAGTGCCTCCGCGCCGGGAAGTCGGCCGGCGGATGCCTGCGACACGACGGTGTCGACCCAACCCTCGGTCAGGGCCAGCAGCGTCTCCAGGCGGGCAAGAGCGCGCTCCTGCTCAGGGCTCTCCTGGGGGGTGAACATGCCCGACTGCAAGGCGGCCTGCACACTTACGGGATTGCTCGGATCGATCCCGTCCATGGCCTCCTCCATCTTGGACCGCATCGCTTCCACGTCCACGGTGATCCCGCGGGCATAGGACTCGACGGTGTCCAGCAGCCGCTGGCGCAGCCAGGGAACATGCCCGAACAGCCGCTGGTAAGCCGCCTCACGTAGAGCCAGGAAAAGCCGGATCTCGTCCTCGGGAAGTTCGAGCCCGCTACCGAACTCGGCGACATTCTGCGGCAGCAGGACGGCCGTACCCGGGGGCGCGAGGGGGAGGCCCACGTCGGTTCCGGTCAACACCTCGCTCGACAGGCTGGCCATCGCCTGGCCCACCTGAGCGCCAAACATCATGCCGCCCAACGCCTGCAGCATTCCACCCAGCTGCCCGGCTGCTTGGGCGGCTTCGGCTGGGATCGCTGCAGCCATGGTCGTGGCGATCTGGGCAGCCACGGGATCGCACAAGGTGGACCACACCGGAAGCGTCTTCTCGATCCACTCCACCCGCGACCACGCAGTGGCGGTGGTGATGCCGGATGGGAGTTCGGTCGCCTCGCCGAGCCAGAGGTCAGCCAACCGCAGAGCGGCCTGCACCGCCCTGCGCTCGCCGTCGGTGACCGGACGATGCCCACCTGCAACTCCGCCGATCGCGCCCTGCCGGGCGAGGTCCCAGTTGACCGGGCCACCGGTGTAGGAGATGAGCTTCTGCAGCTCGGCGAACAACGGGATCTTGCCCATCAGGTCGTCGGGGACACCGCCGCTGCCGCCGGGATCGTCGCCACCCGGTTTCCGGCGCTCGGGCTCATTGCCGGCTGCACCGAAACCGAATGGGAAGTCACTGCTCATGTCACGGTTCAACGCGATGTCCTGGCCAGTCGTTCCGGGGGGCTCTCGCCTACCCTCGGTCCAGTGAGCCGAGAGCGAGTGAGCATCGCAGGGCCGTTCACGGCCCGAGGAGCGGAGCGAGCGGTGCGCCGGAGCCGAGCATCGCAGGAGTTGCTCGGCGGGGCGGACGGTCTGACCGCCGCGCGCTGTGCCTTCTCCCCGCCGGGCGGCTCCGAGGAGCGGAGGCGACTCGTGCGCGGAGCGCGCCATGACACAGCGCACGAGGCGGGCCAGCAGTGAGCCGAGAGCGAGGGGCCGGGCCAGCAGTGAGCCGGCGACTGGGCACCCTGCTGGTGGGTGCTGCCCTCCTACTGACCCTGGGCGGGCTGGGCGCTCTGCTCCCGGTGCCCTATGTCGCGCTGACGCCGGGTCCGACCTATGACACGTTGGGGGACGGCCCGAGCGGCAAACCGATCATCCGCGTGACGGGGACTGCCACCAACGCCACCAGCGGCCTGTTGAGCCTGACCACCGTCGCTGTCTATGACCACATCGACTTCTTCACCGCGCTCTCCGGGTGGTTCGACGACGAGGTCGCGATCGTTCCGCGCGAGGAGATTTATCCACCCGATCGCAGCGACGAGGAGGTCGACGAGGCCAACCGAGCGGACTTCCTGAACTCCCAGCAATCGGCCGAACAGGCCGCCCTCGCAGAGCTCGGCTATCCGGTCAAGGTTGTCGTGCAGGAGCTGAGTGCCGATTCGCCGTCCGCCGACCGGCTCCGGCCGGGTGACTCGATCGAAGCCATCAACGGGATGCCCACCCCGGACGTGGAGACCCTGGGCACGGTGCTGACCGAGATCGAGCCGGGCAGCAAGGTCAAGGTCTTCGGACTTCGGGTGGACGGGGCCTTCACGGTAGAAGTGACCACCGGCGAGGCTCCCGACCGGGCGGGATCGGTCCTCGGAGTGGTCGTGGCTGATGCCCGCTGGGCTTCCTTCGACGTGGAGATCCGGGTCGACGAAGTCGGTGGGCCATCCGCGGGATTGATGCTCACCCTGGGCATCCTGGATCTCGTCGGAGATGTCGACCTGACCGGCGGAGACCAGATCGCCGGAACCGGCACCATCGACAGCACCGGCGCCGTGGGGCCGATCGGAGGCATCCGGTTGAAGATGATCGCAGCCGATGATCTCGGGGCCGCAGTATTCCTCGTTCCCGAGGCCAACTGCGGCGAGGCGCTCCGGCAGGTGCCCGAGGGGCTCACCCTGGCCAGCGTCGCCACCTTGGACGAGGCGCTGGGTGCATTGGACGACGTACGTGACGGACGGGATCCGCCCTCGTGCTGAGATCTGATTCGCAGATCACGATCGGATACCTCGGGAACCGGCGTACCTTCGCGCTAGTTCTATTACCGAGCCGCCTACTCGAGGTGGCTTCACGTTGGCCTGTGTCCCATACGTGACTACTTCCAGGAGTCTTTGCCCGTGACGATGCGGTCTCCCCTTCCGGTGCCAACCCTTTCTCGACGCGCCAAGAACGTCCTCGGCGCGGTCGGGGTGCTGATCGCGCTGTTCGTCGTCATTGGCACGTTGACCGGGGTGTACGTCGATTTCCTCTGGTTCGAGGAGACCGGGTTCACTGACGTCTTCTGGACCGAGATCCAGACCCGGGCCCTGCTCTTCGCCTTGGCCGCCATCGCCATGGGCGCCATCGTCGCGCTCAACCTCTATCTGGCCTACCGGTTTAAGCCGGCCTTCCGGCCGATGTCGCTGGAGCAGCAGAACCTCGAGCGCTACCGGCGCAACGTCGAGCCCCGCCGCAAGCTGGTCATCATCGGTGCGGCCAGCGTGCTCGCCGTGTTCGCCGGATTCACCGCGCAGGGCAGTTGGCAGACCTGGCTGCTGTGGCGCAACGGTCAACAGTTCGGGACAACCGATGCGCAGTTCGGCCGCGACATCTCCTTCTTCGCCTTCGACTACCCGTTCTATCGCTTCCTTCTCGGTTTCGCTTTCGCGATCGTGCTGCTGTCCTTGATCGCGGCAGCCGCGACGCACTACCTCTTCGGCGGCATCCGGTTGCAGACCCCAGGTCAGAAGTTGTCGGTCGCGGCGCGCGTCCACCTGTCCGTACTGCTCGGAATGTTCGTGCTGCTCAAGGCGATTGCCTACTTCCTTGATCGGTACGGACTGGTCTACTCCGATCGGGGGGAGGTGTTCACCGGTGCCTCCTACACCGATGTCAACGCCTTGCTGCCGGCGAAGACGATCCTGATGTTCGTCGCCGTGATCTGCGCGGTGGCGATGTTGGCCAACATCCTGGTCAAGAACTTCCTGCTCCCGGCGATCGCCCTGGTCCTGCTGATGCTGACCAGCCTGATCATCGGGGTGGCCTTCCCGGCGATCATGCAGCAGTTCTTCGTGCAGCCCAGCGCGAATCAGAAGGAAGCCGAATTCATCGACCGGGCCATCACGGCGACCCGCGAGGCGTACGGGATCACCGATGTCGATTACGTCGACTACACCCAGGATCCGGACACCGCGGCGACCCCGGACGAACTGCGCAACGACACCGAGACGATCCCCAATGCCCGCTTGCTCGATCCCAATGTGCTCTCGGCGACATTCACCGCACGCCAGCAGATCCGCAACGTCTACGGGTTCCCGGACAAGCTCGACATTGACCGCTACACGATCGACGGGGTCACCCAGGACTACGTGGTCGCGGTCCGCGAACTCGACATTAACGCGTTGACCGGCAGCCAGACCAACTGGATCAACCAGCACACGGTGTTCACCCACGGCAACGGATTCGTCGCTGCGCCGGCGAACACCGTCGTCGCCGGCGCCGAGGGCGGTGAGCCTGACTTCACCACTCTCGACCTGCCAGTTCGGGGCAACATCGGGGTGGAGCAGTCCAGGATCTACTACGGCGAACTGTTCGACGAGACCTACTCGGTCGTCGGTGCTCCCGAGGGAGTCGCGCCCGTCGAGTTCGACCGTCCTGAGGGGGGCGGTGGGTCCGATGACCCCACCAACTCCACCTACGACGGTGAAGGGGGAGTATCGGTCGGCAGCTTGTTCCGGCAGCTCGTCTTCGCCATTGAATATCGGGAACGCAACTTCCTGCTCTCCGGCGAACTCAACGACGAGTCGCGGGTGATGTACGTCCGCGACCCACGGGATCGGGTTGAGAAGGCAGCACCCTTTCTGGAGGTGGACGGCGACCCGTACCCGGCGGTGATCGACGGCCGGATCGTCTGGATCATCGACGGATACACCACGCTGAATAGCTACCCGTACTCGCTGCAGCAGGAGCTGGGCGAGGTGACCCAGGACTCGCTGACCGGGCAGGGCACGACTGCATTGGCCAACGACCAGGTCAACTACATCCGGAACTCCGTCAAGGCGACGGTGGACGCCCATGACGGCACGGTCACGCTGTACGAGTTCGACACCCAGGATCCGGTCCTTGCGACGTGGATGCAGTCCTTCCCGGATCTCATCACGCCGGAGAGTGAGATCAGTGACGAACTGCGCGAGCACTTCCGCTATCCGGAGGATCTGTTCAAGGTGCAGCGGGAATTGCTGACGACCTACCACGTCGACGACCCGGTGGCCTTTTTCAACAACGACGACTTCTGGCAGGTCCCGGACGATCCGACCGACTCCAACTCCACCGAGGTCCAGCCGCCGTACTACATCCTGGCCCAGCGTCCGGGGGACGCCGAGGCGAGCTTCCAGCTCACCAGCGCGCTCAACGCCTTGGAACGGGAGAACCTGTCCGCCTTCGTGTCGGCGTCCTCGGATCCGGAAACCTACGGAGAATTGCAGGTCTTGCGATTACCGGGCGATACGCCCTATCGGGGGCCGCAACAGGTGCAGCAGTCCTTCATCACGAACAACGAGGTCAGACCGGACCTGACCCTGTTCGACTCCGATGAGTCCGACGCGGTGTTCGGAAACCTGCTGACCCTGCCCATCGGTGACGGCGGACTGCTCTACATCGAACCGCTGTATGTGCAGGGCACCGGTGAGAACGGCTTCCCGTTGCTGCAGAAGGTGCTTGTCAACTTCGCTGGTGATGTCGGCTACGCAGACACCTTGTCCGAGGCCTTGGACCAAGTCTTCGGAGCTGGCGCCGGTGGGGGTGCTACGGATGAAGGTGCGACTCCTACGACGCCGACGGATCCGACGACCACCCCTGCGCCGTCCACCACACCGGCTCCCGGCACCAGCCCGTCGGCCGGTTGCGATCAAGCGTCGGTGGCAGCCGCTGCGGCCGACATCAACACCGCTTTGGCCGACCTGGCTGCGGCGCAGCAATCCGGCGACTTCGCCGGAATCGGTGCGGCGCAAGCAGATCTGGCGGCGGCGACCACCGCCTATCAGGCGGCCTACGAAGCCTGTGGCGGGGACTCCGGCGGGACGGAAACCACCCCTACCCCGACCGGAGAGCCCTAAACTGCGGCGGTCCGTCTCGCCACCCCGGTTTGCTGGTCCTGACCGGGGTGCCTAGACTGGTGCTACCGACGCGGGGTGGAGCAGCTCGGTAGCTCGCTGGGCTCATAACCCAGAGGTCGCAGGTTCAAATCCTGCCCCCGCTACAAAGAAAGCGCAGGTCAGAACAAGGGTTCCGACGCGACAGCGTCGGAACCCTTGCTGACTTGCGACCGCCGGGGCCGAGGTCAGGACAAGCCCGCGTGGAGAGCGGGGAGAGGGCCTGCGGACGGAGGGCGGCGAAGGACGGCGGGAGGTGTCTGAGGGCGCCGGCGGTCTCCTCGAACGGGAGGGCGGCGAGGACGACGGCGACCCGGTAGCGGGCGGCGTCCTGATCGGTCCGGCCACGGCGCGCGACGCGGCTGAGGAAGGCGTCGACTGCGAAGGACTCGGCGCGGCGGCCGCGGAGGGTCGCGGGGTACGGGACGAAAACCGACGGGCGGGGCGAGACGGCGGACGAGGTTGTCGGCGGGGGCGCCCGGGATCCGCTCGAACAGCGTGATGAGCACGCCGCCCGCGGCCACGCCCACGCAGGCAGCTACCGCGCGTGTACGGCGAGCTCCCCGATGGCGACGACACCGCCGCCATAGGCGCGGGTCACCGAGAGCCGCACCCACCGCGCCGTCGCCGGCGGCACGAGGAACATATGCGGCCCCTCGGTGTTCACGAGCGAGGCGCTGGCCAGCGTCGTCCAGGTGATGCCGTCGGTCGACGCGAGCACGGTGACCCTGCGCGGCCCGGCCCCCGGCCGGGACGTCACGCGCACGGTGTCGACGTTCCGTACCGCCTGCAGGTCCACCGTCAGCTGCTGCGGCGCGCCGGCCCTGGGCACGGCCGCCGATGCCCACCCGGTCGCCGTCGGCACGCCGTCGGCCGCCGACGACGGCGGGAAACCGCGTGCGCTCGAGGTCGCTGTGGCCGGGCGGCCGAGGGCCAGGTCCGGCCGCGGGTCGAACCGGTCGTGCAGCGCGAACTCCTGGATGCTCACCCACGTGGTGGCGCCGCCCGCGACGCCGGTGACGGTCAGCCGGGCGTACCGCAGGGTGCGGGGCGCGAAGTTGTCGAGCGCCGTTCCGGGCGTGGTGTTCGCGGTGCGGGCGGCGACGGTCGTCCAGGTGACGCCGTCGAGCGAGGCCTCGACGCGGTACCGGTAGGCGCGATCGAGATACGGCACCAGCTGGGTGTTGCTCGCGACCATCGGCTGCCCGAGGTCGACGGTGAGCGTCTGCGGGAAGCCGTTGGCGGACCAGCGGGTGGTGACGTCGCCGTCCACCGCGCGCGGTGCCTCGTTGCCCACCTGCTGGGCGGTCGCCGTGACCGGCCGCCCGGTCGACATTGCGCCCGCCATCCGCGCGACCTCGCTCCCGGCGAGCAGGAACGCGCCGACGCAGAACGGCGGCGACTCGGTGTTCAGGCTGCCGGGCGACGTGGTCGTCGGCGGCGTCGTCGGTCCGGCACCGGTGAACGGCGTCCCGGGCTCGAAGCCGACGGCCTGGCAGTTCGTCAGGAAGCCGTCCGGCCGCAGCGAGATGCTCGTCAAGCCGCCCCACGCGCGCATCACGACCGGGACGTACGTCGCGCGGTCGAGCAAACCGGCGTTGACGCCGTACGCGATCGCGTAGGCGATGAGCGCGGTGGCGCTGGTCTCGGGCACCGGGTAGCGCGCCGGGTTGAGCAGGCTCGTCCCCCACATGCCGTCGGCGCCCTGCAGGCCACGCAGCCGGTCTGCCATGCCGATCAGCATGTCGCGGTACCGCGCGCCGCGCGTGTCGCCCGCCGGCAGCACCTGCAGCACCTCGGCCATCGCGGCGATGACCCAGCCGTTCCCCCTGCCCCAGAACACCTTCTGCCCGTCCGCGTCGCGCGCGCCGATGTAGCGGCAGTCGCGCAGCCAGAGCCGCTCAGCGGCGTCGTAGAGCCCGGGCGGCTGGCCGGCGCAGTTGACGACGGTGGTGAGGCCGTCGTTTCGGACGTGGTCGAACAGCGCGTCCATCTTCGCGAGGTACGAGGTGTCGCCGGTCCGCGCCGACCAGCGAGCCCAGTTCGGCAGGCCCATGAACAGCGCGTCGATCCACCAGTACTGCTGCACCGGCAGGCCGGTGAGGTCGGCGCTCATCTGGGCGTCCGCGGCGGCGAGCGGGGCGCTCGGGTCGAGCCGGTTCAGGTCGTAGTAGATCTGCGCGGCCTTGACCGAGTCCGGGTTCTGCTGGCTCGTGGTCAGCGCCCAGTTGTTGGCCCGGCCCCACGCCATCGCCTGGTCGAGGTACTTCTGGTCGCCGGCTGTGCGGTAAAGCTGCAGGTCGCCGTCCATGTAGGTCGACCAGGACCAGCCGTTGCGCACTCCGGCGCCCACCGGGATCGTCGGCGCGTAGTAGTCGGCGGCCCGCTTCAGCTGTGACACGACCGTGC
>JBPCPI010000118.1:0-3546 GCA_050999295.1 Geodermatophilaceae bacterium | reverse complement strand
GCCGGACAAGACCGCCGAGGCGATCGACGCCGCGCGGTGGATGCACACCGGCGACCTGGCGACCATGGACGCCGACGGGTACCTCAACATCGTCGGCCGGATCAAGGACATGGTCATTCGCGGCGGAGAGAACGTGTACCCGCGCGAGATCGAGGAGTTCCTCTACACCCATCCGGACATCGTCGATGCTCAGGTGATCGGCGTACCGGATGAGAAGTACGGCGAGGAGCTGATGGCCTGGATCCAGCTGCGCGAGGGCGCCGAAGAGCTCACCGTGGCCGGGCTGCGGGAGTACTGCAGCGGAAAGCTGGCCCACTACAAGGTGCCCCGTTACGTCAAGATCGTGACCGAGTTCCCGATGACGGTGACCGGCAAGGTCCGCAAGGTCGAGATGCGCGAGACATCAGTCAGCGAACTCGGCCTGGAAAGCGCGGCAGCGACCAAGAACGCCTGACTAATCCCGCTGCAGAGCAAGTCGCGCGCTGAAACCGAGCAGGGCGACGCCCGTTGCTGCGTTCAGGGCGCGCCGTACCGGGTGTCGCGACAGGACACGACGAGCTCGGTGTAGTCCGGTCACGAGCAGCAGCAGGTACGCCAAGCCCAGTACGGCGTGCGACATCGCCAGCAGCAGGATCTGCCACACCGCCGCGTCTGCTGGCAGGAATTGGGGCAGCACGGCCAGGTAGAAGACCAGCACCTTGGGGTTGGTGATGTTGGAGAGGAAGCCCTGCCGCCAGCCATGGATCGCTGCCCGCTGGGCGCTGGGTGATGTCCGGTCATCGGCTGAGGCGTAGCGACCGCGCCAGGCTGAATGCAGCGCCTGAACCCCCAGGAAGACCAGATAGGCCACGCCTGCCCACTTGATCGTGGTGAATATCGGCTGCGACGCCACGATCACCGCTCCCAGCCCGATGACGGCAACGATCCCTTGAACTGCGTTGGACGTCGCAACGCCGACGCTCGCCCATGCAGCACTGCGCCGTCCCGACGACAGCGCGCTCTTCAGGACCACGGCGAAATCTGGTCCCGGTACCAAAATCAGGATTACGGCGAAGACCAGGAAGGAGCCGTACGCCTGCCACCAGGTCACCGGCCCAGACTAACCGCGGGCTTCCAGATCACTGGACACGACGAGCAGGTCAGGCGGGCTCGTCGGTGATGCCGTGCTCGATGGCGTACCTGGTGAGTTCGACCCGGTTGTGCAGTTGCAGTTTGCGCAGGGTGTTCTGCACGTGGTTCTCGACGGTGCGGTGCGACAGGGTCAGTCGGGTGGCGATCTGCCGGGCGCTGAGTCCACGGGAGACCAGCCTGAGTACGTCGGTCTCCCGCTCGGTCAGCGTCGGGCCGGCAGCCGAGGCGTCCTGCATCCGGCGGTACTCACCGAGCAGCAGGCCGGCCAGGCCAGCGCTGAACACCGCGTCCCCGTCTGCCGTACGCCGTACCGCGTCGTCCAGCTCGTCCAGGGACGCGGACTTGACCAGGTAGCCGGAGGCCCCGTTCTTGACCGCGTCCAGGACATCGGACTGTTCGGCGCTGGCCGACAGCACCAGTACGCGCGTATCGGGTGCGGCCGAGACGATGTCGCGGGTGGCATCGACTCCGGACGTGGATCCCAACTGCAGGTCCATCACCACGACATCCGGGCGTACGGCGGCGGCGATCCGTACCGCGCTCGGGGCGTCGGCGGCTGTACCCACGACCTCGTAGCCCCGGGCGGCGAGATCCCGGGCGACGTTCTCCCGCCACATGGGATGGTCGTCGACGACCAGCAGGCGGGTCACGGCGCCGGCTTCGGCACGGTCAGCTCCCACTCGGTTCCTTGGCCGGGCGATGTGTGCAGTTCGACGGTCCCACCGAGATCGAGGATCCGGCCACGGATGGACTGGGCGACTCCGAGGTGCCCGGCCCGCTCCGCCGCGCCCAACCGGTCCTCTGCAATGCCGGGGCCGTCATCTCGTACGGAGACCACCACGTGGTCACGGCGGTCCTCGACGCTCACCCATGCTCGGGCGTCCTTCCCGGCGTGGGCGGCGACGTTGGCCAGCGCCTCACCGACCGCGGCGGCGATGTTCTCGACCGCGTTTCGGGCCAGCAGCAACTTCCCGGCCGGGGTGATCACCTCGATCCGCGAGGTCGCCCGCAGACGCAGAGTGGCGGCCAGGTCCACCTGCCCGCCGATGTTTGTCGGCCGGCTGGTCATCAGGCTGCGCAGGGCCACCTCCTGATCGGCGGCCAGCGCCGCAAGTTCGGCCGCCTCACCGCCGATCTCCGTGCCGCGCCGCCGGACGATCGCCAACACCTGCAGCACCCCGTCGTGGATGGAGCGGGACAGCCGTTCCCGTTCCACAGTGGCACCTTCCGCGGCCAGGGCCTCGCGCAGGAGTGCGGTTGCGCGGCGAGTCGTGGTGGCCGCGTATCCCAGGGTCACTCCGGCCACGACGAACAGTGTCGTGTTGAAGATCTCCTGATCGCCGAGCCGTTGCCGCAGACCGATGAGCGCCGCGCCGATGATCGTGGCGCCGATCAGGCCACCGTCTCTGCCGCGTTCCACCGCTAGGGCGAAGATGGGGCCCGTCGCCCACAGCGAGGTAAGGATCGGTGCGCTCGCGGCCAGTTCCGCCCAGGGCTGGGTCAGCAAGTTCGCCGCTACGAAGCCCACGGTGACGAGCAAGTCATAGCCGGCCATCCGACTTCGCCGTCCGGCATCGGTGCCGTAGGCCACGGTGACCACCGCCGTCCAGCCGGCCATCAACACCAGCAGGACGATGGCCGCAACATGGTCCGGATAGCGGTCCCATTCGCGGACGAACGACGCGGCCGCGACCAGCCAGGCGAAGAGCCGGAAGACGACAACTGCGCGCCACAGCGGCAGCAGGAAGTCCGGAGCAGCTTCGTTCCTGCCCGGAGCCGGCACAGGGCGCACTGAGGCTCAGCCAGTGATTTCAGCGGGCGTCGCCACGACCAGCACCGTAGCGCTTGCGCGAGATCGCTCCGCCGTACGCCGTGGACGGCAGGCGGTATTCCGTGCTTCCGCCAGCGCTCGACCGGATCGACCTGGATATCGCGCCGGGCGAGTTCGTGTGTCTACTCGGCGCTTCCGGTTGCGGAAAGTCGACGCTGCTGAACCTGATGGCAGGTCTGCTTGCGCCGAGTTCGGGCACCATCGCACTCACCTCGACGCGGCCGGCATTGATGTTCCAGGAGCCGGCACCTGCTGCCCTGGCTGAACGCTTTAGCGAATGTCGACTCGGCACTGCGCGCACGTGGGCTCGCGCGCGACGAGCGGCGCACCGAGGCCGCCCGGCTGCTCGAGACGGTCAACCTCGCCGGGCAGGGAGCCAAGCGGGTCCATGAACTCTCCGGTGGCATGCTGCAGTGGGTCGCCCTGGCCCGGGCGCTCGCTCAGGACAGTCAGGTCCTGCTGATGGACGAACCTTTCGCGGCGCTGGACGCGATCACCCGTGATGTGCTGCACGAGGAACTCATCCGGCTGTGGGGCGAGCGCGGACTGACCATCGTCTTCGTCACGCACAACGTGCGGGAGGC
>JBPCPI010000065.1:0-48247 GCA_050999295.1 Geodermatophilaceae bacterium | reverse complement strand
GACTGAGCGAGATGGCCCACAAGAAAGGCGCCTCCTCATCGCGGAACGGTCGCGACTCCAACAGCCAGCGCTTGGGCGTCAAGCGCTTCGGCGGCGAGATCGTGAAGTCCGGCGAGATCATCGTGCGCCAGCGCGGGACCCACTTCCACCCCGGCAGTGGCGTCATGCGCGGCGGAGACGACACCCTGTTCGCCGTACAGCCAGGGGCGGTCACTTTCGGGAAGCGCCGTGGACGCGCCCAGGTCAGCGTCATCCCGATCGATTGACATGACGCGCTTCGCGCGCGTGCTGCCGACCCGCTGACTGGCTATGACCACCTCTTTCATCGATCGCGCGGTGCTCCAGCTGTCTGCTGGAGACGGCGGGCATGGCTGCGCGTCGGTGCACCGCGAGAAGTACAAGCCGATGGGCGGGCCGGACGGCGGCAACGGCGGTCGCGGCGGAGATGTGATCCTGGAGGTCGATCCAGACGTACACACCCTGCTGGATTTCCACCATCGCCCGCATCACCGCGCCGGCAGCGGAAAGCCGGGGCAAGGCGATCACCGCAACGGCGCCCAGGGCGAGGATCGGATCCTGGCTGTACCCGAAGGCACGGTCGTTACCGATCTGGCTGGCGAGATCCTAATCGACCTGATCGGCGAGGGCACCCGCTATGTGGTCGCGCAGGGCGGTCGCGGGGGATTGGGTAACGCAGCACTCGCCTCCGCACGGCGCAAGGCGCCGGGTTTCGCGCTGCTCGGCGAGGAGGGGGAGTCCCGCGACGTCGTCCTCGAGCTGAAGAGTGTTGCCGATGTCGGGCTGGTGGGCTTCCCCTCGGCAGGCAAGTCTTCGTTGATCGCCGCGGTTTCCAAAGCTCGGCCGAAGATCGCTGACTACCCCTTCACCACGCTCGCGCCCAACCTAGGTGTCGTCGCGGCCGGCGACAACACGTTCACGATGGCCGATGTTCCTGGCCTGATCCCAGGTGCTGCGCAGGGCAAAGGATTGGGCCTGGAATTCCTACGCCACGTCGAGCGCTGCTCGGTCCTCGTGCACGTCGTGGATGCCGCAACCCTGGAACCGGGACGCGACCCGCTCAGCGACATCGAGGCCATCGAGAGCGAGCTTTCTGCCTACGGCGGTGTGGGCGGTGACCTGGTCAGCCGACTCAAGGCGGTGGCGATCAACAAGATCGATGTGCCCGAGGCTCGCGACCTGGCCGACCTGGTCGCCGCAGATCTCACCGAGCGCGGCTACCGGGTCTTCCCGATCAGCGCAGTCAGTGGCGAGGGAGTCAGCGCGCTGACGTACTACCTGGGCGAGGAGGTGGCTGCGGATCGGGCCGCCCGACCGGCGCCTGCACCTACCCGATTGATCATCCGGCCCACTCCCGTCGATGACACCTTCAGCGTCGATGCCGATCCGGGTCACCCGGGCGCTTTCGTTGTTCGCGGCGAGAAACCCGAGCGTTGGATCCGGCAGACCGACTTCAGCAATGACGAGGCGGTTGGCTACCTGGCTGACCGGCTGGCCAGGCTCGGCGTGGAGGACGCGCTCGTGAAAGCCGGTGCGACTGCGGGATGCCCGGTGACCATCGCGGACGTGAGCTTCGACTGGGTGCCCAGCATTCCCGATGCCAGCAGCGCTGTCGTCGGCCGCCGAGGTGAGGATCCGCGGCTCGAGCTCTCCGATCGGGTACCCGCTCATGAGCGGCTGGCCATGAAGAAGGCTCGTCGCCGGCGACCCGAGGACGATGAGGGACCGGGTCGGCTCGGTGACGACGCAACAACCAGTGCTGAGGCAGGCGCCGAGGCATGACCTCGACGAGCGATCCGATCGCCGAAGCTCGGCGGGTCGTCGTCAAGATCGGGTCCTCGTCGCTTGCCTCGATCGTCGGTGGCATCGACACCGGCCGACTCCAGGAATTCGTGGCGAGCCTGCACGCCCACCGACAAGCCGGGCGGGAGATCGTCGTTGTCTCCTCGGGGGCGACCGCCGCCGGGCTGGCCCCGCTGGGGATCAGCCGCCGTCCCCGGGACCTCGTGACAGCGCAGGCCGCGGCCAGCGTCGGGCAACTCATCCTCGTCCAGGCCTACGCCGCCGCGTTCGCCGTACACGGGCTGCTCGTGGGTCAGGTGTTGCTCACCGCGGACGATCTGCACCGGCGGGCTCACTACCGCAACGCTTCTCGCACGATCGCGCGGTTGCTCGACCTCGGCGTCGTCCCGTTGGTCAACGAGAACGACACCGTGGCCACCGAGGAGATCCGGTTCGGTGACAACGACCGGCTCGCCGCGTTGGTCGCTCACGTTGCCGAGGCCTCGGCGCTCGTGCTGTTGTCCGATGTGGACGGTCTGCACGACGGGGATCCTCGCAGGTCCAGAACCCAGCGAATCCCGATCGTCAATGGCGCTGCGGACCTTGAGGCTTTGACTATCGGAGCCTCGCGCGGTGAGGGGGTCGGACGCGGGGGAATGAGCAGCAAGGTAGAGGCCGCCATGATCGCCTCGAGCTCGGGAGTGTCCGTACGGATCGCCCGAGCCGAGGACCTCCCGGCAGCTCTTGTCGGTGCCGACGTGGGGACGCTGTTCCCGGCCACCGGCCGTCGGCCGACCGCCCGGTTGTTCTGGCTGCGCTACGCCAGCCGTCCTCGGGGATCGGTCGTGCTCGATGCCGGAGCGGTTCGGGCCCTACGAGTCAGACGGGCCTCGCTGCTGGCCGCCGGGATCACCGCTGTCGCCGGCGACTTTCTCGCCGATGATCCGGTGGAACTGCTCGGTCCCGACGGCGTCGCAGTCGGACGCGGCCTGGTGGCCTATGACGCCCGCGAGCTACCGGCGATGCTCGGACGGTCCACGAACGATCTGGCCCCTGAGTTTCGCCGCGAGGTCATCCACCGCGACGAGATGATCCTGCACTAGGCAAGGCTTCGGCCACAGTGGACGTGTCAGGTTCGCTTCGCGCCAACGAAGTCGCGAGCGCGATGGACCGCCGCGTCAACCGAGCGGCTGGTCGGTCCAGACACTGGCATCGTTCGCCGCACCGGGGATGACCACGATGGACTCCGCGATTTGGCGCAACTGGTCCTCACCGATGCGGTCGCCGAAGTCCGCGCGTACGGAGATGTTGATCTGGAACCCACCCACATCGAAAACGGAGAGGAACAGACCCTCCTGGAACTCTGCCTGGTAGGGGCCGACCATCGTGTTCGGAACCGAGTCCTCCGGAATCCCTGGGAGATTGACAGCGGACATGGTCAGGGCCGATTCCCCTTCGGCGAACAATGGCGAAAGGTCGTGGAACCTCAGGAAACTCGAGGCCCCGTGCGCCGGCCCGGCCGTTGCCGCACCGGCGAGATCGAAGCCCTCAGGCACGTAGCCCACTTGGAACGGAAATGTGAGCGGGTAGGGATTTCCGAGATCCACCTGGGCGGCGACGGCTAGCGCCTCCTGCCGTGCGAGGTCGGTCGGGCCGTCGCTGGTGACGGCCAACCAGAGGCCGTTGTCAGTCAACCAGCCGACTCCTGACGACGTCTGCCCCTCCTGGGTGAGGCTGATGACCTGCACGGTGAGCGGACCGGCGCTCGACGATTCGACCATCACACTCTCGCCGGTCGGCTCCGGCGCGGGCAGACCAGCCAGTGCGGGGTCGAACAGGCGGACGTCGAGAGTCCGGTACGGCTCCACGTTGTCCAGGACGAAGAGTCGAAGGAGTTGCCAGCCCGGACCCGTGCTCGTGAACTCCATCGTGTAGTCCGGTGGTCGCTCGTCCACGGTGAAAGCGAACTCGGTTGATCGCAGGTCCTCGGCGGCCAGCGGCTGTTCCTCGGCCGGAGCGGGGGCGGTGGGCACTGGCACCGGTGAGCTTGACCCGCCCGCCGTGCTCGTGTTCTGGTCTGGGATCGAGGACACCACGATCGGGACGGCCGCGGCCAGGGCGGTCACCATGCCGACGGCGACGATGCCGGCGGTACGCCGACGCTGGCGCCGACGCTCGATCCGGTGCCGGACTCCGGACAGGAGTCCGGCAACATCCACGGCCGGTCCTTCATGCTCGCGGAAGACTCCGCGGAGATCCTGTGGGTCGCGTGGCGGTCTAGATCTCGTCATCGGTCCTCCGCCGCGGTCTGTCGCCAGTCGGCGAGTTCGATCCGCAAGGCCGCGAGAGCCCGTGATCCGTACCCGCGAACTGTGGCCGGTCGGCAGTCGAGCACCGTTGCGATCTCGTTATCGCTGAGTCCCTCGTAGAAGCGCAGGACCAGCACCGCTCGTCCCTGGCGCGGTAGCCGCGCTAACTCCGCCCACAGCGCCTCGCGATCGGCGCTGGTCTCCTCGTGAGAGGGCGCCCGGTCACCGTGGACAGCTTCAGCGAAGTCCGGCTCGAGGCTGACGGTCGATATCTGACGGCGGCGCCGCAAGCTCATGAACTCGTTGGTCACGATTCGACGGACATAGAGATCGGGCCGGTCCAAAGCAGAGATCCGCTTCCACTTGGCATGCGCCTTGACCAGCGCGTCCTGTACGACATCCTCGGCGACTTCGCGGGATCCCGCGAGCATCGTCGCGTAACGCGTCAAGGCGGGGAGTCTGTCGGCGGCGAACTCCTCGAAGTCCACCGGCCTCCATTCCTCCGTAAGCAAGGCAGTGCAGAGCGTGCGCTCCAGCACCAGTTGCATAGCCTTGCCCTTCAACGCTACCGACATCCCCTACGACAGCCAACAGCCGACGAGCCGGGTTGCTTGGAGGCTCGACTGGCCTCTGTTAATCAGACGCGCAGAACGCTACGGCCGTTGTGCCCGGACGCGAGGCAGTCCTGACCGTGGCATCCCCGGCAGCCTCATGAACAATGACCGCGTGAGCGTGCGAGTCATCCGTCAGATCGGCGATCCCGTACTCCGTACGATGGCCGATCCGGTCCGCGACTTCGACGAGAAACTGCACGCATTGGTGGCCGACCTCGAAGACACCGTGAACGCTCCAGGACATGCCGGACTCGCCGCACCGCAGATCGGCGTCGGCCTGCGGGTTTTTGCCTTCAACATCGGGGGCGAGATCGGCCACCTCGTCAACCCGCGATTGGTCGAACGCTCGCCGGAGACCGAGGCTCTGGACGAGGGTTGTCTGTCGATCCCTGGATTGTGGTTTCCCACTCTGCGGGCGGTGTTCGCCGTGGCCGAGGGCTTCGACCAATACGGCGAGCCGCTGACCCTGTCCGGAGTTGGCCTGCTGGCCCGGTGTTTGCAGCACGAGATCGATCACCTCGACGGGCGGCTCTACCTCGATCGGCTCACCGGCGAGACCAAGCGCGCGGCCTACCGGGCGCTGGCGTGAGCGACCCGCTCATCCCGCCACCTAGGAGGCGTCGCGGGTTGCTGGCTGCCCTCGGTCGCCCGGCACGAGTGGTCGCCATCGGATTTGTCGCAGCGATCGTGCTAGGCACGGTGCTGTTGTCCCTACCGATAGCTACTGAGGACGGGGTCCGCTCTGCCAGTCTGGTTACGGCCTTCTTCACCTCCAGCTCTGCAGTCTCCGTGACTGGCCTGTCCGTAGTGGACACGGCTAGCTATTGGTCAACCTTCGGCGAAGTGACGATTCTCGTACTCGTCCAAGTCGGCGGGTTCGGGGTGATGACGCTCGCTTCCATGCTCGCGGTCTTGGTCTCACCGCGCTTGCGTTTGCGCTTCAACCTCACGGTGCAGCAGGAAACCGCCGCACTCAGTCTCGGCGAGGTCCGTCAGGTCGTGCTGGGGGTCGCGAAGCTGAGTCTGTTCTTCGAATCGGTTGCCATGCTGGCCATCACGTTGCGGCTGGTGTTTGGGTACGACCGGACCGTCGGCTCGGCGGCCTACGAGGGCCTCTTTCACGCCGTGTCCGCATTCAACAACGGTGGCTTTGCGCTGTTCAGCGACAGTCTCGTGCGCTACGTGAGCGATCCGTACATCAGTATCCCGATCGCGCTGGCCGTCGTGGTTGGCAGCCTCGGATTTCCGGTGCTGCTCGAACTACGTCGGGAGTTGCTGCGACCGCGCTTCTGGTCATTGCACACGAAGCTGACCCTGTTGGTCTCCGGAATCCTGCTGGTAGTCGGGCCGGTGCTCATCACTGCGATGGAGTGGAACAACTCGCGCACGCTCGGCACCCTCGCAATCCCAGACCGGTTGCTGGCGGGTTGGTTCCACGGCGTGATGCCGCGAAGCGGCGGATTCAACACCATCGACATCGGCGCCATGAACTCCGAGAGCCTGGTTGTCATGGACGGACTGATGTTCATCGGCGGTGGCAGCGCGAGCACGGCCGGCGGGATCAAGGTCACGACCTTCGCGGTCCTGGCCCTGGTGATCCTTGCCGAGATTCGCGGCGAGCCGGACGTACGAGCACTCAACCGGACCATCCCGACCTCGGTCCAACGCCAGGCCCTGACCGTCGTGCTGATCAGCGTAGGCGTCATCGTCATCTCGACACTGCTCATCCTGGCCATCACCGGGCTCTCACTGGACATCGTCTTGTTCGAGACGATCTCGGCTTTCGCGACCGTCGGGCTCTCGACCGGTGCGACGGCGTCCATGCCGCCCGCAGCGCAGGTCATCCTCGCCATACTCATGTTCGCCGGTCGACTGGGCCCGATCACCCTGGCTTCGGCACTGGCGACCCGGGAGCGCAACCGCCGCTATCGGTTCCCCGAGGAGCGTCCGATTGTCGGCTGAACACAGATTGGTGGGGAAGTGCAGTGAGTAAGCAGTCCGACCACAGCACGGTCGTCCTGGGCCTGGGCCGGTTCGGCAGTTCATTGGCCCTGGAGCTGGCCAGGCGCGACGTCCAGGTGCTCGGAATCGACCGGGATGCCAAGATCGTGCAGGAACTCGCCGAACAGCTCACCCATGTGGTCGCCGCAGACACCACCGATCCCGAGGCGCTGCGTCAGCTCGGCGTGACCGAGTTCGGGCACGCGGTCGTGGCTATCGGTAGCCATATGGAGGCCTCGATTCTGACCGTTGCCGCGTTATCTGATCTCGGGATGAAGAGCATCTGGGCCAAGGCCCTGACCCGTCTGCAGGGCCGCATCCTGGAGCGGGTCGGCGCCCACCGGGTCGTTCTCCCCGAGCATGAGATGGGTGAGCGGGTGGCCCATCTGGTCACCGGGCGGATGCTGGACTTCATAGCCTTCGAGGACGACTACGCGCTGGTCAAGACGCGGACGCCGGAGGAGGCGGTTGGTAAGTCCCTGGGCGAGGCAAAGCTGAGGTCCAAGTACGGGGTGACCGTTGTCGGCATCAAACGGGCCGGGGAGGACTTCACCTACGCCACCCAGGACACCGTGGTCGAGCCCGGGGACGTGCTCATCGTGGCCGGGAGGACCAAGGCCGCCGAGGACTTCGCCGAGCTAACCTGAGCTGACCGAAACCGTTTGCCGACCGAGGGACTCGATCAGATCCAGCCATGCCGCTGCGCGATCTGCACGGCCTCGTGCCGATTCGTGGCGCCCAGCTTGCCGACCGCCGAGGACAGGTAGTTGCGAACGGTGCCGCAGGACAGGGCAGCACGATTGGCTATCTCCTCCGCCGGTGCCCCGGTCGCGGCCAACTCGAGAACCTCTGACTCGCGAGCGGTCAGCGGACTCTCACCGGCTGAAATGGCGTCCGCGGCGAGCTCCGGATCCACATAGCGTCCTCCACCGCCGTACCTGCGGTGCAGTCCCTCGACGACGACGGCGCTCTGGTTGTCCCGTGCGCTGGCAGCTGGATGGCTCGCGCGAGATGATCTCTTGCTCGGTGATCTGCATGACTCCATGGTCGGGGCAGATGCCCCTCTGCTTTCGTGCGTGCTGTCACCACTTCGGTTGAGGCTTGCGCGCCCTAGCTGTGACAGATGTCATGGCTGACCCACTGTCACCTGCCGAGCGTGTCGCTTCGCGCCGTAGGGTGCTTCGAATGGGACAGCACAGCCCACAGTTTGGGTCGGTTGCCGACGTCTCGCAGCGCCTGTCAGCGGCGGGCTACCTGACCGATGACGCGATCGCCACGACGGTGTTCCTGGCTGACCGGCTCGCGAAGCCATTACTCGTAGAGGGACCGGCCGGCGTCGGCAAGACGGAACTCGCCAAAGCGCTGGCTACGGCGACCGACGCCGAGTTGATCCGGCTGCAGTGCTACGAGGGTCTCGACGAGGCGCGGGCGCTCTACGAGTGGAACTACAAGAAGCAGTTGCTCCGGATTCAAGCCAGTGCGGCGAACGCGGCCGACGAGTCGTGGGAGGAGGTCCACGACGACATCTTCACCGAGGAGTTCCTGTTAGCCAGGCCGCTGCTCACCGCAATCCGTCGTACCGGTCCGACGGTCCTCCTGATCGACGAGACCGACAAGGCAGACGTCGAAGTCGAGGGTCTCCTGCTGGAGGTCCTGAGCGACTTCCAGGTGACCGTGCCCGAACTCGGCACGATCGTGGCCAGCAGGCGCCCGATCGTGGTGCTGACCTCCAACGCCACCCGCGAACTGTCGGAGGCGCTCAAGCGGCGCTGCCTCTACCTCGCCCTGGACTATCCGTCAGCCGAGCGGGAGCGCGAGATCGTGCTCGCCAAGGTCCCCGACCTCGCGCCGAAGCTCGCCGAACAACTCGTGCGGACCGTACGGGCGCTGCGGGCAATGGAGCTGAAGAAGTCCCCTTCCATCGCCGAGACGCTGGACTGGGCGCACACATTGCTGGCCCTGGGGCTGTCCACCTTGGACGAGACGGCAGTGAAGTCGACGCTGGGCGTGGTGCTGAAGCACGCAAGCGATCAAGAACGGGCGGCTACCGAACTGCGCCTCAACTGAGGATGGACCTGTCCCGGGACGAGGTACGTCGGATCGCCGTCAACGCCCAGGGATTCGATCGGCCGCGGCCAGCTCGGGCGAATCTCGGCCATCTACGTCGGGTCCTGGCCAGGGTGGGGGCGTTCCAGATCGATGCGGTCAACGTGCTGGCCCGCGCTCACTACCTGGCCGGTTTCTCCCGGCTTGGCCCGTACCCGGTGGATCTGCTCGATCGGCTGACCTTTCGGGAAGGTGGCGCCTTCGAGTACTGGGGGCACGCCGCCTCGATCCTCGACATGTCGCTCTACCCGGCGCTGCGTTGGCGAATGAGCCGGCAGGAGACACGTCCGCAGTGGGCGAGGTTTCTGAGCAGGGTGCACAGCGAACGGTCAGGGTACGCCGAGGCGGTGTATGCCGAAGTCGCCGAGCGAGGGCCGCTGACCTTCAGCCAGCTCCTCGATCCGGCCCGCCGCCCCAAGGACAACTCGCGCTATGCCGCGACGACCATCCTCTGGGACCGTGGCTCGGATGGAAAGACGATGCTGGAATACCTCTACGCGAAGGGGACGCTGGCGATCGCCGGACGAAGCAGCTTCAACCCGTCCTATGACTTGGCCGAGCGGGTCATCCCGCCCGACATCCTTACCGGGCCCGTGATGAGCGCGGACGACGGTCAGCGAGAGCTGGTTCGGCGAGCCACCGCTGCCCTCGGCGTCGCCACCGTCAAGGAGGTGGCTGACTACTTCAGGATGTCGGTCGCCGACACGAGGTCCCGGATTCGGGACCTCGTCGAGGGCGGCGAGTTGACTGAATGCCGGCCTGAGGGCTGGACCAGCGTCGGCTACCTGCATCCGAACGCAAGCACCAAGCCGGTGCACGCAACTGCGGTGCTCTCACCCTTCGACTCCCTGCTGTGGGAGCGGGCTCGCGTCCGGCAGATCTTCGGATTCCAGCACAGCTTCGAGATCTACGTGCCCGAGGCGAAGCGGGAGTATGGCTACTTCGTCCTGCCGTTCCTGCTCGGCGATCGACTTCAGGCACGGGTGGATCTCAAGGCTGATCGCAAAGATCGGCGCCTGCGCGTCCGAGGCAGCTTCGCCGAGCCCGGCACCGACTCCGCTGAGCTCGCCGTGGCACTGGCCGGCGAACTCCGATCGCTGGCAACCTGGCAGGATCTCGACGAGATCGCCGTAGCCGGTCGGGGAAACCTCGCTGCTGCCCTGTCAGACGCCTGCCGGACGGGGATCCCGGTATGACAGTCGTCGGTGACAACCTGGATCGCCCGCCCAGCCTGGTCTCGCATCTGGACGACTTCGTCCGGGCGGTTCGCGAAGCCGGCGTGCCGATCGGGATCAGTGACGCGATCGACGCCGCACGGGCCATGGTCACCGTCGACCTGCTCGACCGCGAACAACTGCGCCACGGCCTGGCGGCCGTCCTGCTGAAACGACCGACGCATCGCCCTGCCTTCGACGCGCTGTTCGATCTGTGGTGGCCGACAACCATCACTACCGGATCAGGATCCGACGACGACCACGCAGACGGTACGGAGTGGGAGCTCGCGGATCCGGATCCAGCGGGAGACGGCGACGACTCCGGCTTGTCGGCCGAGGAACTCACCGAGGCGATGCGCGCGCAGTTGGCCCAGCTCCTGCTTGATGGGGACGACGCCGCACTGCGCAGATTCGCGAAGTTCGCCGTGGCGCGACTCGGCCAGGGCGGACAGTCGCCGGGTGGCCAGTCCTTCTTCAGCTACCGGGTGCTGCGTGCGCTGTCCCCGGACACCCTGGTCGCCGCCCTCCTGCAGGGGCTGCTCGGCGGGCAGGAACGCGGCGGTCTGGCCGAGCAGGTGGCCCGCCAGACGATCCGGGAGAGGCTGGCCGCGTTCCGATCGCACATCGAGACCGAGGTCCGTCGCCGGGCCGCCGAGCAGCGGGGCAAGGAGAACGTCGCCCGTACGGCGGTGACCCCCCTTGCCGATCAGGTCGACTTCCTCCGTGCCCAGCAAAAGGACCTCGCCGAGCTCCGCCGCACCGTCACCCCGTTGGCGCGACGGCTGGCCACCAGGCTCGCCGCGCGCCGCCGGCACGGTCGTCGCGGGAGGCTGGACTTTCGCCGTACGGTGCGGGCATCGCTGGCCACCGGCGGGGTGCCACTGGTCACCGCACACCGGCCCCGACGCGTCCACAAGCCCGAACTGGTCGTGCTCTGCGACGTCAGCGGGTCGGTGGCCGGTTTCTCGCACTTCACGCTGCTGTTGACTGCGGCCTTGCGGGAGCAGTTCTCGGGGGTACGGGCCTTCGCGTTCGTCGACAGCTGCGACGAGGTGACCCGGTTCTTCGCACCCGGATCCGACGTCGCCGACGCCGTGCAGCGGATCGGGCGCGAGGCTCGAGTCGTCTGGTTCGACGGGCACAGCGACTACGGGCACTCGCTGGAGACCTTCGCCGAGAACTGGCCGACGGTGGTAGGCCCCAAGACGTCTCTGCTGATCCTGGGTGACGGTCGGACGAACTACCGCAATCCCGGCCTTCCGACATTGGCCGGTCTGGTCAAGCGGGCCCGGCATGCCTACTGGCTCAACCCCGAACCGAGACGCCAGTGGGGCAGCGGGGATTCCGCGGCCGACGATTACGCCGGACTTATCGAGATGGTCGAGTGCCGGAATGCCGAACAGTTGACCGAGTTCATCACCCGGCTGTGAGGTAGCTACTCCTGCGAGATCGCGGCGAGAGTTCGCGCCCGGCGCCCCACGACGTCCAGGACTTTGCGAGCGGTGTGCGTGACGACGTGCGCGGCCACCTCATGCCCCCGAAGCTGGCGAAGGATTCGGCGGCGGGCCAAGGGCGTACCCGCGTCCACCAGCACTCCGGCAACGAGATAGGCATTGATCGCATGAGGTGCGAAACCGCGTAGCTGATGAACGTCGGGCGCCAGCATTCGCATCACATGATGAATAACTTCGCCGATATCCCGCACGTGAAATCACCAGCGGCGATGGAAGCTACTTGCCGGTACAGCGTAACCGCACCGTCCCGAGCGCGTTGATCCATGCGTTGACCGGCCGCACGGGGGGCCGGTCGACCGCGACGTTCCGGCGCCGGGACGCACGCACGGGATCAGGCAACCGAGGTCGATAAGCTACCCAGCAAGATGGGTGAAGGCCGACGGCTCGGTGTCATGGGTGGCACATTCGACCCGATCCACCACGGTCACCTTGTCGCTGCCAGCGAGGTCGCCGTTCTGTTCGGTCTGGACGAAGTCCTGTTCGTACCGACCGGAAAGCCGTGGCAGAAGGCCGAGGGCGAGGTCAGCCCGGCCGAGGACCGCTATCTGATGACCGTCATCGCGACGGCGTCCAACCCACGATTCTCGGTCAGTCGGGTGGACGTGGACCGGACCGGCCCCACCTACACTGTGGACACCCTGCGCGATCTGCGGCAGGTGCACCCGGACACGGAGATGTTCTTCATCACCGGCGCCGACGCACTGGAGAAAATCCTCGACTGGAGAAATGCCGAGGAGCTGTTCGGCTTAGCGCATCTGGTAGGGGTCACCCGTCCGGGTTACCGGCTCGAGGACAGTCACCTGCCGGAGGGCAGTGTCACGCTCGTCGACGTTCCGGCGATGGCGATCTCGTCCAGTGACTGCCGAACTCGGGTCAGCCGGGGAATGCCGGTCTGGTACCTCGTCCCGGACGGTGTGGTGCAGTACATCGAGAAGCGACATCTCTATCGCGACGACAGGAGAGTTCCCGGATGACCGCCTCGGACACGGCGCGGACCGTCGCTCTGCTGGCCGCCCAGGCGGCTGCCGACAAGCAGGCTCAGGATCTGGTCATCGTCGATGTCAGCGACCGGCTGGTGATCACCGACGTGTTCGTCATCGCCTCGGCCAGCAACGAGCGCCAGGTGCAAGCCATCGTCGACGAGATCGAGGACCGGCTGCGCACCGAGGCCGGGGTGAAGCCGGTGCGCCGGGAGGGAACCCGAGAGGGCCGCTGGGTGCTGCTGGACTACGTCGACGTCGTGGTCCACGTCCAGCACGCGGAGGAGCGGGTGTACTACGCCCTCGAACGTCTGTGGACCGACTGCCCGACCATTCCGTTCACCGATTTGGCCGCCCCACCGGTCGTGGGATGAGTCGAGCAGACCGGCTGAACGGGGGGCCGGAGGGACTCGGCGTACGCCGGGTGGTGCTGTGGCGGCATGGCCGGACGACCTGGAACGCCGCGGGACGCTTTCAGGGGCAGAGCGATCCGCCGCTGGACCAGGTCGGGCAGGAGCAGAGCCGACAGGCGGCCAGGTATTTAGCCGTCGACCCGCCAGACCTGATTCTCACCAGTGATCTGGTACGGGCGACCAGTACCGCCGCGGCGCTGACCGAACTGATCGACACTCCGATCAAGATCGAACCGCGGCTCCGGGAGATCGATCTCGGTAGTTGGCAAGGACTGACGCGCGACGAGGTTGCTGCTAGCTACCCGGAGCAGTTCGCGCAGTGGCTTGACGGTCAACCGGTTCTGGATCGAGGCGGTGAGACCAGGGCGCAACTGGATACTCGCGTGCTCGCGGCCCTGCGTGACATCGTGGTCGACCACGTCCTGTTCGTGACTCACGGAGGTGCCGCGCGCTCGATCATCGAGGTGCTGCTCGACCTGCCGCCCCACGCCGGACGCTGGTTGACCGTCCTTGGCAACTGTCATTGGAGTCACCTGGAGCGCTACCCGGGAGGCTGGCAGTTGCGTACCCACAACCTGGCACCGGCCTCGGAGACGCTGCGCCGCGATGCCGGCGTGGCAGAAGATGATCGAGGGGATGCCGACGCCGTGGATGCCGGAGCCCAGGGACCGGGCGCCGACGCCGGAGCTCCGAGGAATGGCGACGACGCCGGTGCCACTAGCTGACCAGTCAGAATCGGCCGTACCGAGGGTTCTGGTTCTCGCCGACTCGTTGGCCTTTCACGGGCCAGTCCGCCCAGAACTGCTGACCGACCCCAGGATCTATCCCAATGTCATGGCGCAGGCACTCGGTGTCGAGGCCGACGTCGTGGCTCAGGTGGGCTGGACTGCGCGACACGTCTGGCGGTCCCTCACCCGCGACCCTCGGGTCTACTCCTTCCTCGTCCCCGCCGCGGACGCCGTGGTCCTGGCAGTCGGTGGAATGGACTACCTGCCCACGGCATTGCCGACCCACCTCCGGGAGGGCATCGGCTTCCTGCGACCTGCCTGGGTACGACGTGGAGTACGCCGGGCCTACTTGGCCGGCCAGCCTCGGGCGGCTCGTTGGACCCGCGGCCGATTGAGGTCGCTGCCGCAGCCGCTGACCGACCGATATCTGGCCAACTGCGTGTCTGCACTGCGCGTGCTGAGGCCCGGGCTGCCGATCATCGCCGATCCTGCCGCCGCCGCACCGGGCCGCGGCGTTCGGCTTCGAACTGCGGGGCCACGCGCGGGCCTGCAGCGCTGCTCGGGTTTGGGGCACGGAGCACGACGTACCGCTGGCTGATCTCGCTGCCGTGGTCGGCGCGCACCTGGCTGCCGGGCGGGCCAATCCGGACGGTCTGCACTTGGGCCGGGAGTCCCATCGCGACGTTGGGTTGGAGCTTGCCCGGGTGCTGCGCTCGTGTGCCAACTGGCCGCAATCCGCTGAGGCCGGCTGATTTCTCGGCAGGCGTACGGTCGCACGCTCAGGCGAGCGGAAGTGCGAGCAACCCGGCTCCGGCAAGCAGCACGCAGATCCCGCACAGAGCCGCGGCTGTCCACAGCGGAGGCCCGGCTTGTCCGCTCTCGAACTGTGCCCTGCGTCGGCGTGCACCGGCGCGAGTGAGCACGCCGATGCCAATCGCGGCGCTGACTCCGAACAGAGCAGGCAGGAGCGCAATCGGCCCGATCCTTTCGGCCCAGCGCGCGAAGAACAACGACGCGACCGCAAGGGTGGCTGCGGTACGAGCCCAGGAGAGTACGGTCCGGTCCACTTGGGTGTCCAAGGGCTCCGACTCCGCGTTCGTCATTCCGGCGGACTCACTGGATCACGATGAGGACGATCACTGCGATGGCGACGATCCCGATCCCGAGGGAAAGGATCGGCACCAGCGCCGGGGCGGGAATGCTGACCCGGTTGCGCATGGCCCGCTCGGTGTTCAGCCACCGGCGGAAAGACCCTATGGCCAGGGCCGCGCCGAGCAGGAGGAGAACCGTGGCGATGGCCCGCCGACCGCCCGCACCCAACGCCGGAAGGTCGAAGGCCTCCAGTGCGACCCCAGCAGCGATCAGCGCGAGCGCGGTCCGGGTCCAGGACAGGAACGTTCGCTCGTTGGACAAGGTGAAGCGCGGATCGGGGTCCTCTCCCTCGTCCAACAGCCCGCGCGCCCACCCCTTGCCCACACGCGGACCCTAACCCGGCCCGGTCGGCGCACTAGATTGCTGCCGTGGGCGTAGGGACAGCGATCGCGGTGGTCACCGACTCGACCGCCTACCTCCCGGACGGGCTCGCCCGAGAACTCCAGGTCAGTGTCGTACCGCTGTACGTGATCATGGGTGGCGCCTCCGGCGAGGAGGGCATCGACATCACCCCCGATCAACTGGCCGCGGCCCTGCGCGAGAGCCGTCAGCAGGTGTCCACGTCCCGCCCGACCCCGATTTCATTCGCCAAGATCTATCGACGATGTCTGGATGCCGGCGCTGCCGGGGTGGTGTCGGTTCATCTGTCGCGGGAACTGTCCGGGACCTGGGATGCCGCCCGCCTTGCCGCCGAAGACGTCGATCCCGATCGGGTCAAGGTCATCGATTCACGTTCGGCGGCAATGGGATTGGGATTTGCCGTGCTTGCAGCGGCGGAGCGGGCCCGGGCCGGGGCCAACCTGGATGACGTGGTGCGGGCGGGCGTCGATACGGCCGCAGCAACCGTGACGCTGTTCTATGTCGACACGTTGGAGTTCCTTCGCCGGGGTGGCCGGATCGGCGCCGCCGCGGCCCTGCTGGGCAACGCCCTCGCGGTCAAGCCGCTGCTGCACGTGGTCGACGGTCGCATCGTCGCTCTTGAGCGGGTACGAACGGCCAGTAAGGCGATCGCTCGGCTGGCCGAGGTGGCTGTCGAACGCGCCGGAAGTCGGCTGGTCGATGTTGCCGTGCAGCACCTCGCCGCGCCGGAACGCGCCGAAGCCGTGGCCTCGGTCCTGCGCGAGCGGGTCCCACGACTGCGCCGGATGTACATCAGCGAGGTCGGTGCGGTCGTCGGCGCCCACGTGGGCCCCGGCTTGATCGGCGTCGTCGTGGCTCCCGCGTTCGCGCCCTGAGATGGCGGTGTGCATGCCCGGGCTCGAGGCAGCACCTCCGACCCGCTGAGGTAGATCCACAGGGTTGACGGCACTTTCCACAGGAAGCTCAGTGGACCCATGGGAGCCGTTGAGGCTGCCTAACGTGGGCCCATGCGTGGTCGCGTGCGAGGGCTTGACGGCGCGGACGCCGAGGCACTGGTACGGGAGCGGCTGAGGTCCATCGTGGCTGCCGCCACACCGAGGTCCATCGTGGCTGCCGCCACACCGAGGTCCATCGTGGCTGCCGCCACACCGAGGGCCGGCTGGGTACCGGAGCGGATCGGCGAGAGCGGGGCGCCGTTGGCACCGACCGTGGCGGCCCAGTCCTGGCCCAGTGAGCCTGCGGTGCCAGACGCCGAGCCGACTGGATCATCTGACCTGCCGTTGTCGTCGTCGACTGATGAGTCGGAGCACCAGACCGCAGACGCGTCGGCGTCGACAGGTCGGCACCGTGGCGGCGCCGGCTTGGACCAGCGCCTTCGCTGGGACCCGGGTCGGCCCGGTGCGCTCGCCTTGTGCCTGGTTGCGGTAGTGGCGGCCCTGCTGGCAACGGGGATCACCTGGTGGTCCCGGCCCGTCCCCTCGACAGTCGACGAGGGGAACGCGGGACCACTGGCGGCAGCGGCTCAGGTTTCAGGCGATCCGGGGCAGAACAATGGCGAACGGCAACCGGGGTCCAGCACTGGGCCCGACGCGGACGCGGGCACGGGGAACGAACTCGTCGTCTCCGTCATCGGGCAGGTCCGACAACCCGGGCTGGTCACCGTTACCTCGGGGGCGCGGGTCGCCGACGCCATTGCCGCCGCCGGTGGAGCCCTGCCCGAGGCGGATCTGAGCTCTGTCAATCTGGCCAGGCTGGTCGTCGATGGTGAACAGATCGCAGTCGGCATCCCGGGATCAGCGCTGCCCGGTGGTGTCGATCCGGAGTCCGGGGGACTGGTCAACCTCAACAGCGCATCTCAGGCTGAACTTGAAGAGCTGCCGGGAATCGGACCGGTCCTGGCCCTGCGGATCATCGATTACCGGGAGGCCAACGGTGGCTTCACTGCTGTTGAGGAGCTCCGTGAGGTCAGCGGCATCGGGCCGACGGTGTACGAGGACATCGTCGATCTCGTGACCGTGTGACCGTGTGACCGGACAACGCTGGGACATCCGGCTGGTCCCGGCGGCTGCGTTGGGCTGGGTGACTGCTTGGGCGGCGCCACTGCTGCCCTTCGGCGTCCTAGTCGCCGTGACGCTGCTGGCGCTGAGCACCGCGTCCTTGCTCCTGATCAGCGGGACGCCGAGGCAGAGTCGTCCGGCGTGGATTGCCGCCGCCTCCCTGGCTCTGGCCGGGCTGGGTCTGGTGGCGGGTACGTCGGCAGCCCATATCAACGCCCGCGACGGTTCCCCGCTGCGCGCGTTGGCCGCCCAGGGACAGGACGTGCGTCTGCGGGTCGAGGTGGATGAGCAGGTAAGGATCCTGGCGCCGGGGTCGTCCAGCTCGAGGGTGCTCATACCAGCCACGGTGGTTGCGCTCAGCTGTGACCGACCATGCCGGGATACGCCCGTCCGGTCCTGGCCGCTGAGGGCAGAGGTGCTCGTGTTCGCGCCCCTGCAGGGTTGGGCACAGCTCGTGCCCGGGTCGACGGTCTCGGCTACGGTCACGCTGGCTAGCGCATCCCCTGAGGATCTGCTGGTCGGCCTCGCCTTCGCTCGCGGCCCTCCCGAGGCGTCCGCCCCCCCGCATGGGGTGCTGGATTCGGTCGCGGCCGGCATTCGTGGCGGCCTGCGTGAACGTGCCGACCAGACGCTGGACGGGGACGAGGCTGGACTCCTGCGCGGCATCGTCCTGGGTGACACGACCGGTATGGACGCCATCCTCGTGGAGGACTTCCGGATCAGCGGTTTGTCGCATCTGACCGCCGTGTCCGGCACGAACTGCGCCATCGTCATCGGCGCGGTGCTGTGGCCGCTGCGCCGCAGCCGCGTACGCGGGCTGACGCGTGCCGTGATCGCCGCACTTTTCTTGGCCGGCTTCGTGGTTCTCGTCGGTCCACAGCCCAGCGTGCTGCGTGCGGCCGTCATGGGTGCGATCACTCTGCTGGCGTTGGGCACAGGGCGTCCTCGGCAGGCCGTCCCTGCGTTAGCCGGGACAGTGTTGCTGCTCTGCGCCCTGGATCCCGCTCTGGCCCGCGATCTCGGGTTCGCGCTCTCGGTCGCCGCCACGGCGGGCATCATCCTGGCGGCCGGGCCATGGGCCGAGCGGTTGACCCAGCGCGGGTGGCCTGCCTTCCTCGCCACGGCGACCGCCGTCTGCGCTGCGGCTGGGTTGTTCACCGCACCGGTGCTGCTCCTGATCGTCGATCGGGTCAGTCTCATCTCACTGCCGGCCAATCTCTTGGTCGTACCGGTCGTCGCTGCCGTCACCGTGCTCGGGCTGACTGCGGCCCTAGTGGCGCCGCTGTGGTCCTGGCTGGCCGAGGTGTTGCTGCGGACATCCGACCTGCCGCTGCGCTGGATGGTCTGGGTCGCCGAACGTTCGGCGCGGACTCCGGGAGCGGTCCTGCCGTGGCCGGGCGGAGTCGGCGGCGCGCTTGCGCTGGTAGCGGTCATCGTTGGCTCGATCATCCTGTTGCGACGACGACGGTTTCGGTGGTTGGCGGCCGCGGCCTGCATCGGAATCGTCGTCAGCGCCGTATCAGTTCGCTTCTTCGCGCCCACCTGGCCACCAACCGGCTGGTCGCTCGTGGCCTGCGATGTCGGACAGGGTGATGCGCTCGTCGTGTCGGTGGGACCGGGCCGTGCCGTTGTCGTGGACTCAGGTCCGGAGCCGGTGGTGGTCGACGCGTGTCTGCGCAGGCTCGGTGTGCAGGAGGTTTCGTTGCTATTGCTCTCCCATCTCCACGCCGACCATATCGACGGGATGGTCGGCGTATTACGTGGCCGTACGGTGGCGGCCGTCGCCACGAGTGCCGACCCACCCCCGGTACAGGCGTACACCCAAATCCTGCGACTCGCCGACGATGCCGATATCCCGGTCCGCACCCTCCGTTATGGGGAGACCTGCGCGGTCGGGACAGCCACGATCGAGGTGCTCGGTCCGGTGGCGCGGTATGTCGAAACACGATCGGACCCGAACAACTCGTCGCTGGTGGCCCGCATCACCGTGGGCGATGTGTCGATTCTGGCGACCGGGGATGTCGAGTCCGAGGCGCAAAGTGACCTGTTACGGCGGGGTACCGATCTCAGCGCCGATGTCCTGAAGGTGGCCCATCACGGGAGCCCGTACCAGGAATCTGCATTCCTGACCGCGACCCGGGCTCGGGTGGCACTGATTTCGGTCGGCATCGACAACGACTACGGGCACCCGGACGAGGTTCTGCTGGATCGCTTGTCAAGCGCGGGCATGTCCGTGCACCGCACCGACCAGGATGGAGACATCGCGGTCGTGGACGGGCCGGGGTCAGACCTCCAGGTGTTTCGGCGTGGCGACCCGACTAGGGCCGAGGCTGCTGTGTCGCACCCGCCGGTGAGTGATCTACCTCCCCGGCGGCAACGTCAGCCACGCCTGCCGCTCGAACGTCCTCGGTGTTGGCCGACCCTGAACTTTGGCGCGTGCCGTCACCGGGCCGAAACATCTGAGATCAGTCACCGGCCACCCCACCGATCCGGCTTTCAACCGCGGCGAGCGCGATCGCGACGTCGCGGCCAAGGCGGGCAACAAGTTCCGCGGCCGGGATCTCCTCGGCAAGGCGATAGGCCTGTCCGGCCCAGAGATTGACGACATCCCGGTCCCCGGCGGCCCGGCCGGCAGCGCGCAGCCGGGCCGTTGCGTGGTGGATCTGCGGATAGGCCACCGGAGCGGCTGCGGTGTGTTCGACCAGGAATCGGTTCTCAATGCCCCGCGCTGAGCGCCCGGTGAACGCCCGGGTCAACCTGGTTCGTCCAGGCTCGGACAACGCTGCGCGGTGGGCTGGCGAGGTGCCCGCCTCAGGACAGCGCAGGAACGCCGTACCGAGCTGTGCTGCCTGCGCACCAGCGCACAGGACCGCGGCAACCGCTGCGCCGGTGGAGATGCCCCCGGTGGCGACCAGCGGCAGATCGACCTGCCCCTTCAGGAGCTGCAGTAGCACAAGCAGGCCATAGTCGACGCGGTCGTGGCGGTCGACGAAACCACCGCGGTGCCCGCCAGCCTCGACGCCCTGCGCGATGACGGCATCTGCACCGGCTGCTGCGGCCTGCTGTGCCTCACCCGGTTCTGTCACGGTCACCCACACCTCGGATCCGGCAGTATGCAGTCGGCGGACCAGCACGGCGTCCGGGCAGCCGAACGTGAACGACACGACCGGGATCTGCTCGATGATGGCCAACTCGATCTTGGCGGCGAACGAGTCGTCGTCGTAACGCGGCTCGCCCAAGGCCACACCATGCCGGTCGGCTTCCTCCGTTATCTCGCTGAGATAGGGCGCGAGAGCACCGGAATCAACCGCATCGCCGGGCATGAAGATGTTCAGCCCAAACGGCGCGTCGGTGAGCCCGCGCAGTATGGCGATGTCAGCCGTCACATCGTCAGTCGCCCGATATCCGGCGGCCAGGAATCCGAACGCTCCGGCGTTCAGTACGGCCGCGGTGAGCGCCGGTGTCGAGGCTCCACCGGCCAGCGGCGCTTGCACGATCGGAATGCGCAGACGGTCCAGCAGCATCGATTCAGGCTATGCGCTCCGGTGCCGCCCGCTGCGGTGTCCGTCGGATCCCGATGGCACGATTCGGCGCATGGTCGAGCATCCCGGAGGAGCCCATCTGGCGCTCGGCGACGATGAGTTCCTCCGGGCCCGCAGTTGCGCGGACCTGGTGGCGGCGGCACGTGCGGCTGACCCGTCGATCGAGGTCCAGGAGCTCGGTGCGGTGGGGTCAGACCCCGGCCACCTCGCCGAGATACTCGGCCTTTCCCTGTTCGCCCAGCGTCGGCTCGTGATCATTGAGGGGACGCACGAGGCCACGAAAGACTTCGCCGAGGCGGTGGCTGCGGCCGTCGAGGCCAGGGACAGCGACCTCGTGCTCGTCGTGACCCACAGTGGCGGCGCGCGCCACAAGACGTTGATCGATCGGATGCGCAGGGCAGGTGCGACCGTCCACGACTGCACTAAACTGACCCGGCACGAGGACCGACTGCGCTTCATCCGCCGGGAGGCCGAACGCGCCGGAGGGTCGATCAGTGCGGCTGCCACCGCGGCGATATTGGACGCCGTCGGCAACGATCTCCGCGACCTCTCGGCGGCGACGGGGCAGCTGGTCTTCGACGCCGGTGGCCACATCGAGGTCGAGGATGTCGCGCGGTACCACCGGGGGCGGGCTGAGATCACCGGGTTCTCGGTGGCCGAACGGGCCCTCGTCGGTGACCTCCCGTCCGCCCTGGAGGCGCTGCGCTGGGCGTTGGACCAAGGTGTTGCCGCGGTGTTGATCGCCGATGCGCTCGCCGATGGCGTACGGACGGCTGCTCGTGTCGTCTCGGTGGGGCGTGGCGATCCCTACGATCTCGCCCGGACGCTGGGACTGCCGCCCTGGAAGGTCAAACGCGCGCAGCAGCAGGCCCGAGGCTGGAAAGTCACTGGTCTGCACGAGGCCCTGCAGATCGTCGCGGACGTCAACGCTGACGTGAAAGGGGTAGCCGCCAGCGCAGACTACGCCCTCGAAGAGGCCGTGCGCCGGCTCGTCCTGGCCAAGCAGAGCCCGAGCACTCTCGGCGCCTGACCCAGAGCGCAACCCTGGTCACAGCCCAGACATGAAGAAGCCCGCCGACGTGCTACGGCGGGCCCCGGAATGTCTTGTGGGGTGTAGGTCAGAGGGAGGCAACCTTCTTGGCCATCGCGGACTTGCGGTTGGCCGCCTGGTTCTTGTGGATGACGCCCTTGCTTGCCGCCTTGTCCAGCTGGCGGGAGGCCTTGAGCAGCTCCTCGTTGGCAGCGCTGGCATCGCCGGCATCGGCCGCCGCGCGGAACTTACGGACGGAGGTCTTCAACGCGGACCGTACCGCTGCGTTGCGCTGTCGGGCTTTCTCGTTGGTCTTGATCCGCTTGATCTGAGATTTGATGTTCGCCACGCGTGAAGGCCTTCGCTTCTGGTGATCGGGAGTCCGGAGACGTGCTCAACTGCTAGGCACGACGTGACCGCTTTCAGCGGCGTCAGCACCGACTCATCAGGTTACCAGCGCTGCCCTGACCCCAGCCAACGCGGTGGATGGCTTCGCCTGGCCGCTCGGCCCCGTACGGTCGCATCGAGGCATCTCCGGGCCTGTCGTGGGACCATTGACTGAGTCCCCACCACCAAGGCCCGCCCGCACCGGCACGCCGCAATCCAACGTCGAGACGGATCTGAGTGACCCAGCCCGCGACGCCCGCTCATGCGCTGACCGATCCCACCCGGATCCGGAACTTCTGCATCATCGCGCACATCGACCACGGCAAATCGACGCTTGCCGATCGGATGCTGGAAGTCACCGGTGTCATCGACTCCCGGAACATGCGTGCGCAGTACCTCGACCGGATGGACATCGAGCGCGAGCGCGGCATCACGATCAAGTCCCAAGCAGTCCGATTGCCGTGGCCGGGCCCGGACGGCGCCGGGTACGTCCTGAACATGATCGACACCCCCGGACACGTCGACTTCAGCTACGAGGTCTCCCGGTCGCTGGCTGCCTGCGAGGGTGCCGTTCTCCTGGTCGATGCCGCGCAGGGGATCGAGGCCCAGACCCTGGCCAATCTCTATCTGGCGCTGGAGAACGACCTGCAGGTCATCCCGGTGCTGAACAAGATCGACCTGCCGGCGGCCCAGCCGGAGCGCTATGCGGCCGAGATCGCGCATGTGATCGGCTGCGATGCCGAGGACGTCCTGCGGGTCAGCGGCAAGACCGGTGAGGGCGTTGCGGATCTGCTCGATGCTGTCGTACGCGACATCCCGGCGCCCGTCGGTGACCCCGATGCCCCTAGCCGGGCGATGATCTTCGACTCGGTCTATGACACCTACCGCGGTGTGATCACCTACATCCGGGTGATCGACGGCGAGATCCAGGCCCGCGAGAAGATCCGGATGATGTCGACCCGGGCCACCCACGAACTGCTTGAGGTCGGGGTCATCTCACCCGAGCCCAAGCCCGTTGCCTCGCTGGGCGTGGGCGAGGTGGGGTACCTCATCACCGGCGTGAAGGACGTACGCCAATCGCGGGTCGGCGACACGATCACCAATCTGGCCAAGCCGGCCACCGAGGCATTGGGCGGTTACCGGGATCCGCGACCGATGGTCTACTCCGGGCTCTATCCGATCGACGGGTCGGACTACCCAATCCTGCGTGACGCGCTGGACCGATTGCAGCTCAACGACGCGGCGCTGGTGTACGAACCGGAGACTTCGACCGCGCTAGGTTTCGGCTTCCGCTGCGGCTTCCTCGGCTTGCTGCACCTGGAGATCGTCCGGGAGCGGCTGGAGCGGGAGTTCGACCTCTCGCTGATCTCCACGATGCCCAACGTCGTCTACCGGATGGTCACCGAGGACGGCGAGGAGTTGGTGATCACCAACCCCAGCGATTGGCAGGCAGGCAAGACCGGCGAGGTGTACGAGCCGGTCGTGAAGGCGATGATCATCTCCCCGACCGACTACACCGGCGCGATCATGGAGCTCTGCCAGTCCCGGCGCGGGCAGCTCACCGGTATGGATTACCTGTCCGAGACCAGGGTTGAGTTGCGCTACACCTTGCCGATGGGTGAGATCATCTTCGATTTCTTCGACGTGCTGAAGTCTCGTACGCGCGGGTACGCATCACTGGACTACGAGGAATCCGGCGAACAGCTCGCCGAACTGTCCAAAGTGGACATCCTGCTGCAGGGCGAACCTGTGGATGCCTTCAGCGCGATCGTGCACAAGGACAAGGCCTACGCCTATGGGGTGATGATGACCAGCAAGCTGCGCGAACTCATTCCTCGACAACAGTTCGAGGTGCCGATCCAAGCCGCAATAGGCGCTCGGGTCATCGCGCGGGAGACCATTCGCGCGATCCGCAAGGACGTGCTCGCCAAGTGTTACGGGGGAGACATCACTCGCAAGCGCAAGCTCCTGGAAAAGCAGAAGGAGGGCAAACGGCGCATGAAGATGGTTGGCCGGGTGGAAGTCCCGCAGGAGGCATTCATCGCCGCCCTGTCCCAAGGAGAGCCGACCGCCGCGGTAAAGAAGTGACGCCGTACGCGGAGATCGTGGCCGTATGCGTCGTGCACGCGATCATCCCCGACGTCGGCGGGAAGCAGGATGAGACGGCCATCGACAAGCGACCGGTCGTCGGGCCGGTCGACGTGGGTGTCCTCGGGCTGACCGGCGATACCCAGTGCGACACGGCCCATCACGGGGGCGAGGGCCAGGCCGTCTACGCCTACGCCCAGGAGGACGCCGACTGGTGGGCCGGCGAACTGGCCCGCGAACTGCCGCCGGGGCGATTCGGTGAGAACCTGCGCACCTGCGGCCTGGATGTGACCGGCGCGTTGTTGGGGGAGCGATGGCGAATCGGTACGACGCTGCTCGAGGTCACCTGTCCGCGTACGCCATGCCTGAGCTTCCAGGGATTCTGGGGTGAACCTCGGCTGATCAAACGGTTCCTCGCCTACGGCGCGCCCGGTGCCTACCTGCGCGTGCTGGAGGAGGGGCGGATCCGAGCCGGTGACAGAATCGCGATCGTCTCCCGCCCCGACCACGATGTGACGCTCGGCCTTGCCCTGCGGGCGTTGACCGTAGACCGCTCGTTGATCTCCAGACTTGCCCCCGCGCTCTACGCGCTGCCCGACCGCGACCGGCCCAAGGTAGCCCGGCTGATTGAGCGCGCGGCCTCCCCGCGGCCGTTGGCGCGGGGCGAATCGGACTCAGCGGTAGCGCTGTCCCTCGTCCCGCCGATAGGCCAGAACAGCCAGCCCGATCGCGAGGACGGTCCAGGCGAGCAGGACCGCGATGCTCGACGTCGGGATCTGGTCACCGGTCACGGTGCCCACCAACAAGTCACGGCCGGCCCGACTCGGCAGGAACGTCGATATCGTGTCCAGCCAGCCGGGAAAGAGTTGAGGCGGTAATAACAGGCCGCCACCGAAGGCCATCGGGAGGAGCAGCACATTGGCCACCCCGATCGCTGCCTTCGACGAGAGTCGGTAGCCGATCGCGAGTCCCAGTCCCAGGAAGGGCAGCCCGGTCGCCATCCAGGCAAGGAAGGCCGGAACGATCCGCGATACCGGCAGAGTCGCCTCGGTGAGTGACGCGGCCAGCAGCAGCAACGGGAGCAGACCCATCGCAGCGAAGGTCAGGCCATTGAGCAGCCGACCGGCAAAGCGGGGGCCGGGTCCTGCTGGCAGGGTCCGCAGGTAGGGATCCCACGGAATGGCCCGGTCCTCGGCGATGCCCACCCCGAAGCTGAACAAGCACACGCTCATCATCGCGAAGACCGAGAGCTGGGCTGCGGCGGCACTGGCGATCACCGGGTCTGAAGCGAGTTCGTCCTGCGGGATGACGAAGAACAACAGCGACAATGCGGGAAAGACGGTCGTCGCTACGACCGCGACCGGTATGCGGATGGTCTCCAGGAACTGGTAGCGGTAATGCAGTGCTGTCATGCGCAAGGCTCCGACCGGTCGTACCGGCTGGGTCTGCCTCGATGTCGTTGCGTGCGCGGTGGTCTGGGCGATGCTCATGCTGCTTGCTCCTGACGGGTGATGGCGACGAAAGCTTCTTCCAGGGAGGCCGAGGCGACCTCGAGATCGGAGAACGGCGCACCGGATGCGACTAGTTGACGCACCACGGCGTCGCTGTCGGAGGTGAACAGCTCGTGGTGATCATCGTCTGTGGTGACGCGCTGTGTTCCGGGAAGGTGGGGAAGCATCGCGGCCCGCAGGCTCACCCGTCGGGTCGCGACACGGGTGCGGATGGCCGACACGTCGTCATCGGCCACGATCCGGCCGCGGTCGATGACCACTACGCGACGGGCCAGCGCCTCGACCTCGGTCATGTTGTGGCTGCTGAGCACGACCGTGCCGCCGCCGGTGTGATAGTCGCGGATCGCCTCCCAGACGTCGCGCCTGGCCTCGACATCCAGGCCGGTGGTCGGCTCGTCGAGGAGGATCAGGTCCGGACGTCCGACCAGCGCCAGAGCCAGCGCGAGCCGGCGCTTCTGGCCGCCGGACAACGCTCCGGTCTGGCTGGTTGCCTTGTCCGACAACCCGAATCGCTCCAGCAGAGGGCCAGCGGCGAGCGGGTCGGAATAGTGGGCGGCGACGAATGCCCCACCTCCCTGACCTTGAGCGTCGGGGGAAGCCCGGTTTCCTGCGGGGTCATCCCGAGGCGTACCCGGTTCGCAGCCATTCGGGGGTCGCCGCCGAAGATCTCGACCTGGCCGGCGGTTGGCTTGCGCTGACCGCACAGAAGCCCGATCAGGGTGGACTTCCCTGCGCCGTTCGGACCCAGTAGTCCGATCAGGCCACCACGTGGGAGTTCGAGGGAGACGTCATCGAGCGCGATGACCTCCCCGTACGTCTTGCGGACGGCGACGACGCGGGCAAGCGGTGCCTCCGCGGTACGGCCACTGGATTCGAGAGTCATGAGGTGCTCCTTTCGGCCCGGGGGGGCGTGACGGCCGGGCCGTCGGTTGCGGGGGTTGGGTTGGTGGTCGAGGCAGGGGTGGTCGAGACAGGGGTGGCGCCGGTCGGATCGAGCAGCGCCCGCAGAGCCGCGCTGTAGTCCTCGAATGCGCGGCGCCCAGGCCGCGTCAGCGCGACATAGGTCGCCGGTGTGCGGCCCTCGTGGGTCTTGGTGACCGTGACGTAGCCGGCGTCCTCGAGCCGCCGCAGGTGCGTGGAGAGATTCCCGCCGGTCATGTCCAGCAGCTTCTGCAACCGGGGGAAGGACAGACGGTCACCGTCGCCGAGTGCCGAGAGGGTGGCCACCAGCCGGAGCCGGGCCGGCGCATGGATGACCGGATCCAAGTCCGAGCCGGCCGTCATGACCCGCGCAGTCTGGTGCGCAGAGCCAGCGTTGCAGCCACGGCGAGCATCCCCCCGCCGCCTGCCACTGAGAGGACCAGATAGATCCAGGGTGAGCCGGCGACCGCGCCGGCGCCGGAGACCACAGCGAACCAGGCGCCCAGGGCGAACTGCGTCCGATCGAGCCAGATCGCACCGCCGGCCATGTAGAGCAGGCCCACGACCAGACCGGATCCGGCCGCCCACATCAGGCCGATCGTCTCGCCCTCGACTCCGGTCCTGGCGACACCGGTGATGATCGCGGCAAGGGAGAGGAAGCCGATCGTCCAGCTCCAGCCGTAGAAGGTTCCCTGGCGGGCCGAGGTGCCGCGGACGCCGGCCACCCGGCGACTGATGTGTACGCCGGAGATGACCATCGCGGAGACCAACAAGGCGAACAGGGTCAAGCCGGCAACCGGCCGCGGGATGTCGATCGGGGAGTCCTGCCAGGTGGCGAAGAAGAACGCTGCCTCGCCGATCAGCAGGGCCAACCCCCACACGCCGTAGAGGAGCCGGGCATCGGGCTCGATCTGTTCGCCGACCCGGCGCCGCTGGGCCTCGATCAGGGCCAGGGACTCGGCGGCGGCGAGGTCGGCCTCGGTCGGGTCGCCGTCGTGGGCCACGTTGTACTCTGAAGAGGTATTCACAAACAACTTTGTACCGCAAACTCCACGCTAACGCAAACCCCTTTTTCACCCGACTCAGGGGCACCCTGCAACGTTAGGTACGTACCAGGGTGCCCCTGAGTCCGGTTTGGGGATCAGGCGACGGCGAAGACGATCTTGCCGCCGGTCTGTCCGTCGATCATCCGGGCGAAGCCGTCGCGGGCAGTGGCCAGCGGCATCTCCACGTCGATCCGCGGCCGTACCCCGCTGGTCTGGCAGAACCGGATCAGCCGGCCGAGTTCGTCGCGGGTTCCCATCGTCGAACCGATCACCGACAACTGGAGAAAGAAGACCCGCTGCAGGTCGGCCGACGGGGTCGCGCCGCTGGTCGACCCCGAGACCACAACACGCCCGCCGGGTTTCAGTGATTTGAGGCTGTGCGCCCAGGTGGCCTCCCCGACCGTCTCGAAGACTGCGTCTACGCGCTCGGGGAGCCTGGCACCGGATTCGAACGTGGCGTGCGCGCCGAGTTCGGTTGCCAGAGCGCGTTTGTCCTCGGTACGGCCGGTGGCCCACACCCGAATTCCGGCGGCACTGGCCAGGGCGATGAGGGCGGTCGCAACACCGCCGCTGGCACCTTGTACCAGGATAGAGTCGCCGGGGTGGACGCCGGACTTGGTGAACAGCATCCGGTAGGCGGTCAGCCACGCCGTGGACAGGCACGCGGCCTCGGCGAAGGTCAGTTCGTCGGGCTTGGGGACCACGTTGCGCGCCGGGACGAGCACTTTCTCGGCCAGGGTGCCTTGATGGCGCTCGGACAGCAGTGACCGCTTGGGGTCCAGGGTCTCGTCGCCGCTCCAGGACGGATCGCTGACCACCGCGTGCACGATGACGTCGTTGCCGTGCTCGTCGACACCAGCCGCGTCACAGCCCAGAATCATCGGCATTCGGTCCTCGGAGAGCCCGACGCCGCGCAACGAGAACACGTCGTGGTGGTTGAGCGAGGCGGCCCTGACCGTCACGGTTGTCCAACCCGCGCGTGGCTCGGGCTCGGGTCGTTCCCCTACCTCGAGTGCCGACAGCGGATCGTCGGGGGCAGGCTTGGAGACGTAGACGGCAAGCATGGGCATCACGCTAGTGCCGAATCAGCGCACGACGATCGCGTGTTCCCGCGCGACAACGATCTCGCCGATCACCGTCGCCCCGGGAATCTCGCCGACCAGCAGCAGCCCTCCTGACGTCTGGGCATCTGCAAGGAGTAGGGCGGTCTGCTCGTCCACGGCCGACATATCGGTCGCCGCGCCCACCCACTCCAGATTGCGCCGGGTGCCGCCCGAGACGTACCCATCTCGTACGGCCTCCCGGGCGCCGTCGAGCAGGGGGATGGCCGCGGAGTCGAGGATCGCGGTGACTTGGCTGGCCCTGGCCAGCTTGAACAGATGGCCGAGCAGGCCGAAGCCGGTGACATCAGTTCCCGCGCGCACCCCGGCGGCCAACGCGGCGACGGACGCGTCCCGGTTGAGTTCGGTCATGGTGGCGATGGCGTTGTGGAACACCTCACCGGTCACCTTGTGCCGGTTGTTCAGGACTCCTATGCCCAGCGGCTTGGTCAGGGAGAGCGGGAGGCCGACCTGGGCGGCGTCGTTGCGGATGAGACTCTCCGGATCGCCGATCCCGGTGACAGCCATGCCGTACTTGGGCTCCGGATCGTCGACGCTATGACCGCCGCCGACGTGACAGCCAGCGCTGCGCGCCACGTCAAGCCCACCGCGCAGCGTCTCCGCGGCAAGTTCCATCGGGAGCAGGTCGCGTGGCCAGCCGAGCAGATTGACAGCGACGATCGGCGTACCGCCCATCGCGTAGACGTCGGACAGCGCATTGGCGGCCGCGATCCGACCCCAGTCATACGCGTCGTCGACGACCGGCGTGAAGAAGTCAGCGGTGACGATGACGGCCTGACCGCCGGCGATGCGCACCACTGCCGCATCGTCACCGGACTCGAGGCCGACGATCATCTCCGCCATGCCCGGCCCGGACAGGCCGGTGCCGCCCAAGCCCGCGACGATGGCCTCGAGTTCGCCGGGCGGGATCTTGCACGCGCAGCCCCCGCCATGCGCGTAGCTGGTCAACCGGTAGGTCGTGCGGCCAGACTCATGGCCGCGCGCGGGGACAGTCCGGGTCACCCTTGCGACTGTAGGTGCAAAGCATCCACCTCAGTCCGTACTGGCGCCGCTCTCGACCGGCAGACCAGCCTTCTTCCACTCCGGGAAACCGTCGTCAAGCCGGCGCGCGCTGAACCCGGACTCCTGGAGTTCCCGAACCGCCTCGTCGGCGTACACGCAGTAGTGGCCGCGGCAGTAGGCGACGATCTCGGCGTTCTTCGGCAAGGTGCGCAGCAGACGACGGATTTCGGCGACGGACATCGAGCGGGCGCCGGCGATGTGACCCGCCTCGAACTCGAGCGCTGGCCGCACGTCCAGCACGACGACGTCTCCGGATCGCATCCGTTGGGCGAGTTCACGCTGCCCGACCGCCTCCAGTTCGCTGCGATCACCGACGTAGGCCAATGTCAGCTTCTCCAGGCCGGCTACGTGTTCTTCGGCCACAGCACGCACAGCGGTCCACAGGTCCCCGACCCGCTGGCTGCTCAGCGAGTAATAGATGCGCGTGCCGTCACGGCGGCTGGTGAGCAGGCCGGCTCGGGCCAGCGTCCGCAGGTGGTGAGAGGTGTTTGCCACGCTCTGGCCGATCTGGCCGGCGATGAGATCTACCGACCGCTCGCCCTGGGCCAGCAGATCGACGATCTCGGCCCGGCGTCCGGATCCCATCGCATTGGCCACCTCCGCCAAGGCCGCGAACAGCGCATCCTTGGCCACCCGATCGCTCACCAGCCGATGTTGTGCCCGTTGTGGTGATCTTGTCAAGTTCATACAAGTACTTGACAAGGCATTCGGTGGGGAGATCTTCAAACGATTACTTGAACCCATCGGCCCGGCGGCAGAGCCGCTGCAACGGACAGGAGAGACATCATGAGCGACAAGGTGGTCGTGAACCTCGCGACAGGTCTCGAGGACGCAGAGCGAGTCACCGTCGCCTTCCTGGTCGCCGTCGCTGCCGCCGAGCGGGGGCAACCGGTGAGGATGTTTCTCACCAAGGAGGCCGTCCGTCTCGCCCTGAGCAACGGCGCGACTGGAGTGGCCTGCGACGGTTGCCCGCCGCTGCCGGAGCTGGCGCAGCGGTACGCCACGGCCGGTGGACGCCTGCAGGTGTGCCCCATCTGCTTCAACACGCGCAAGTTGGACGACAGTACGCTGGTCGCCAACGCGGAGCTCGCCGGGACGGTTCCACTGTTCGACTGGATCGACAGCGAAGCGGCCACGGTCTTCAGCTATTGATCATCACCCGCCTGCGAACACGGCGGTTGGCTCTACGAGAGGAGACCAAGATGAGCGACTTACTGGTGGATGCAAGCGTTCTGCGTGAGCAGGTCCGGGCGAAGTACCGCGAGGTGGCAAGCGACCCCGGCGGCGAGCATCACTTCCACACCGGGCGCGCGCTGGCCGCCCGCCTGGACTACAGAGGCGCGATCGTCGATGCGCTTCCCGATGAAGCCGTAGAGTCATTTGCCGGGGTCGGCAACCCGTTCGTGCTGCGTGATTTGCAACCGGGCGAGCGGGTGGTGGACGTGGGCTCAGGCTCCGGCTTCGACAGCATTGTCGCCGCTGGTCAGGTCGGTCCCACCGGACGGGTAGTGGGCGTGGACATGACCGAGGAGATGCTTGCGAAGGCCCGGGATAACGCAGCGGGGCTGGGACTGGACCAGGTCGAGTTCCGGTCGGGTCTGGCCGAAGCGCTTCCGGTCGATGACGGATGGGCCGACGTTGTCATTTCCAACGGGGTCATCAATCTGTGTGCCGACAAGGCAGCGGTCTTTGCCGAGATCTGCCGGGTCCTGCGTCCTGGCGGATGGCTTCAGTTCGCCGATATCGCCAACGGTCGCCCGGTCCCGGTTGAAGCGATGCGCGATATCGACCTGTGGACCGGTTGAATTGCCGGTGGGCTGCCCCGTGCGGGCTGGCAGGCAATGCTCGAGGAATCAGGATTCGTCGAGGTTCAGGTGGGCCCGGGATGGGACACCTTCGGTGGTGCCCGTGGGGAGGCGAATGCTCGGGCCTACGAGGTCTACGGCTACCCGTTCCTGGCCCGCTCAGGGTGCTCACGGTGAACGCTGGGACGTAGAGTCGCTGGACATGGTTGGGGACAACGCCCGCAGGCTGGTGCCCCGCACCGACGACATGCTGGCCGACCCTCGGCTGGCGCAGGCGTGCACCCGACTCGGTCGCACCTTGGTCAAGCAGGTTGTTCTCGCCGTCCAGGACCAGGTACGTACCGGAGAACTGACAGCCGCGGATGCGATCGAGCAGGCAGTCGCGCGGCTGCCGGCCACGGCGGCGACGCTTCGGCCGGTCCTGAATGCCACCGGTGTGCTGGTACACACGAACCTCGGCCGCGCTCCGCTCTCGGTTGCGGCCGTCGCTGCCCTGGTCGCTGCCGGTGGCACGACCGATGTGGAATTGGACCTCGATACCGGGCGGCGCGGTCGACGAGGCAAGGGCGCGATCGACGCCCTGTGCCACGCCGTACCGGCCGCCGAGTCGGCCCATATCGTCAACAATGGCGCCGCTGCTCTGGTTCTCGCGGCCACCGCACTGGCCCGGGGCAAGGAGATCGTCGTTGCCCGGGGCGAACTCGTCGAGATCGGCGATGGCTTCCGCATACCGGATCTGCTGGTTTCGACGGGGGCTCGGTTGCACGAGGTGGGGACGACCAACCGGGTGACGATCGAGGACTACGCCGCTGCTGTCGGACCGGATACCGGGTTCGCGCTCAAGGTGCACCCGTCGAACTTCGTGGTCCGCGGATTCACCTCCACCGTCGGGATAGATGCGCTATCGACCCTTCCGGTCCCCGTGGTAGCTGACCTCGGCTCCGGACTGCTCGTGGCCCACCCGGCGATCCAGGGTGAACCTGACGCGCAGTCTGCCCTGACTATGGGCGCCGCCCTGGTGACCGCCAGCGGCGACAAGCTCCTCGGTGGACCGCAGGCCGGCCTCATCATGGGGCGCCGGGATCTGGTCGAACGACTTCGGCGACACCCGCTTGCTCGCGCCCTGCGGGTGGACAAACTGACACTTGCCGCGCTCGAGGCCACCGTCCGTGGCCCGCGGCCCCCGGTGCTCCGGTCGCTCGAGGCCGACGTCGCCGAACTACGTGACCGCGCTCAGCGACTTGCGATCCGGCTAGGCGAGGCAGGCCTTTCCGCGGAGGCGGTGGACAGTTTCGCGACGGTAGGTGGGGGCGGGGCCCCCGAGGTCCCACTGGCCAGCGCAGCGGTGAGCCTGCCGGTGGCCTACGCGGGCGCGCTGCGGGCCGGCGCTCAGCCCGTACTCGGCCGAATCGAACGAAACCGATGCCTACTCGACCTGCGAGCGCTCGATGCCGGTGCGGATGAAGCGCTGTATCAGGCCGTGATCGGTGCCTGTCCTGCCATCAGCGACGACAGCGGCAGTTTTGGGATCGAGTCGTGCACGTCCTAGCCACCGCCGGTCACGTCGATCACGGGAAGTCAACTCTGGTACGCGCCCTCACCGGGATGGAGCCGGACAGGCTTGCCGAGGAACGTCGGCGCGGGCTGACCATCGACCTTGGCTTCGCCTGGACCCGGCTGTCCGGCGGTGAGCAGGTCGCGTTCGTGGACGTTCCCGGCCACGAGCGCTTCGTGAGCACGATGTTGGCCGGTGTCGGCCCGGTGCCCGCGGTCATGCTGGTTGTCGCGGCCGATGGAGGATGGTCGGCACAGACCGAGGAGCACGTCGCGGTCCTCGATGCGCTCGGGGTGGACGCCGGGCTCGTCGTGGTCACCCGGGCCGATCTCGCCGATCCGGCCCCCGTCCGTGCCGAGGTGGCCGACTGGTTGGCCGAGACGAGCCTTGCCGGGCTCTCGTCGGTCTCCTGCAGCGCCGTCACCGGGGCCGGTCTGTCCGACCTCCGACAGGCCCTAGCAGGCCTGGTCACCGGACTCCCCGCACCGGATGTGGATGCCCCGACCAGGTTGTGGATCGACCGGGCCTTCACCATTCGCGGCGCGGGCACTGTGGTCACCGGGACGCTGGCCGCCGGTCGCTTGCGTACCGGTGACGAGCTGCTGGTCGCCAGGACCGGTGCGGTTGTGGGGATCCGGGGACTGCAGAGCCTGAACGAGCAGGTGCCCACCGTGTCGGCTGTGGCCCGGGTCGCCGTGAACCTGCGGGGCATCTCCGCGGCGGACCTCGGCCGCGGCGATGCCCTGTTGACCCCTGGCCGCTGGGCGCTGACCCTCGGTGCTGACGTCCAGCTGATCTCGGCGCCGTCGAAGCGACTTCCGGTCGCGCTGATGATGCACGTCGGCGCGGCAGCTCACCCGGTACGTGCTCGGCGGCTCGGGGACAGCGGGCTGCGGCTGTCCTTCAGCACCCCGATCGCACTGTCCTACGGTGATCGGGTGCTGCTTCGGGATCCGGGCAGTCGCAGCATCGCCGGAGCCGACGTGGTCGATCCACTCCCCGCGCCGCTCCCGCGCCGTCGGGGCGCAGCGGTCCGCCGTGGCGCCGAGTTGACCAACATGATGCTCGTGTCGAACCCGGATGCCGAGCTGAGACGCCGCGGCATGATGCGCGCCGCCGCATTCGCGACGCTCGGACTGGGCATGCCCAACACCGAGCCGATCGGTGACTGGCTGCTGGATCCCGGCACCCGGGTGGCGCTGACTGATCGGCTCGTCCGCCTGGCGGTCGAACACCGGCGAGGCAATCCACTGGACGCGGGTTTGGCTGCTGGGGCGGCCGCTCGTGCGTTGGGGCTTCCGGATCCTCGATTGTTGCCCGCGCTGCTTCGGCCCCCCTGGCATCTCGTGGCCGGGCGGCTCACATCAGCCCAGGGACCGGGGGAACTGCTACCTCACGATGTCAAAGAGAGAATCACGAGAATTCGGGACCGCTTGCGGAGCAACCCGTTTGACGCTCCGAACGCGCAGGACCTCGCAGAGCTGGATCTCACGCCGACAAAACTTGCCGCAGCGGTACGTGCCGGCCTCCTGATCGCGATCGGTGATGGCGTCGTCCTGGCACCGGAGGCGCCGGAAGTTGCCCTCGCGCGGCTCCGGTCACTGGAGCAGCCGTTCACGACCAGCCAGGCGCGGATCGCCCTGGAGACCTCTCGCCGGGTGGCGGTCCCCCTGCTGCAATGGCTCGACGCGGCCGGCCTCACGCAGCGGTTGGCTGACGATCGCAGACAACTGCGCCCGAGCTAGGACTTCAGACGGCGTTGTCAGTCCCCTGGGTTGAACTGGCCGGCGTTCAGCTTTCGATAGTCCGAGACTGTTGCCGAAGCGTCCCGGGCGAACTGCACCGTCCGGTAGCCGACAACCGCTGCGGTCTGCGGGTCGTAGTAGAACAGGGCAACCGCAGTGTTGGTGGCCAGCGGCCCGTAGGACGGGGTGTTCTGCCCCGTCCCACCGGAGTTGTCGACCGTGTATGCGACGGTGTCCCCGGTCACGGTCGGGCCGTCCTCGCGATGCCGGTGACCGGACAGGACCAGCGGGACGCACTGGTCCTCGATCGCCCCGAAGGCATGGCTGGGATCGTGGACGACCAGTAGGTCGGGGCGGATGTCGCAGGCGCTCTCGGTGAGACGGTCGGTGAACTCCGCGGCCGTGACGTCCCCGCGCAGCGTGGTGGGCGACCCGATCTGGGAACGGAAGGGATCGCTATCCCCCAGCAGGCCCAGGCCGGCGACTTCGATCGGCTCACCGCGCATCACCACCGCCCCGCCGGCCTCGAGGTCGAGGCCGGTCTGCACCGAGTCGTGGTTGCCCAGGACCAGGACGAGCGGCGTGCCCGCCAGGCGACGGAGATAGACCTCGGTGCACAGAGCCTCGAGTTGGCTGCCGCTCATCGTGATGTCACCGGCGCTGAGGACGAAACTCGCCTGCGCCTGGACCGCGACTTCACTGATCACCCGGGTCATGCCGAGGTTGCAGTGCAGGTCGCTCTCGAAGACGAAGGCGGACAGCCCGCGCGCCGCATCCTCCTCCGCGATCTCACTCATCGCTGCCGCCGTACTGAGCAGGAGTCGCTGATAGAAGTCCTCGTTCTCCTGTACGACCCGCACGGCCTCGTCGAGCAGGTCCCCGGACACCTGGACGTCGGGGACGACCTGTCCCTCGACGGACAGCCCGACGACCGGAGTCCAGGATCGGTTGGCAAGAGCCACCGACGGTCCGATGACCGATGTCGCGAGTGCGCCCAGGGCGAGCCAACCGCAGGCCGAATAAGCCGCCCGGCGTCGCCGAACCGTGCTGACGCGGCCCCTCCAGGGCCGGTGCGTGCCCAGCCCGATCAGCAGGCCGAGCAACGCGCCGGCCGACCCGTAGCCCAGGAGTTGGGCGAGTGTGTCGCCGAGCAAAGACCCGGTCACTGCCGCCACATCCCCGAACGAGGTGAGCGTGTCGGCCAGGTCAGCCGGGTTGGAGAAGCGCACGTCGTTCGCGGTGATGCTCAGCCCAATCGGGCCTGGTGTGTCCAGCCGGACCGCAGCCACCCCGACGTCGAAGGTCGAGCCGACCCCGATCGTGAGTCGCGTTGTGACATCGAGCGGTCCGAGGTCGCCGGGCGTACCGACGGCATTGCCCACGCCCAGCCCGATCAAGGCTCCGAGCAGTCCGACCAGCACGATTCGTCCCGCATCGGCCCAGCTAAGCCGTTGACCACCGTTGCCCGGACCCGCGGTCGGAGTCTGCCTCATAGGACTGAACTCGGCGGCCGCTAGTCGGTGGGTACCCAACGTGGGGGGCGCTTCTCGGCGAACGCGCGAATCCCCTCCTGGCCCTCATCGCTGGCGAAGAACTCGGCGGAGATCGCGAGCAGTTCGGCGAAATCCTCGTCCATGCCCACGCCGGGTGTCCGGCGGAGCAGGCCCTTGATCGCCGCCAGCGCAGTGGGGCCGCCTTTCACCAGGTCGCCGACGTAGGCGGCTGTGGCTGGATCGAGTTCGTCATCCTCGACGGCAGCGTTGACCAGACCGATCTCTGCGGCACGCGTGCCGTCGAAGATTGAGCCGGTCAAGAAGAGTTCGTGTGCCGCACGCGCATTGAGCCTCGGTAACACTGTGACGGAGATGACCGCGGGAAGAATTCCGAGGCGTACCTCGGTGAACGCGAAGGTCGCCGACCGTACACAGACAGCCACGTCGCATGCCGCGATCAGTCCGAGGCCACCGGCGCGTGCCGGTCCGGCGACGCGGGCGACGACGGGCTTGGGGCTGTTCCAGAGTGATTTCAGAATGTTCGGAAAGGCGTGTACTCCCATCGCGCTCGCACCGGTACCGCGTGCCTCGACCAGATCCATCCCGGAGCAGAAGACCGGGCCGGTGTGGGTCAGGACGATCACCCGAACCGCCTCGTCATCCCGGGCAGTGCGCAGGTGTGCAGCGAGCCCGCGCATGAGCGCCTGCGATAGCGCGTTGCGGTTCGTCGGGGAGTCCAGAGTGATCGTGGCCACGCCGGATGCCACGCCGTAACGGACCAGGTCGCTCGTCGGCTCGGTCACTCCGATGCACTCCCTTCCATGCGCGTGCGTGCGGCTCCCACAACAGCGGCCAGCAGGTTGTCACACTGGGTGTGATGACTGTGTCCCTGCCGGATCGAACACGTTCCGACCAGCATGCACTGCCGGACCAGGGCTGGCTGCCCGAGTCGGCTCGGCGTGACCTGCTCGAGGCGCCGTTCGGGCTCTACATCCACGTCCCGTTCTGTGCCAGTCGGTGCGGGTACTGCGACTTCAACACCTACACCGCGGCCGAACTAGGCCCTGGCGCCAACCAGAACGACTACGTGGACAGCGTCCTGGCCGAGCTCCGGCTGGTTCGCCATGTCCTCGGTCCCGAGCTGCCCACGGTGCAGACGGTCTTCTTCGGTGGCGGTACGCCGACCCTGCTGCCGGCCGAGCACCTCGCGGCGATGCTCGACGAGATCAGGGCAGAGTTCCCGGTGGCCCCTGACGTGGAGATCACGGTCGAGGCCAATCCGGAGTCGGTGACCCGTGCCTCGTTCGCCCGCCTGGTCCGGGCCGGGGTGAACCGGGTGTCGTTGGGCATGCAGTCGGCCGTACCGCACGTGCTCGAGATCCTGGACCGGCAGCACACCCCAGGGCAAGCGTTGCTCGCGGCCCAGGACGCCCGGGCGGCCGGCATCGACCGGGTCAGCCTGGACCTGATCTACGGCACACCGGGGGAGTCCGACGAGGACTGGAAGACCTCCCTGGACTCGGCGCTGTCGGCCGGCGTGGAACACCTCTCGGCCTACGCCCTGATCGTCGAACCGGGCACGGCACTGGCCCGGCGGGTCGCCATGGGCACCCTCGAGGCACCCGACGACGACGTACTGGCCGACCGGTATGAGCAGGCCGATCTCACGTTCGCAGCCGCCGGCCTGGGCTGGTACGAGGTGTCCAACTGGACGGCTACGCCGGCCGGGCAATGCCGGCACAACCAGCTCTACTGGGCCGGCGGGAATTGGTGGGGCATCGGCCCGGGCGCGCACAGCCATATCGGCGGGGCGCGATGGTGGAACCGCAAGCATCCCGCTGCGTATGCCAGCGCCCTGTCCGAAGGGGCGAGCCCAGTGCACGGGAGTGAACTCCTCGACGACGCGCAGCGTCGAACTGAGGCGATCATGCTCGGGATCCGGTTACGGACCGGAATTGCCCTCGACGTGCTCTCCGATCGTGGGCAGCAACGGGCCGAAGAGGCGGTGGCCTACGGCCTGCTCGACCGGGACGCGTACGCCGACGAGCGGGCGGCTTTGACATTGCGTGGCCGGCTGCTCGCCGACGCAGTGGTGCGCGACCTCACTGACTGATGCGCTGTCGTGTCGCTGCGCTAGCGATTTCAGGTCGTGTTCAGCAGCACGAAGGTGTCGTTCTTCCGTAAGACGCATATCGCCAGATCAGGGCGGTCGTCGGCGTTGAAGTCGCCTACGGCGAGACAAGCCGCGAACTTGCCCCCTGCCGCGAACTCCGATGGCATCCCGAAATGTCCGGTGCCATCGCCAAGGGCCACCGAAACTGTGCCAGTCGAGAAGGTTGGGGTCGCCAGATCCACCACGCCGTCACCGTTGAGGTCGCTGGAGCGCAATTCGCCGTGATCTTCGGCTACGGACCCGACGATCCGCTGGCCGAATTTGCCAGTTCCCAGACCCAGGAGCACGGTGAGTTTGGTCCGCACCGAGGCCACCGCTGCATCGGTTCGGCCATCCTGGTTGAAATCGTCCAACACCACGGAGCCGGGTCCGTCTCCGACGAAGTAGTCCGTGCGCAGCCGTACGCCACCTCGCTGTTCAAGACAAGAGCCGAGACCATGTTGCGTCGAAGCGCTACGACGACCAGATCATCAACGCCATCGCGGTTGAGATCGCTGGCCGCCATGCCATTCACGTTGGGTGTATCTGAGGTCGCCACGATCCGGGCCGGACCGAACCCCCCTGAAACGACACCGAGCAGCACCAGGACTCGGCCGGGTGCCTCTCCAGCCCCGAAGTTCCGAGAGCTGACCGCAACATCCAACAAGCTGTCGCGGTTGAAATGACCGACCTCGACTTCGTTGGGTTCGCCGCGCACGGGGTAGTTGGTAGCGGCGGCAAAGCCGCCCGCGCCGTCGCCGAGCAGCAGCGAGACGATCCCCCCTTTGTGAGCGGTGACGACGTCGGCACGTCCATCGCCGTTGAAGTCACCGACGTCCAGATCAAGGGGGGGAGCCGCGATGGAGAACCGAGCCGGTGCGCTGAATCCGCCGGATCCATCCCCGAGCGCCACCGCTACCGACGGTGGGTCGAGCACGATACCGACGAGATCGGGCAAGGCGTCGTTGTCGAGGTCAGCGACTTTCACGTCACCAGCATCGAGTCCACCCACCGGCGTCGCAGGCGCGAACGAGAGTGGAGGCGCCGCAGCGGCCGGAGTGATCACAACCTGACTGGAGACGGCAAGTAGCGCCGCAATGAGCACGAGGCGACTGACAGCTCGACTTGAATCACGCGCCTTGATCAACTGCGTCAAAACCGGGAGCCTCTTCCACCGCGGTTCACGTCCGAACATGTCGGATGGTCCACTACCAGTCGGGTCGTGTCTACCGTCCGGCGCGTGCCGATCATCGCGAGCGAGAGCTCAGGGGGTTGAGTCTGGAGCTTTGGCGTCGCTGCCGCCGGGGCGGAACTCGTCGAGGTCGAGCACCCGTACGTGCAGGACGTTTCTCTGTTGCAGTGCAGCCCGTAGGGCCCGATGCATGCCGTCCTCGAGGTAGAGCGTCCCCTCCCAGGCCACGACGTGCGGGAACAGGTCGCCGTAGAAGGTCGAGTCCTCCTCCAGCAGTTTGTCCAAGGCAAGAACGGTCTTGGTGGTGACCAACTCGTCCAGGCGCACCTGGCGCGGCGGAATCCCGGCCCAGTCACGCGCCGACAACCCATGGTCGGGGTAGGGCCGGTTGTCTCGAACCTCTTTGAAGATCAGTGTCGGTTACCTCGGGTCGGGCGGTCAGACAGGGCGACCTTACCCACACCTGCGCGGCGGCCGATGACGGTCAGGACGGGTCGTATGCTGGGAGCCGGACTGGCACTCCGGCAAGGGGACTGCCAGCCGAGCCGAGCCAGGTCGTGAGCGCCTGAAACCGAGACCGGAAAGGACCGACGATGACCCACGACGAACGCCGCCTGCAGGTACTGCGCGCCATCGTCGAGGACTTCGTCTCCACCAACGACCCGGTCGGCAGCAAGGCGCTCGTGGACCGGCACAGCCTGGGGGTCTCAGCCGCCACGATCCGCAACGACATGGCAGTCCTGGAAGACGAGGGTTACATCACCCAGCCGCACACCAGCGCGGGCCGGGTACCCACGGACAAGGGCTACCGGCTGTTTGTCGATCGGCTGACCCAGATCAAGCCAATGACCGCTGCCGAACGCAAGGCGATCCAGTCCTTTCTGGAAGGTGCGGTCGATCTGGACGATGTGCTCGGCCGGACCGTACGGCTGCTGGCCCAACTGACCCGGCAGGTCGCTGTCGTGCAGTACCCGACGCTGGCCCGCAGCGGCATCCGGCATGTCGAGGTGTTCCCGCTGAGCACCAGCCGGATCATGCTCGTCGTGATCACCGACTCCGGCCGGATCGAACAGCGGGTGATCGCGCTCAACGTCGAGGTGACCGAGGAACAGGTCGCGGACCTGCGGTCGAAGCTCAACTCGGCCATCGGGGGGCTTCGGCTGACCGATGCCAGCAGCAAGGTCGCCGACCTGGCGCGCAGCGTCCCCAGCGAGATCAGACCACTGGCCGCCTCGGTCGCGTCCGTGCTCCTGGAAACCCTGGTCGAGCATCCCGACGGGCGGATCGTGGTGGGCGGCACCGCCAACCTGACCCGCGATCTGCATGACTTCCCGATGTCCCTGCGCCCCATCCTCGAGGCGCTCGAAGAACAGGTGGTCATCCTGCGACTGATCGGTGAGGTCGATCCGAGCACCGTCATGGTCCGGATCGGCGAGGAGAACGAGCATGCCGGGTTGACCGCCGCCGCTGTGGTCTCGGCAGGGTACGGCGACGGCACCCAGCAACTCGGCGGCCTGGGGGTCCTGGGTCCCAAGCGAATGGACTATCCGAGCAACATCGCCGCCGTACGAGCGGTGGCTCGCTACGTCGGTCGCCTTGTGAGTGGTGGCTGACTCGATGGCAACCGACTACTACGGCGCGCTGGGCGTGAGCCGTAACGCCACGCAGGAGGAGATCAAGCGCGCGTACAAGAAACTCGCGATGCAACATCACCCGGATCGCAATCCGGATCCGGCCGCCCAGGAGCGCTTCAAGCAGGTCGCCACCGCATACGAGGTCCTCAGAGACCCGCAGAAGCGCCAGATCGTCGATCTCGGCGGTGACCCGCTGGGCAACGGCGGCAGCCCGGGGGCAGGCGGCCAGTACACCGGGTTCGGCGGGTTCGGCGACATCATGGACGCGTTCTTCGGTGGGGGTGCTAGCCGCGGTCCGCGCAGCCGCGCCCGCGCGGGGGCCGATGCGCTGATCCGGCTGGACCTGGATCTGGTGGAGACCGCGTTCGGCGCCACCAAGGAGTTGACGGTCGAGACGGCCGTGCTGTGCACAGTTTGCGCCGGAGCGGGCACGGCGCCGGGAACGCACCCACAGACCTGTACCACTTGCCACGGCGCCGGTGAGGTGCAGAGCGTTCAGCGCTCCTTCCTGGGTCAGGTGGTCACTAAACGGGCCTGCCCGGTGTGCGGCGGGGTGGGTCAGGTGATCCCCGATCCTTGCCCGCAGTGCGGTGGCGACGGGCGCGTCCGGTCCCGACGCAACCTGTCGGTCAAGGTTCCGGCCGGCGTCGAGGACGGGATGCGCATCCGCCTCACCGGCCAGGGAGAGGTCGGTCCAGGAGGAGGGCCGGCGGGTGACCTGTACGTCGAGATCCGCGAGCGCGATCACGACATCTTCACCCGAGAAGGTGCCGACCTGCACTGCCGGGTCAGCCTTCCGATGACCGCAGCAGCACTGGGGACCACGCTGTCGCTGAAGACCCTCGACGGGGAGCAGGAGATCGAGGTCCGGCCGGGCACCCAGTCCGGCTCGGTGCTGACGCTGCGCGCGGCAGGGGTTCCCCAGTTGCGTGCCACCGGACGTGGGCACCTCTATGTGCATGTCGAGGTGCTGACCCCGACCCGACTCGATCCCGAGCAAGAAGAGCTCCTGGGGAAACTGGCTGCGCTGCGCGATGAGGAACGCCCGGCCTCGACCAAGGCCGGAGGCGGCGGGCTGTTCTCCCGGGTGCGCGATGCCTTCAACGGGCGCTGAGCCGGGACACCCGGCAACGACGAGCCTCCCGGTGTTCTTCGTCGAGACCCTCGATGCGGATTCCGACGAGGTCGTCCTGGACGGGTCCGAAGGCCGGCACGCTGCCACGGTGCGCCGGTTGGCGGTCGGCGAGGCGCTGAGGATCTCCGACGGCGTAGGGGCCGCGATCGAGGCACGAGTTGTCGAGGTCGCGGGTGAGCGACTTCGAGTCGCAGTCGATCGCCGCGTTCCGGTGCCGGTGCCCGTGCCGGAAATCGTCGTCGTACAGGCCTTGCCCAAAGCCGAAAAGGGGGAAGTCGCGGTGGCGCTCATGGCCGAGATCGGGGTGGACCGGATAATCCCGTGGGCGGCCAACCGCTGTGTGACCCGATGGCGGGATGAGCGCGGCGCGAAGAGCCTCGAACGGTGGCGCAGCGCGGCCCGGGAGGCCAACAAGCAGTCCCGTCGACTGCGCACGGCGCAGGTCTGCGAGATCGCAACGACCCGCGATGTCTGCCGGCTTCTGGCGGCCGCAGACCTGGGGATCATCCTGCACGAGCGGGCAGCCGAGGGGTTCTCGTCGCTGCAGGTTCCGAGACTCGGGGTCATCACCGTCGTGGTCGGGCCGGAAGGGGGGCTCACCGATGGCGAGTTGTCGGCACTCAGTGCCGCTGGCGGCCGGCTGGTCTGTCTGGGTACGGGCATTCTGCGGACCTCGACGGCGGGCGCGGCGTCCGCGGCGGCACTGGCCGCGACGGTCGGTCGCTGGGGCTGACCCTCAGGCTCGCCTCTAAGGTCGGATCATGGCCGAACCCGACTGTCTGTTCTGCAGGATCGTGGCGGGGGAGATCCCTGCGGACGTTGTTTCCGAAAGCGCCACCACGCTGGCCTTCCGAGATGTGCAACCGCAGGCCCCGGTGCACGTACTGGTGATCCCGAAATCGCACCAGCCCACGGCCGCTGCGCTGCTGGAAGCGGATCCGTCGGTGCTAGTAGACGTCATTTCGGCGACTCGCGATGTGGCGGTGGCCGAGGGCTTGGCTGAGAATGGTTACCGCGTGGTGGTCAACACCGGCGCTGACGCCGCCCAGAGCGTCTTCCACATGCACATCCACGTCCTAGGTGGACGCAAGCTGGGATGGCCGCCCGGGTGATCGGCGGAACCCCGATGAAAGTCCGCGGAGTCTGACCGCGGCCCGGGGTAAACTCCTCGACGTCCGAACCTGTCGTTGGAATGGAAAGCAGGGCTGCGCCACCTTTGCCAACTGTCCCGCATAGCCCCGAGGGCGGTCCCAGCACGTCCTCGCCGGCCCCCCCGGAAACGACTCCCACCCCGCCTGCGCCACCCCTGCCCTCCACTGCGGTTTCAGCTACCACGATCGTGGTTCCGCCGTCGATACCTATGGTCAGCCTGCTCGGCTCCGGCGATGAGATCCTGCGGCTGGTCGAGCGAGAGTTACGGGCTCACGTGCTGGTTCGCGGCAACGAGGTGATTATCACCGGAGTACCGGCAGACAACGCGTTCGCGGTCCGGGCCTTCGACGAGTTGATCGCGTTGGTGGCCCAAGGTGGTCATCTGCGGCCCGACGCGGTTGCCCAGACGCTGCACATGCTCCGCAACGGCGCGACGGAACGACCGGCCGACGTGCTCAGCCTGAATATCCTGTCTAGGCGCGGACGCACGATCCGCCCCAAGACGCTGAACCAGAAGCGGTACGTCGATGCCATCGACGAGCACACAATTGTCTTCGGGATCGGTCCGGCGGGTACCGGTAAGACCTACCTGGCGATGGCCAAGGCAGTGCAGGCGTTACAGGCCAAACAGGTGAACCGGATCATCCTGACCCGTCCGGCGGTCGAGGCGGGTGAGCGGCTCGGATACCTGCCGGGCACGCTCTACGACAAGATCGACCCCTATTTACGGCCGCTCTATGACGCCTTGCACGACATGGTTGATCCCGACTCCATCCCGCGTCTGACCCAGGCGGGGACCATCGAGGTCGCCCCCCTTGCCTACATGCGGGGCCGCTCGCTCAATGACGCCTTCATCGTCCTCGACGAAGCCCAGAACACCACGCCGGAGCAGATGAAGATGTTCCTCACCCGGCTGGGTTTCGGCTCCAAGATGGTGGTCACCGGTGACGTGACGCAGGTCGACCTGCCGGGCGGGCAGCACAGTGGCCTGCGCGTCGTGCAGTCGATCCTCGACGGCGTCGAGGATGTCGCCTTCACCCATCTGAGCAGCGTCGATGTCGTGCGCCATCGCCTGGTCAGTCACATCGTCGATGCCTACGCGCGCTTCGATGCCGATGCTGCGGAGAACACCGATACGCAACTGTCCGGCCCGCGCGCCACCCGCCGAGCTGACTCCGGCCGTTCGGATTCTGCGGCCCGCCGCGGCGCATCCCCGCCTCGCCGCTAAGGGGACCCGACGCCCACCATGTCCGTGGACATCGCTAACGAGTCCGACATCCCGATCGACGAGGCAGCCCTTGCCGCGCTGTGCCGGTTCCTGCTCTGCGAACTCGACATCAACCCGCTCGCCGAACTGTCGGTGCTGCTGATCGATGTCGACTACATGGCCAGCCTGAACGAGAAGTGGATGGACTCCTCGGGTCCCACCGACGTGCTGGCTTTCCCCATGGATGAGCTGGACACCGCTCGTCGACCGGACGAGTCAGACCCCAGCCCGGCACTGCTGGGAGATGTGGTCCTGTGCCCTGCGGTGGCTATCAAACAGGCCTCGGCCGCGGGACACAGCTTCGATGCCGAGATCCAACTGCTCACGACCCACGGGGTCCTGCACCTGCTCGGGTACGACCACGCGGAGCCCGACGAGGAGCGCGAGATGTTCGCCGTTCAGCGCCGACTTCTTGACGGCTGGCGCGAGCAGCGCGCCTCGGGTGCGCACAGATGAATCAGACACAGGTGACCTTGCTGGTCATCGCGGTCCTGCTGGTCCCACTCGCCGGCCTGTTCGCCGCCGTCGACGCGGCGATCGGACATGTGTCCCAGGCTCGAGTCGCCGAGTTGCGGCGCGAGGGCGCCCCCAAGGCCGAGTTCCTGGAGCGCATCCTGGAGGACCGTGCGCGGCATGTCTCGCTGCTGTTGTTGCTGCGGGTTCTGTGTGAACTGTTCGCGGCGGTGCTGTTCACGACCGTCCTCGTCCAGATCTGGGGTCTTGGCTGGCGTTCGATATTGGTGTCGGGCTTGGTCATGACGGTCGTCAGCTTCGTCCTGGTGGGGGTAGGTCCGCGCACGGTCGGTCGGCAGCACGCCTACGGTGTCGCGTTGCGCACCGCGAGCCTGACGCGTGCGCTGCGAGCAGTCTTCGGACCGGTGACGAATCTGCTGATCCTGTTGGGCAACGCCCTCACCCCAGGTCCGGGATTTCGAGAGGGACCCTTCTCCAGCGAGGTTGAGTTACGCGAGTTGGTCGATCTCGCCGAGGCGCGCGGTGTCGTCGAACACGGTGAGCGCAACATGATCCACTCCGTCTTCGAACTCGGGGACACGATCGCCCGTGAGGTCATGGTTCCCCGACCGGACGTGGTCTGGATCGAGGCACACAAGACCGTCGGACAAGCGCTGGCCCTGGCTCTGCGCAGCGGTTTCTCGCGGATTCCGGTGCTGGGCAACAACATCGACGACATCGTCGGGATCGTTTATCTCAAGGACCTGGTACGCCGTAACCAGGGTTCCGACGACACCGCGGGCTCTCAGCTCGTCGAGGAGATCATGCGTCCGCCGTCGTTCGTACCGGAGTCCAAACCGGTCGACGAACTGCTGCGGGAGATGCAGGCCCGACGTATCCACATGGCGATCCTCGTCGACGAGTACGGCGGGACGGCCGGCCTGGTGACGATCGAGGACATCCTCGAGGCGATCGTCGGCGAGCTCGCGGACGAGTACGACGGCGACCAGCGGCCCCCGGTGGAGCAATTGCCTGACGGGTCGATGCGGATCACCTCGCGGCTACCGGTCGACGACCTTGCCGAACTGTTTGATCTCGAACTGCCCGACGAGGACGACATCGACACCGTCGGTGGCCTGCTGGCTCGTGAGCTGGGTCGGGTCCCGATTCCGGGTGCCCAGGCAAACTATGCGGGCCTGTCGCTGACGGCAGAGAGCACCGGCGGGCGACGAAACCGGATCGACACGCTGCTGGTCGCGAAGGTGGGGGGTGCCCACAGCATGACGAATGGCGCGTCACCGACACATGGGTGATCCCTTCGGAGCAGGCCAGGATCTCGACCCGGAGGATGCCAAGTTGATTCTGCTGGCACGCGCCGCACGCGGTCGAACCGGTGCCAGCGAGGGTGCCGCCGTACGCGATTCCGACGGGCGAACGTATGTCGCGGCAACGGTGGCGCTCCCGTCGTTGCAGCTGTCCGCACTCCAAGCCGCGGTGGCTGCTGCGGTGGCCAGCGGAGTCACCGGGCTCGAGGCGGCGGCAGTCGTGTCCACAGCAGCTGCAGGCGATCTCAACGGGGTGGCTGCGGTTCGTGATCTCTCCGGCTCAGCCGCGGTGTTCTTTGCAGGCATCGACGGAAAGGTCGTGAGCACCGCCTGCGCCGCTGGGCCGAGGCAAGCCGAGAGCGATCCGGCTCAATCCTGATCCGACATCGGCCGTCCCAGCAAAGCAGTCCCGAACGCCTCCGGATCGCTGACCCAGACGTAGAAGGCCTGCATCGTCCCGGCATCGTCAGCGTGTAACACGCTGACCCGGCGCCGACCGGGCCACCAACCTCCCTTCAGCCGGGCCCTGGGCCAGCCCTCCGGGGGCCGTCCGGCGCGCGCCGCCCGGATGGCATACAGCGGTACGAATCCGAAACTCGAAACCTGGCGCAGGCCCGGGATGTCGAAACTGATGCCGGCGTTTCCGACCGTCAACCGGTAGGTCGAAACCGCGCCGATGAGCAGGGCCAGCAGCACGGCCAGCAGGGCGGCGCGGCCTAGCGGGACATCCTGGGACAGCTGCAGGCCGACGTAGGCCGGAACGGCGAGTCCCAGCAGGATGCGGACCGTCCGACTGGCGGGCAGGTGCTCGGCATAGCGAAGTGCGGCGGGCATCCTGGTTGCCGACCGCTTGAGGCGTGCCGGAAACAGGAACGTGAACGCGTTGACCTGCTGGAGGTGGGCCTCGCGCTGGCTCGACCAGCGGCGGCGGGCAGCGGCTGGGTCGGCTGGGGATGCTCCGCCCGCGTTCGACTGTCGTGGAGGCATGCGAGGAATTCTTACTCCGATCAGCCAGCCGGCTTCGGGGCGAATGGCAGGCTGGACGGTATGCGCAGCGGTTTCGGGTGCCTGGTGGGCCGTCCCAACACAGGTAAGACCACGCTGACCAACGCACTCGTCGGCGCCAAGATCGGGATCATCAGTGATCGTCCGCAGACGACCCGGCACGCCATTCGTGGCATCGTGCATCGTCCCGACGCTCAGCTGGTCCTGGTTGACACACCAGGTCTGCACAAGCCCCGAACTGTTTTGGGACAGCGGCTCAACAATGTCGTCAGAACCACCCTGGCAGGCGTGGACATCGTCGTGTGGTGCGTGCCTGCCAACGAGAAGATCGGGCCGGGGGACCGGTTCATCGCCCGCGAGCTGCGCCAGCTGCGCGGC
>JBPCPI010000006.1:0-10033 GCA_050999295.1 Geodermatophilaceae bacterium | reverse complement strand
CCGAAGTGAGGGTCAACCGGTCCAACGCCTGCGCCCTGCGGTAGTCATCCACCAACACATTGGTGACCGACAGCGTGGTCTGAGCCTCTACGGAGTCGCCGAGGATCGTCGCGTCGATCCGCTCCTGCGGGACTTCGAAGGTGAACTCGTAGCGTTCGGGGTACTGGTGCCGACCGGGGTCGGTGTCCGGGTCCCATTGCTCGTTCCGGACCAGCGTCAGTGACTTGCCAGGCGTGTAGTCGGCGAACTTGTACGGCCCCGTCGCCAGTGGATGCCGCGCGTAGGTGGCTGGGTCGCTGCCACGCTCCGGGATCGGCCCCATCGCCGGGAACGACCCCCAGTACTGCATGTCCGGGAATGGCCGCTCCATCTTCAGCGTCAGGGTGTCGCCGTTGACCTCGATCCCTGGATAGGACGTGCCTGACGTGTACACGCCCTGGTAGGTGTTGCCGTTCAAGAAATAGTCGTTGCTGAACGACGCACCTCCGGGAAAGGCGGCCCGGTCGAACGAACGCTTGATCCCGTATGCGACGTCCTCAGCGGTCACCTTCGAGCCGTCCTCGAACTTCACACCCTCGCGGATCGTGAACGTCCACTCCGTGAAATCCGCATTCGAAGTGCCGAGGTCCGTGGCAATATCCGGGACCAGCACCATCGACCCGCTCACCGGGTCGTACACAAACTGCGTCAACGACCGCGTCACCAACCCACTCAAGATCGATACCGATTGTGTGTAGTAGGCCTCAGTCGGATCCAATGTCGGCGGCAACTCGAATGCGCCTAACACCGTGACGGTGCCACCGGCTACAGCACCCTCGAGCGGCGCGGCAGGCCCGTCCCGATCCGGGTCAAATGCCTGCCCAACCGCACCGCCGCCCCCGAATTTTGCGTCGGAAGGCGACGTGTCTTCGGCGTTACCGCTGCCACACCCCGCCAACGCCAACGCCAACACGGAAACCGCCATGGCAGCAATAGTCAGCTTCTGATTCCGCACTGACCAACTCCCATCTTCGCGCGTGCCAACGACTTTACGCCGGGTCGAAAAGACTCGATCATGCCGCTGAAATCTCGCCGCCTGCAGCCCATGAGAGTCACCTTTGATTGACACGGGTTCCATACCGCTGCTTGTGAGTTGCGAGGCGAATGGCGTCATGCCGAAGAGGCCGTTTCTCGCAGGGCGCTTGACCTCCGAACCGTTGATCATGGTGTGATCGACGCGCAGCGCGGTAACGCGGGCGAGTCATCCTGCGCGGTTCTCTCCGAGCACGGCTGCCGGGTCGCCGCGGGGACCTACCGAGCTGGCGGCACTCAAGAGCCGGCAGTTGCTTCCACAGCTCCCTCGAATTGTTCCGCCACCGAGTTCGAAGCCGCCCAGTTCCACACGATGCCTGCCCTCCCCCATGAGGAACGGCTTCCCATGGAAGGCGATGGAAGTCGCGAAGGTCGGAGCCACAAGAGCGGCCCGCTTCCTCAACATATCAGAAAGCTGGGCGGTGGATGAGTCGGCCTGTAGGCCGGATTCTGTGCAAGCGCCGGAGCGCCCCGGCGACCATCCATCTCCGGAGCATCGTCACCGATGCCCTCGTGCGGCCTACCCGCGAACTCGGGCGAGCAGCCCTCGAACGTCCGCGCAGGCACGGCGAACCGCGCCCTCTTGGCCTTGCTCCGGGTGGGGTTTACCCAGCCGCCACAGTCACCTGCGGCGCTGGTGGTCTCTTACACCACCGTTTCACCCTTACCCGCACCCTGCGATGACGCGTACGTCGTACGCTCCTTCGCCGGGCCGCTGGCGGTCTGTCTCTGTGGCACTGTCCCGCGAGTCACCTCGGGTGGGCGTTACCCACCACCCTGCTCGATGGAGTCCGGACCTTCCTCGGCGAACGGTGTGACCCGCTCGACGCGGCCGCCTGGCCGACTCATCCACGGCCCAGGGTAGCGGTGACACGACCCGGCTTCACCTGGCGTGCGTCGACGGGACGGGCGGGGGCCTCAGGCCAAGGAGAAGTGGACGGCACGCCGCGACGGGTCGGCCCGGTCCAGCCGGACCGTGACGACGCCGCCAAGCGCCAGCGGCTGCTCAGAGCGAACCGGCGCCTCCACCGCAGGATCGGCGATCACGACGGTGCCGGAGCGGGGGTCCTTCTCCTCGGTGTCGACCACGACACCGGAGAACGTGGCCCCGACGGCACCAGCCAGTACGCCCGCCTCGACGAGATCGAGGACGGCCCGGTCGAAGGCGGCTGCGCGGCGGTCGGAGTCCTTCATCGCCTTCGGCAGGTCACGCAGCCGATCGCGCACCCAACCCGGCACCGGCTGGTCGGCGCAGATCGCGACGCAGATCTCACCCACGAAGCGATCCGCGAACCGGCGCAACGGCGCAGTTGCGTGCGCGTACTCCTCAGCGATCGCGGCATGCAACGGCTGCTCGGGCACCCCGCCCTCAAAGGCCACGTACCCGGCGCCGCGCAACAGCCCGGTGCACCCCTCCAGCATCGCCGCGTGCGTGGGCTTCGTCGGGTTGAGGGTGCGGACGAAGCTTGGGTACGACATGGCCGCCGGCCAGCCGATGTGGAGTGCACCCGCCGTCCGGCGCAGCCGGTTGATCGTCCGGGAGTCGGCCGGTGGCAGCGTCCGAAGCAGCCCCACCTCGGCGTACATCATCAGATCCGCAGCCGCCATCCCGGTCAGCAGCGAGATCTGGGCGTTCCACTCCTCGACCGGCAGCTGCGCCCGGTAGCTCAACGACCAGCACCCGTCGACGGCCACCACCTCCTGCTCGGGCAACGGCAGGCTGACGCCACCGCGCTCGCGTTCGCGTTCCTGTCGCAGCAGTCCGACCTCGCGCAGCAACTGGAACACCGGCGCCGCCTTGCCCCCGTCCAACGCCTGCTGGACCGTCGCGTAGTCGTACTGCTCCCGGCTTCGCACCTGGCCGCGGGTGACCTCGGCCTGCGTCTGGTCACCGCGCGCGTCGAGGTCGATGCGCCATACCAGGGCAGGTCTAAGCTGCCCGGGCAGCAGACTCGCCGCATGCTCCGACACCACCGGCGGGTGCAACGGGATGCGGTGATCGGGCGCGTACAACGTCTGACCACGCCGTTGCGCCTCCACGTCGACCGCACCGCCAGGGCGTACGAAGGCGGCCACGTCGGCGATCGCGTACCAGACGGTGTAGCCGGATCCGGACCGCTCGAGGTGCATCGCCTGGTCCAGATCCCTAGCTCCGGGCGGGTCAATCGTCAGGAACGGAATGTCGGTACGGTCCTCGCCGGAAAGCGAGACCGAGGACGCCGCTTCCTGCGCCTCCGCTAGGACATCGAGCTTGAACTCACGGCTGACCTCGAGCTCGGCCGCAATCGACGTGATAGCGGATGTGAACAGCGATGCGTCGGCATCGTGGAGTCGAACGCTACGACGGGGCACGTGGGCTTCTCACACTGGTTGTGAGGGCTGGGTGAGGCTGCCGAGCCTAACCCCTCAAGATCCCCGCGAAGCAGGATTGTGACTCGGAGTCTGCGCATCCGTGACCTCCTCATGCCACGGTGAGTGCGTGCGCTGGCCGATGAAGGTACCCGTTGCCGCGGTTGTGATACTCGTGTTGGCGAACTGTTCGGTCGACGCTGAGCCGACGATTGCTGAGCCGACGATCGAGGATGTGCAGCCCGAAGCCTCACCGCCCCCAACCTCCGAACCGGGCGGCGACCTAGCGCTCCTCCAGCCGCGCGCCGTGCACCATGCCACCGTCCTCGCCGACGGACGGGTCCTCATCACAGGCGGCTGCACCGAACCAGGCTGCGAAGGGTTCGAGGCAGCCCGCGCCAGCGAGATCTTCGACCCCGCCGCGGCGACCTTCGTAACCGGGCCGACCATGCCGGCTCCCAGCGCCAGTGGCACGGCGACGCTCCTGGCCGACGGGCGCGTCCTCTTGACGGGCGGTTACCCGGGGGAGGGGATGCCCCCGACGTCGAACGCCCAGGTGTTCGACCCAGCCACCGGCCGCTTCAGCACCGTTGCGTCGATGACGACCGAGCGCGCCACCCATACCGCCACGATGCTCCGCGACGGTCGAGTCCTGATGAGCGGCGGATACGACGGGCAGGATGAGGCACTGGCGTCGACGGAGCTGTTCGATCCGCACACCGGCTCATTTACGGCTGGGCCTGACCTGAGCTCGCCGCGGGCGGCGCACAGCGCCTTAGCGGTCGACGAGTCTGTCGTGCTCGTCGGCGGCACCGTTGGCGGCCCCGCGCTCAGTACAACCGATGTCATGCGCCTGGGCCGCTGGGCCCCCGGTCCCGAGCTACGCACCCCCCGGGTCAAGCATGCCGTCGCAGTCGTGCCGGGCGACCGCGTGCTCGTGGTGGGCGGATCCTCCAGCACCGAAGGGCGCACCCTTCTGGCGACCACCGAGCTGATTCATCTGACGACCGGGGAGGTTACCGGCGGCCCGACACTGTCCGAAGGCGAGTACAAGTTGGACGGCGCCGTCGTCGCGCTCAGCGACGGGCGAGTCGTGATCGCCGGTGGCCAGCGCATCAACGTGTACGACCCGGCCGACAACACGATGACCGTGCTCCGCAACCCGGTGCTGCCCAGGCGCTCGTTCGTCACCGCCACCCCGGTCGGTCGGAGTACGGTCCTGGTGGCCGGCGGGTACGACGACGCGATCATTCCCACGGCCGATGCACAACTGGTCCGCATTCCGGCGCGGTGACTACGTACTCAGCTAGCACTACTCCGGCACGTACGAGAACTGCTGGAGCGCCGGGACACCATCGGCCCACCAGGCCAGCGTGGTGAACGACGCCGGGGCCACCTGCAACCGGTGCACCACCTCCAGGGGCGCATCAAGTGCCAGCCGGGTCAACATCTTGATCGGCGTGACATGACTGACCGCGAGAACGGTCCGACCGCCATACGTTGCCAACAAGTCGTCGAGGACCGTACGGGCCCGGGTAGCGACATCGTCGTAGGACTCCCCTCCTGGAGGCGCGACGGATGGGGAACCGAGCCAGGCCTCCAGCTCCGCGGGGAACCGGTTGCCGACCTCCGCGAAACTCAGGCCGTCCCATAGCCCGAACCCAGCCTCCGCGAGGTCCTCTTCGAGGCCCACCTCGAGCCCGAGTGTGGCCGCGGCAATGTCCGCGGTCTCCCGGGCTCGGCGCAGCGGCGAGGTCAGCACGACGTCGACGCCGCCGCGCCGGCCGAGCCAGGCGGCAGCCCGCTGCGCCTGCCCTCGCCCGGTCTCGTTCAGCGGCGGATCCGATCCGCCGGAGCCGGAGAATCGCCGTGCCTGAGTGACGTCGGTGACCCCATGTCGCAGCAGCACCAGAGTCGTCGGTTGACCTTCATCAGCGGCCGGCCACCCCGACAACGGGTTGGGAACTCCCGCTCCGGTGGGCTGGTCGGGCTGGCTCGGTTCCGCCGGGGCAGCGGGTCGGTCCGGCTCGACCGACTCCGCAGGGGTCGCTTTCGCGGACGCACGGTCGAGCGCCGCATTGAGCAAGGCATCCGCGGCCCCGTTAAGCTCTCGCGGCACCCACGTCCATCGGACGTTTGACGGTGCCAGCCGCCGGGCATGCAACGCGAGCGGCTTCATGTCCGGGTGCTTGATCTTCCACCGGCCGGCCATCTGCTCGATCACCAGCTTGGAGTCCATGCGGACCTCGACGTCCGCGCGCGGAGCGCGCTCCTGCAGCAGCTCGAGACCCGCGATGAGACCCCGGTACTCCGCGACGTTGTTGGTGGCGACCCCGATGCGCTCGGCCCGCTGCGCTAGTACCTCGCCGCTGTCGGCATCACGCACCAGTGCTCCGTACGCCGCCGGCCCCGGGTTGCCGCGAGACCCGCCATCGGCCTCGATGATCACCCGTTGCGGCGTCACACTCCGGACTCGGCGACGCGTACCAGAATGCGGTTGCACTCCGGGCACCGCAGCACCTCATCGGGTGGTGCGGCCGCTAGGTTCGCGATGTCGGCCTCGGTCAGCTCCAGTCGGCAGCCTTCGCAGCGCCGTCGCCGCAGCGCCGCCGCGGCGATCCCACCTGTTTGCGCGCGCATCCGCTCATAGGCGGTGACCAGTGTTTGGGGGAGCCCGCTGACCAGACGCTCGCGTTCAGCGAGTGCTTCCCGCTCCTGCGAATCCAGCCCGAAGACGGTCTCGTCGCGGGTCGACTTCCGTTGCCCGAGCTGCGACGTCAGGTCGGCCAACTCACGGTGCAGCTGGGCCAGCGCACCTTGCGCGGTCTCCAGCGCCTCCATCACCTCCAGCTCGGCATCTTCCAGGGCGGAGATTCGCCGCTCGAGGGTCCCGACTTCGTGCTGGAGCTGCTCGAGCTCGCGAGGCGACGAGACCTGGCCAGCCGCGAGTCGTTGCTGGTCGCGAACGCGCCGCGATCTGACCAGCTCGACGTCGGCGTCGGCCTTGTGCTGGTCCCGAGTGAGGTCGGAGATCTCGGTCTCGAGCTCGACGCGCCGACCCGTCAGCTCCGCGTGGCGGGCGTTGAGCTGCGCGATCTCGGCGAGCTCGGGCAGCGAACTCTTCCGGTGCTTCAGTTGGGCCAGATCGGCGTCGAGCCGGGCAACGTCGAGCAGCTTGAGCTGGGCGAAGGCGTCGGCTTTCAGCGGGGCTCCTCAGCTCATCGGCAGGTGCGTCGACCACGGATCGGTGACGGTGTCGCTGACCCGGGTCTCCACCGTAGTGCCCTCTTTCGACAGCGCTCGCTCGAGGCGATCGGCAGCGACCGGCAGCCAGGTCGACTCCGCCGCCCAGTGCGGTACGTCGATCAACGCCGGTGTCCTGGTGTCGCGGCGCACTTCTTCGACGAATTCGCTGACGGGGTGGTGCCGCAGGTCGGAGGTGACGTACACGTCGGCGCCACTGGTTCGGACCCGGTCGAGCAGGAAGTCCCCGGCGCCGCCACACACCGCCACGGATGCGATGCGCTGGTCGGGATCACCGGCCACCCGAACGGCGCTGGCGGTCCCGGGGAGGGCCGCCACCACGCAGGCGGCGAACTCCTGCAACGTGCACGGCGTCGCGAGCCTGCCGATGCGCCCACTCCCCCGGTCCCCAGCCAGCGGAGCCATTTCAAGGACATCGAATGCGGGTTCCTCGTACGGGTGGACGGTCCGCAGCACCGCCACGACCTCCTCGCGCCGCGCGCGCGCCAACACCATCTCTACCCGTGTCTCAGCGACGCTGCTCCGCTCATCCACAGCGCCGATGGTGGGGGCGGCACCTGTCAGTGGCCGGAAGGTCCCGGTACCGGTCGATGTGAACGCACACCGGTCGTAGTCGCCGAGCGCGCCAGCACCGGCCGCCGCGAGGGCGTCGATGACTGCCTCGGCGCTGGAAGTCGGTACGAACGTGACCAGCTTGTCCAGGATGTCGACCGGTTCGGGCTCGAGCGGGCGTACGGCTTCGAGACCCAACGCATGCGCCAGCGCTTCCGACACTCCGCCCGGTGGTGAGTCGGCGTTGGTGTGGCAGGTGTGCAGGGCCACGCAGTGGGTGATGAGCGTGTGCACGACCCGGCCCTTGGCAGTGGTCGCAGCAACCCCGTGCACGGGGCGCAACAGCAGCGGATGGTGGGTCACCAACAGGTCGGCACCCCACCCCACCGCCTCAGCGGCGACGGCGGCCACCGGGTCGACCGCAAACATGACCTTGCCGACGTCGGCGTCCGGGTCGCCGCACACGGTGCCTACCGCGTCCCAGTCAGCAGCCCAGCGTGGGTCGTACAAGCGGTCGAGAATCGTGACGACCTCGGCGAGAGTCGGTCGCTCGGTCACCCCCGCAGGCTAACCGCTCGACAGTCGGCGTCGCCGCCCCGACCGCAGTGCTTCGTACGTACTTCCAACGGTTCGGGGACACTTCCTATGGGTTTGGACCCATTGGAAGTGTCGCTATACCAAGTTAACGTGGGATAGCGACACCCTCCGATCAGGGCTGAAAGAGGATCTTGACCGCTCCGTCCTGCTTCTGCTGGAACGTGGCGTACGCCTCCGGAGCTTGGTCCAACGGCATCGTGTGTGTCGCGAAGCCTTCCACGCCCAACGGGTCGCCGTCGGCGAGCAACGGCATGAGGTCGTCGACCCAGGCTTTGACGTTGGCCTGGCCCATGCGGAGCTGGATCTGCTTGTCGAACATCGTCAGCATCGGCAGCGGATCCTTCATCCCGCCGTAGACACCTACCACCGATATGGTTCCGCCCCGGCGGACGATGTCGATCGCGAGGTAGAGCGCCGCGAGACGGTCCACCCCGGCTTTCTGCATAAACTTGCCGGCCACTGCATCGGGCAGCAGCCCCGTCACCTGTTGGGCAATCTTAGGCCCCGGTGAGCCGTGGGCCTCCATGCCGACCGCGTCGATGACCGCGTCCGGCCCCCTGCCGTCGGTCATCTCGCGGACGACGTCGGCCAGGCCGTCCCTGTGCTCGTTGAGGTCGAGGACCTGGATCTTCTGCGTGCGGGCGCGTTCCAGCCGTTCGGGTACGAGGTCGACGCCGATGACCTGGCCGGCGCCCTGGTGCATCGCGATGCGGGCCGACATGTCCCCGACCGGGCCGAGCCCGATCACGGCGACACTTCCGCCGGGCGGGATGTCGGCGTACTGCACCGCCTGCCACGCGGTCGGCAGCACGTCGGAGAGGTAGACGAAGCGCTCGTCGGGCGGTCCGTGCGGAACCTTGATCGGCAGCGTGTTCCCGAACGGCACCCAGAGGTCCTCCGCCTGCCCACCGGGGACCTGGCCGTACAGCTACGTGTAGCCGAAGAGTGAGGCATGCATCCCCTGCTCGCGCACCTGGGTGGTCTCGCACTGCGAATGCAGCCCCTGGTTGCACATGAAGCAGATGCCACAGGAGATGTTGAACGGGACCACAACCCGGTCGCCGGGGCTCAGTGTGGTGACCTCGCTGCCGACCTCCTCGACGATCCCCATGGGTTCATGGCCGAGAATGTCCCCCTCGTCCAGGAAGGCGCCGAGCACTTCGTACAAGTGCAGGTCCGATCCGCAGAGCCCGGTCGTGGTGATCTTGACGATGATGTCCGTGGGCTGCCTGATGGTGGGCTCAGGGACGTTGTCCACACGGACGTCGCGCTTGCCGTGCCAGGCGACCGCTCGCATCTTTCGACTTCCTATCCGATGGGGCTTTCGGCTGGCCTCCCTGTGCCCCGCACGCCAGCGGGCACACCTCCTCGGTTCTCGCCCACTTCGATATGGACCACGTCGCCTGCCCGACTCGAACGGCCTGCGAGGCAGACTGTGCACATGTGGGGATTGATCGCGGTGGTGTTGGTGGCGTGGCTCGTCCTGGCCGTTGTCGGCCTGGTGATCAAGGGGCTGTTCCTTCTGTTTTTGATCGGACTCGGATTGCTCTTCGCCACGGCGGCCTACGCCTGGTTCCGGCGCAAGACGGACTCGCCGACCTAGGTTGCACTGCCAGCGACTTGGCTGGCAGGCGGCATGTCACTGCGCACACCATGCGAGGCTGCGGTTCCTGCAACGGATCGCGTGCCGTGGAACATCCCGTCCATGAGGCAGCCGCGTCGCCGCCTCTACGGTACGGACGGCTGACAAACGGCAGAGCGACCTGATTGCCCTCACTGGAGAAATCCGACACCAATCCGGACGGTTTCCTCGAGCCAGCGCATGCCGGGCGGTAGCGGATGCGAATCTCCTCGGACTAGTCGATCTTGGCGAAATCCCCTGGCCCATCTCCGCGGATCATTCGGTTCGCCGCGCCCAATGGGTCCATTTAGCCGAACAAAATGGTACGAAGCGATAAAATCAGGTTCAGTAGCAACAGCAATGCATTGTGAAGGTGTCGTGATCAAGATGGCGCTTGTCCGTTGCACCTGCATCTGGAACGTCGAGTTCGACCGATTGGTGAGGGTGGTCCCCGATCCCGCTTGCACGGCGCACACATTGGTGAACGTGCCCTGATGTCAACCGGCAAACTTGTGCTGCCATCTGTCTGAACGCTACTTACCGTGCTGGTGTGAGCACACATGTACTTTGATCACTGCC
>JBPCPI010000183.1:0-13104 GCA_050999295.1 Geodermatophilaceae bacterium | reverse complement strand
CTGATCATCGCGCAGCGATGCGGTCCACGATCAGTGGCAGCAGCTCGTGGTCGCTGTCGACCCCGACGGCGCCCTCGAGCGCCTCGAGTGCTCGCGGGATCCGATCGGCGTCGTCGGTGTGCAACTCGAGCAGGGGTTCGCCCGCCCGGACCTGATCACCCACGCCGGCACGCCAGGTGATGCCAGCCGTTGCCGAGACCGGATCCTGCTTGCGGGCCCGTCCGGCTCCCAATCGCCAGGCTGCGACACCGACGCCGTAGGCATCGAGGCGGGTCAGCCGGCCGGTCGCGGGCGCGGGTACGACGTGATGCTCCCTGGCCACCGGAAGCCTGGTATCCGGATCCCCGCCCTGGGCGGCGATCATCGCTTTCCACGTGTCCATCGCGCGACCTCCGGCGAGCACCGCGGCTGGATCGGCATCATGAACACCCGCCCCGGCGAGCATCTCCTCGGCCAGCCGCACGGTGAGCGCCACCACGTCGGCTGGCCCGCCTCCGGCCAGGACCTCCACGGACTCCGCGACCTCGACCGCGTTCCCGGCCGATCGGCCCAACGGGCGATCCATCGCGGTCACCAGGGCGACAGTGTGTACGCCTGCCTCGGTGCCGATCCCGACCATCGTGCGGGCGAGTTCGGTGGCGTCCTCCGCGGTCTTCATGAACGCACCCGAGCCCACCTTGACGTCCAGGACCAGAGCGCCCGCGCCCTCGGCGATCTTTTTGCTCATGATCGAGCTAGCGATCAGCGGGATCGACTCGACCGTCCCGGTGACGTCCCGTAGCGCATACAGCTTCTTGTCGGCCGGGGCCAACGTCTCTCCAGCCGCGCAGACCACGGCGCCGACCGAGCGTAGCTGGGCGAGGTAGTCGGCGTGACTCACGTCTGCGCGCCAGCCGGGAATCGACTCGAGCTTGTCCAGGGTTCCGCCGGTGTGGCCGAGTCCGCGACCGGACAGCTGCGGTACGGCGACCCCGCAGGCGGCCACCAAGGGGGCCAGCGGCAGGGTGATCTTGTCCCCCACGCCGCCGGTCGAGTGCTTGTCGGCGGTCGGTCGGCCGAGATCACCGAGGGCCATCCGCTCACCGGAATCGATCATCGCGTTTGTCCACCGGGTGAGCTCGGAGGCCGCCATTCCGCGGAACACGATCGCCATGAGCAGCGCGGACATCTGCTCGTCGCCGACGGCCCCCCTGGTGTAGGCGTCGATCACCCAGTCCACCTGCTCGTCGGTCAGGGTGTGTCCGTCCCGTTTCGCGCGGATGACATCAATCGCATCCATTACATGCCGGCCTTCGGCCGGGAGTCGGCTCCGCTCCTCGGAGCCAGTCGGCGGGCGCGTTCGGGGATCAGGCGCCTCAAGCACTCAGGCCCGCCGCCTAACTCCTGCGATGCTCGCCTCATCGTCGGGAGTCACTCTCCCCGTCGGTTCGCGGCCGCCGCCGTCAGGTCGTCGGGCCCGAATGCGTCAGGCAGGACCTCGGTCATCGCCACGGTCCCTCGTTCGGTCATGAGCAGCATCTCGGCCCCGCCCTGCTCCCACAGCAGTTGCCGGCATCGGCCGCACGGCATCAGCGGCTGTCCGTCCCCCCCGACGCAGGCCAGCGCGACCAGCCGTCCACCGCCGCTGGCGTGCAGGGCACTGACCAGGCCGCACTCGGCGCACAGTCCCAGCCCGTACGAGGCGTTCTCGACATTGCAGCCCGAGACGATCCGGCCGTCGTCGACCAGTGCCGCGGCACCGACCGGGAAGTTGGAGTACGGCGCATACGCATGCTCCATCGCCTGCACAGCAGCCGCCGTCAGGGCGGCCCAGTCGATCTCGGCCGCTGAGCCGGACACCTATCCCGCCTCGCCGCGGCGATAGACCAAGCCGTCGGCCGCGGGCATTCGCAATCGTTGGGAGGCAAGGGCGAGGACCAGCAGCGTGGCCACGTACGGGGTCATGCCGGTGAAGTCGGCGGGGACGACGTCGGTAACCAGGAACCAGATCAGAATCAGCGCTGCGAACCCCCCGGTGATGACCGGGCGGATCGGCGGTTGCTTGCGATAGATCTGCCAGGCCGCGATGATCACCATCAGGAACACCAGCACCAGCAGGAGAGCGTGCACCGACGTACCGCCGCTACGCAGGCGCAGGGCATCGGTGTAGCCGAACAGACCGGCGCCCGCAGCCAGGCCACCCGGTCTCCAGTTGCCGAAGATCATCGCGGCAAGTCCGATGAAGCCGCGCCCACCGGTCTGCCCGTCCCGGTAGGAACTCGAGGCAACGATCGCGAGGAAAGCGCCGCCGAGCCCGGCCATGCCGCCAGAGACGAGCAACGCGATGTACTTGTACTTGTAGACGTTGACCCCGAGCGTCTCGGCCGCCGCCGGGTTCTCCCCGCAGGACCGCAGTCGCAGCCCGAATGCGGTGCGCCACAAGACAACATAGGTTCCGATGATCAGCAGCACGGCGATGATCGTGAGCACCGAGACGTTGTTGCTCAGAGCACGCAGCGCTGCGGCCACGTCGGAGACGAAGAACCATTGTTTGTCGGCGATCGTGCCCAGCCCGTCGGCCACTCCGGGGACCGTCAAAGCCGGCAGGTCGGGTACGGACGGGGACTGCGTGGACCCACCACCGGGTACGCCCTCGAAGGCGACGGCCGCCAGGTACTGGGTGGCCCCAAGTCCGAGGATGTTGATGGCCACCCCGGAGACGATGTGATCCACACCAAAGGTAACGGTGGCGATCGCGTGGATGAGTCCCCCAACGGCTCCGAGCATGAGCCCGGCGAGCACTCCGGCCCAGGCCCCCCACTGGTAGCCGGCCCAGCCGGCCCCGAAGGTCCCCAGGATCATCATCCCCTCGAGACCGATGTTCACCACACCGGCTCGCTCGGCCCAGAGCCCGCCGAGGCCGGCCATCGCGATAGGAACCGCCAGACCCATCGTCGCGCTGAGGGTGCCTGCGGAGGCGATGTCGTTGGCACCGGTGATCACCCGGACCAGTGCCAGGACGAACAAGAGCCCGGCGATCGCGAGGAGGACCCGGGGCAGGATGCGCCGGCGCTTGGTCGCGGCTGGCTCCCGCTCGGTCCCGACCTGCAAAGCGGCCGGGCGAAGCTGGGACGAATCCTGGCTGGGGTGAATCTGCCCCGCGCTCATGCCGAGGTTCGTTCCGGCTGACGCGGCGGTTCCCCGCCTGGACTACCGGCGGTGCTGATCGCCTCGCCGGCGGCCAGCGCCTTGGCCACCCGTTGCTGCTCGTCTCGAACGCGGTAGCGCCGGACCAACTCGTAGGAGATGACGACCGCGAGGACGATGACGCCCTGCATGATCGTGATGATCTCGGGCGAGACATCGGCGACGATCTGCAGGGGGTTGGCCGCGACCTCGAGATAGGCGAACAGCAGCGCGCCGAACGCCACCCCGACCGGGTGGTTGCGCCCCACCAGAGCGACCGCTATCCCGGTGAACCCGAGGCCCCCCGGGAAAGTCAGCCCGTAGGAGTAGGACTCGCCGAACACCAGCGGAAGTCCGACCATGCCGGCCATCCCGCCGGAGAGCAGCATCGACATGACGACCATCCGTTTGACATCGATCCCGCTGGCCACCGCGGCACCCTGCGAGCGTCCGGTCGCTCGCAACCGGAATCCGAACCGGGTGCGGTTGAGCACGACCCAGTAGGCGATGCCGGCCAGGGCCGCCAGGACGATGAGGCTGTTCACCGGTTCGGTGGATCCTGGGATCAGATCGATTCCCGGCGCGCGCGAGCCTTCGGCGATGACCGGCGTCGTGACGTCGTTACCCCGCGCCTGGCCGAACTGGCGCAGCAAGAAGGCGACCAGGCCGGTGGCTATGGCGTTCAACATGATCGTCGAGATGACCTCGTTGACCCCACGCTTGACCTTGAGGTAACCAGCGATACCGGCCCACAGCCCGCCGGTGATCCCGGCCACGATGACGGCCAGCACGAGGGACAGCGGGAAGGGCAGGCTGAGATTGCCCGCGACCATCGCGGCGGCGAAGGCAGCCACCCGGTACTGCCCGTCGACGCCGATGTTGAACAGGTTCATCCGGAAGCCGATGGCCACCGCCAGCGCGGAAAGGTAGTAGATGGTGCCGAGGTTGAGGATCTGGGCGATGCTGCGTGGCCGCAGACCGACCTCGATCACCGTCTGCCAGGTCAGCCCGAACGGATCACCGGTGGCTACCAGGATGAGGCTGGTCACGATGATGGAGAACGTGATCGCCAGGACCGGCGCGGCGAGGCTGATCACCGCCGCACGTAGCCGCCCGTTCACCGTGCCGTCTCCGCCCCCGTCGTGGGAGGGTCCTCCCGGGATGCCGCCGAGGATGCGCCCGCTCCGGTCATTGCTGATCCGAGTTGCTGTGGTGTCACCTGGGACGGGTCGAACTCGCCGATCAGCCGGCCGCGCAGGATCACCATCAACCGGTCGGACAGGCCGATCAGCTCGTCGAGGTCAGCGCTGATCAGCAGGGTGGCCAGTCCTAGATGTCGGGCGGTGCGGATGTGGTCCCAGATCGCTGCCTGCGCGCCGACATCCACCCCGCGGGTGGGATGCGAGGCGATCAGCAGGATGGGATCGCCGCTCATCTCCCGGCCGACGATCAGCTTCTGCTGGTTACCCCCGGACAGAGCCGAGGCGAGCACGTCGATTCCCGGCGTGCGTACGTCGTAGGACTCGACGATCCGGGTGGTGTCCTTGCGCGCACCCTGCCGGTCGATCCACGGTCCCTTCATGCTCGGCGGCCCGCTATCGTGCCCGAGGATCCGGTTCTCCCACAGCGGGGCCTCGAGCAGCAGCCCGTGCCGATGCCGGTCCTCAGGGATGTAGCCGATCCCGGCCGCACGGCGACGTGCGGTGGACCACTTGGTCACGTCGGTCTCGCCCAGGGTGATCCGGCCGCCGGAGGCAGTTCGGATGCCCATGATCGTCTCGACCAGCTCGGCCTGCCCGTTGCCCTCGACGCCGGCGATGCCCAGGACCTCGCCCCGGTGGATGTCGAAGCTGATGTCGGTGAGCAGGCGCCGCTCATCGGAGCCGGCGAGGTTCAGATCAGCCACGCTCAGGCAGACCTGGTCGGTGACCGTCGATTCACGCGTCTCGGGCGTGGGCAGCTCGCTGCCGACCATCAGTTCGGCCAGCTCGCGGGCCGAGGTCTGCTTCGGGTCGACGGTGGCCACTGTGCTGCCTCGGCGGATCACGGTGATCTCGTCGGCGACGGAGAGGACCTCGTCGAGCTTGTGCGAGATGAAGATGACCGTGAGACCCTCGCTCTTGAGCTCGCGCAGGTTGTCGAACAGTTCGTCGACCTCCTGGGGCACCAGCACGGCGGTGGGCTCGTCCAGGATCAGGATGCGCGCGCCCCGGTAGAGGACCTTGGCGATCTCCACCCGCTGGCGGTCGCCGACGCCGAGTTCCTCGACCAGGGTGTCGGGTTCGAGGTCGAGCCCGTAGGAGTCCGACAGCTCCCGGATCCGTTTCCGCGCCGCATCCCCGATGCCGTGCAGCTTCTCCGCGCCCAGGACGACGTTCTCCAGAACCGTGAGGTTGTCGGCGAGCATGAAGTGCTGGAAGACCATGCCGACGCCGCGCTCGATAGCGTCGACGGGCGAGTGCAGGACGGCCGGCTTGCCCTCGATCTCGATGGTCCCCTCGTCTGGGCGCTGCACGCCGTACAGGATCTTCATCAGCGTTGATTTGCCGGCACCGTTCTCACCGACGATGGCGTGCACCCCGCCGCGGGCGACGGTGATGTTGACATCGCTGTTGGCCACGACTCCGGGGAAGCGTTTCGTGATACCGGTCACCCGTACGGCGATGGTGCTGGTCGGGGCCTGACTGACGTCGGTGCTGATCAGGCACGCTCCTCAGGTCATAGATCGCTGGTCATGAGATGCCGACGTAGGCACATTGCGGCTCAGGAGACACCGAAGCGCAACCAGCGGCAACGAGCAAGGGCCCAGGAGCCGCAAGTGCGACTCCTGGGCCCAGCCCAGCTACTGCTCCAGCACCGTTACGGCGTCGTCGGGACCTCGATCTCGCCGTCGATGATCTGCTGCTTGAAGCCGTCGACCTGCTCGACGATGTCGTCGATCGCCCCGCCGGTGGTGGAGTAGCCCACCCCGTCGTTGCTCAGGTCGAAGATGACCTCGCCGGATTCGACGTTGCCGTCGACGAACGAGCTGAGGAAGTCGTAGACCGCGACGTCGAGGTTCTTCAGCATCGACGTGATGATCACGCCGGCCACCGCCGGGTCGGCGGTGACCGCCTGGTCGGAGTCCACCCCGATGGCCAGGGCCCCAGCCTCGGAAGCGGCCTCGAAGACACCACCACCGGAACCGCCGGCGGCCTGGTAGACGATGTCGGCACCGTTCTGGTACATGCCCTCGGCCGCGGTCTTGCCCTTGGCCGGGTCACCGAATCCGCTGAAGTCCGGCGGCTGGGTGAGGTAGGCGGTCTGCACGGTGATGGCCGGGTCGACGGCCGCGACACCGGCAGCGAAGCCGGCTTCGAACTTCTCGATCAGCGGCACCTGCACACCACCGACGAATCCGACGTTCTTCGCCGTCGACTTAAGTGCGGCGATCACGCCGACCAGGAACGAACCCTGCTCCTCGGCGAAGAGCAGGTTGGTGATGTTGTCGCCGGTCGCATCGGCCGAGTCGATCAGCGCGAACTGGGTGTCCGGGAACTCCTCGGCGACCACGGCGAGCGACGTCGCGTAGACGAAGCCGACCGCGATGACCGGGTTGTTGCCGTTTTCGGCGAACAGCCGTAGGCGCTCCTCACGGGCCGCGTCGTCCTCACCGTCGCTGGCCTCGGCCTCGTCGATGTTGATCCCGAACTCTTCGGCGGCCTGGTCCAGTCCGGCAGCAGCCGAGTCGTTGAAGGACTGGTCGCCGCGGCCACCGACGTCATAGGCGACACCGACATTGACATCGCTGGCGGCATCGGTCTCGCCACCACCGCCGCCCCCGCCGCCAGTCGAACCGCCATCATCGCCACCACATCCGGCCAGCACCAGAGCGCCCGCCAGGACCGCCGCCAGGGCTGTCATACGTCGCTGTACGCGCAACGCCTTCTCCTCTCGTAAGTACCCGTACCGAGGTTTCGGGGCAGGCATCCCGGCCACCGTAGTCGTCCGCCGCACGCGGCGGGCAGCCCAGTGGTCTACCGAGACACATTTGTTGTCGGCAGTTCACCTCTCCAGGCAGGCGCGCGGGGCTCATCCACACGGCACAGCCCGTGCGGCGGTAGCCTCGCGACCGTGCGGCGCTGCGTCGCGACCGCCGCCTTGTGTCTGGCGTTGGTCGCGCTTCCGGGATTCGCGGGGACCGCTCTCGCCGATTCCCCCCGGCCGACGGCCGATCCCAGCGGCACCAGCCCCACCGTCCCGGACCCGACCGGTCCTCCCCGGGGGGAGGCACCCAACGGAGACACGATCGGCGGAGACGAACTCGCCGCGCGCGGACTGGTCCTGCCCGCTGGCGCGCCACCGCTGCCGGCGGACATCACCGCGCAGGGCTGGCTGCTCGCCGATGCCACCAACGGCGAGGTCCTTGCCGCCAACGATGCCCACGGGCGGTACTACCCGGCCAGCACCCTGAAGCTGCTCACGCTGCTGTCGCTTTACCCCCGGCTGGACCCGGCAACGGTCGTCACCGCGCTCGTCGAGGACGAGCAGGTCGAAGGGAGTCGGGTCGGCTTGATCAACGGTGGCCAGTACGACGTCGCCACGTTGTGGCTGGCGCTGATGTTGCAGTCGGGCAACGACGCGGCAAACGCCCTGTCCCGTACGGCTGGTGGCTTGGAGCCGACGCTCGACGCGATGTACGAGACGGCGGACCGGCTGCAGGCCTACGACACCTCACCGGGAGGGCCGAGCGGCCTTGACGTCGAGGGTCAGCGCTCCTCGCCCTATGACCTGGCCTTGCTGATTGCCGCCGCCATCGCCGATCCGGCTCTGCTGGCGGTCATGAGCACCCCTCGAGCCCAGATCCCGGCGGTGCCCGGCTTGGATCCGGGCTTCGAGATCCAGAACGAGAACAAACTCCTGCTGAACTATCCCGGCGCGATCGCGGGCAAGTCCGGGTTCACCGACGCGGCCCGGCACACCTTCGTCGGGGCTGCGGAACGGGACGGCCGAAGGCTGATCGTCAGCCTGATGCTGTCCGAACAGGTCCCCATTCCGACCTGGGAACAGGCAGCCCGGCTGCTTGACTGGGGCTTCGCGCTGCCGCTCGACCTGTCCGCCGTCGGAGAGCTGGTGTCCCCAGCCCAGCCGGGCGACCCGGCAGCGAGCCCGTCGGAGTCGACGGCGACGCTCGCCGTACCTCCTGATCCGATCAACGCCGCCGCTGAGTCGGCTCCGGCAGGCCTGACGCTGGTGCCGATGTTTGCCCTCGGGGCCGGCACCGTCGCAATCGTCGTTAGTACGGTGCTGTGGTCCCGGCGCGGCAATGTCCCCCGGCGTCGGCCGGTCCGGGCCGGTAGCGGTTTCCCGGGTACTCCCGACTGAACCGGGTGTCGAAGGTCAGGCGCTCTACCTCGCCGTCGACCGCGTCATCCCAGGTCAAACGCGCGCTACCGCTCCGTCGACCGGGTCCCCCGCAGAAGGACGCGCCGGCCTTGTCTGCCGCCAGCGGCGGATGAGCGATCGGGTCAACGAAGCCAGCACTGCACCGGTCGCTACGAGCCCCGCGGCCACGACAGCCGGTGCGGGTACGAGGCCGGGAGCGGGCCGATCCGAACCCTGAAGCCGAAGAAGCGGCGGCCTCCGGACGGTCCCGGCTCGTGGCCGCTCGGTCGGCGTACGGGATCCCGACCTTTCCGCTCGGAGCCAGACCGAGCCGGGCGACCCGGCAGCGAGCCCCGCGGAGTCGGCGGCAAGGATCGCCGTACCTCCCGATCAGGTCAACGGCGCTGCTGCGCCCGTTCCGGCAGGTGGGACGCTGCTGCCGATGTTCGCCCTGTGGACCGGGACCGTCGCAATCGTCGTCGGCACGTTCCTGTGGTCCCGGCGCGGCAATGTCCCTCGGCATCGGCCGGTCCGGACGGGTGGCAGTTCCCGGGAACTCCCGACTGAACCGGGCTGTCGTAGCGCGAGGTGACTTCCGCTTGCGGGTCATCGCCGAACGCGGCCGACAGGGCGCAAGGTCGACGCGTTGTGCCGGTACGCCGACGTGGCGGCTGCCCAAACGCTGCCCCTATCCCTCCGCGCGGCGCGACAGCTTGGGCAACACCAGTCGCTCATCGGAGTTCGGTTCGTTGAAGGCGTTGGTCCGTCGAAGCTGCGCGGCGGCATCGTTGAGGTCTCTGAAGATGATCTGCGATGCGTAGTCCTGCGCGTAGCGGAGCGCCTTGATGAGAACGCTCGGATCCTCCTGGCGTGTGAGCAGTCTCAACGCGCCGACGTAGTCGTCGCGATAAACAGTAGGGATGATGATTCGAGATTGGTGGGCGCTGACCAGTTCGGCGTTCATCATCACTCGTGACACCCGCCCGTTGCCGTCATCGAATGGGTGCACCTCCGAGACGAGGAACATCATGTAAGTGGCGCGCTCAAACGGCGTGTCGAGTTCGACAAGACGGGTCCATCCGGCGGACAGCGTCCCGGGGACGTAGCCGGGCAGAACGAAGGAGCTGGATCCTGCGCGGTTGGCCGTCTCCTTGAATTGACCGGGACTCTTCTCCGGCCTCCCGGCCAAGATTGTTGCGTGCCGTGAACGCAGCAGTTGCAAGAAATCTGTCGACGAGGTTGCTGTCGTGGACATCTCATCCAGGTCGGAGACGACCCGGTATGTTCCGGTCAAGTCGTGGCTGTCGTCGGAGCGCCCGGCAATCTGCTTGCCTTTATAGACGACGTTCACCGCTTCATCCAGTTCGAACTCCGTGCCTTCGATGAAGTTCGAGAAGTATGCCTCGAAGAAGGGCAAGTGCCGGTACGCGTCGCTATTCGGATCATGTACGGGCCGGTTCTGCGGCGCAGACTCGCGCAGGGCTTCAATCAGCTTCCCGAACAGGGCAAGCCTGCCCTGTTCGTAGGGAAGACGCGCCTGGCGGGCAGTGAGCGCCTTCGAGCCGGTGTCCATCTGTTGTGTGCCGAGGGCGATGCCCAGAATTCTTGAGAGCAAGGCGACGCCATCCTCAGGCGCACCAACTAGCGCCCCGAGCCGCTCCGCGTCGTCGCGATACCGCGAGAGTTTGGCCGCACCGTCGATCTGGCAGATGCGGTCAATCCAGTCGCCGAGTTCGATCTCATCCAGCGTGCGGCGCTTTCGTCCGAGGCGCGAGCGAGATTCTCGGGTGTTCTCAGCGAGTGCGCGGCCCTTGCTCGCCTGAAACAGACCGCCCGGCAGAGCGACGTCTCCGTCAGTCGGGCCAGCCCCACGGCGTGCAAGAACGGTCAGTCCGGGGAGCGAAATTTCGCGGTCTCGCCGTTCGTGAGCGACGTAGAGAATGTCATCCACGGGTCCGCCGGTTGGCGCGGAGCGATCCGTTATGACCGCATTCGGGATCATCCCGCCCACGATGGTGTGCCACTCGCGTTTGGTGACGAGGGTAGGATCGGTTTGAACGTCAGTGGTATAGACGCCGGCGGCGATGCGACGAAGTTCGCCCCGCGCCACGCGGGCAGAGATCGTAGACGCGGGCTGGCCTGCGGCGAAGACAATGCTACTAACCACGATTTCCTTCGCGATGTCGGAAGTTATTCGTATTTAGCCTAGCGCGAGCGGCAGAAATTTGTATTTAATCCGGGCAAGGCTCGCTGCTGGCGGCCGTTCCCGGATCGCTGACCTCGGACATCACCGTCTACGGGCCATACAGGCGCTTGAGCAGGTCGTCGAGGACCAGATCGGCAGGCCGGAACTCCAGGTCCGTTCGGGTCCGGCCCATCGCCGAGGAAGCGACACGATCGCTGCCTGAGGTGAGACGCGCCCTGCCTCCCTCTGAGCCGCGTTATCAGCGGTCAGGCGCGCGCTACCTCGCCGTCGACCGGGTCCCCCGCAGATGGACGCGCCGACCTTGTCTGCCGCCAGCGGCGGATGAGCGGTCGGGTCAGCGAAGCCAGCGCTGCGCCGGTCGCTATGAGGCCCGCGGCCACGACAGCCGGTGCGGGTACGGGCCTGGGAGGGGGCCGATCCGAACCCTGAGCCGAAGAAGCGGTGGCCTCCGGACGGTCCCGGCTCGTGGCCGCTCGGTCGGCGTACGGGATCCCGGCCTCTCCGCTCGGAGCCAGACCGAGCCGGGCGAATCGCGGCAGCGTGGCGGTCCAGGCCACGCAGAAGAGCAGGAACCGGCAGGCCAGGTAGATGAACAGCAGGATGCCGACCACGCTGCCGAACACCCCAGCCGAGACGCTGTTGGAGACCAGGGACAGGTAGAAACCGCCAATCAGCTTGAGGATCTCGAAGCCGACCGCGGCCAGGATCGCTCCGGGTAGAACCGAGCGGTAGGTCATGTCGTGTCCGGACAGGCTGCCGAACAGCCAGCAGAAGACCAACGTGCTTCCGACGATGGCCAGGGCGATCGCCAACGCGCCGGTGATGAGCGTGCTGCCCGGGACCTCGGACAGTCCGACCAAGTCGAGGAAGAAGGAGGCGGCCGACGTACCCACAGCGGTCACTGCGAGCGAGACCGCGAGCCCACCGCCCAGCCCGATCAGGGCGAGCAGGTCGCGGGCATTGTCCTTGAGAAAGCTGGCCTCTTCGGGGTTGCCCTGCCACAGGGTCTGGATCGCCAGGCGCAGCTTGCTGATCCAGCTGAGTCCGGCGTAGAGCAGGCCGAGCAGACCGACGATCCCCACTGCCCCCCGAGAGTCGATGGCGGCGTTCAACGCCTCGATGAGCTGGTCACCGGCGGACCCGGGGACGTACTCGACGATCCGCGCGATCAGCTCACGGAGGAGTTCCGGTCGGCCGGCCAGGACGAACCCGAACACTGATGCGGCCAGTAGCAGTGATGGGAACAGGGCAAGGAACCCGAAATAGGTGATGCTCCCGGCGAGGACGTCGGCGTTGCGCTCGACATAGAGGGTGGCAGCCCGGATCACATGATCGAGCCAGCCGTATCGCCCGCGAAGCCGATCCAGGAATCCCGATTTTTGTGGTACCGAGCCCTGTGGCTGCGTCGAGGACCCCGACGTGTCAGCCATGGCGTGCACCCAGCAGTGGGTATGCCTTGGCGGGCACCCAGCGTCCCGCGGGATCCTGGGAGAAGGTACAGAAGGCATCGACGTCGACTCGTACGTCCACATCGCCCAGACCCTGGTAGGCGAGGTCGAGCATGTCCGGGGGTACGTCATGAGCGATCGTGACGTGCGGGTGGTAGGGAAACTCCAAGCGTCGCTGCAGGCGCCCTGAGCGGATGTCCTGCGCCAGCACCTCACACGAGGAGATGCCCTCCGCCACGGTCACGAACACGACCTGCGAGACCGGGCGGAACGAGCCCGTACCGGCGAGGTGGAGCTGGAAGGGGGCGTGCCGCGTGGCGACCGCTTCGAGGTGCCGATCGACCTCGGCAAGGTCATATCGGGATACGTCGGTGGGCGGCAGCAGCGTGATATGTGGGGGGATCAGATGGCCCAGCGGGTCGCCGACCTTGACCCGCCACTGGGTCAGCAGCGCGCCCAGCGGATCAGGTACCGAGATCGCGATCCCCAAAACGGTGCGCGGCACAGCCGCGTGACCCCCGAACGTGTCTTCCGAGTTCAGCACTGCTCGGCCAGACCGGGCAACAGCCCCAGCCGATCCTCGGCCAGCGCCAGGGTCGTCGCGGCCACCTCGGCCGCCCGGGCGGCGCCGGCGGCCAGGACCCGATCGACCTCGGTCGGGTCAGCGAGCAGTTCGCGAGTCCGTTCCCGGATCGGTCCGATGACCGATTCCACGGACTCGGCAACATCGGCCTTGAGCTGTCCGTATCCGGCTCCGGCGTACTGCTCCTCCAGCTTGTCCAGGCCGGTCCCGGTGAGTGCGGACAGGATGACCAGGAGGTTGGACACGCCGGGCTTGTTTTCGGGGTCGTAGCTGATCTCCCGGCCGGTGTCGGTGACCGCGCTCTTGATCTTCTTGGCGTTGACGGCCGGGTCGTCGAG
>JBPCPI010000166.1:0-8949 GCA_050999295.1 Geodermatophilaceae bacterium | reverse complement strand
TCGCGCCCGAGGCAGGTAGATTGGCCGCCCTGGTGACGGGGGGCGATCGGCCGCTCGTCGCAGCGGCCCTTGCCGACCCGCGTCTGTCCCGGCTGGCCGCCCTCCCCCGAGGTCCGTGGCTGGCGGTGGGCGATCCGCGCCTGAAAGTGCTGCGCGAAGCAGGGGAGAACGCCCGCGCGGTACGCATCACGATCCGCGACGGCTGAACGAGACTCTCGTGGAGCCGGTCAGTAATGCGCCATAATTTGCCTAACCGGACACCCCAGCGACTGGCCACGTCGCCGAGCTCGTCTTCGCTGAGCCACCCGCGATCAGGGTTCATGACGGCCAGCACGAAACGCGAGAAACCGGCGGGCCATCGATAGTCGAGCGTATTCAACGACGTGTGTGCTCCACAGCAAGGAGTGACGATGCCGAGATCGGTGAAGTGGCTTCTCCAGGCATCATTCATACGATCGCTCCACCAGTCGTTCTCCAGCTCCGTCGAGCAGACCGGGCAGTGCAGCGTTTCGAAGTTTCCCCCTTGGTCCACGAAGGCGATCTCGTCTGTTGTCTGCATCGCGAAATCGAGCGGATGTGCCCCGGGAGCAAGACGACGGAGAACATCGAGCGCAGCCTTCGCAGCAGTGTCAGTCGGGATCCAGTTCGGATCGTCGGGGATGATTCGCAGGAGGTTGTCGCTCACTCAGCCGCCCATTCGAGTCCGCTCTGCGTTCCTTCGTCAACGTCCGAACAGGCGCGCGCCATCGCATCCGCAACGTCGGACGTAAGCCGACCACAGCCAAAGGCCATGCGGACTCGTCGATGTCGGCGGTGCCCTCACGGTAGACCTTCGCCTGATGGATCAAGCCACCGCTCACGTAGAAGAAGACCGCGATGTTGAAGCGGAGCTGGCGCTCGTCAACCGTTAGTTCCTCGCGCAGCTCCGCTGCCACGACACGCCGATCGCTGACCAACGACAGCACCGTCAGCGACGGCCCCAGCTTCCATAGCTCTTCGCCGAAGAGTTCCACGAGGCCGGCACGGCCCCTGACGGACAAGCTGTCCTGTCGCCCAGACAGCATCGGAGGGGAAGCCTGCGAGGAGCCGATCAGTGTCGTGCTCATTGAACGCAGTGAGGTGCTCGGCAACCACAGATCGACCGTCCTTGGCAGCCTTGAGGTCACTCATGGGATGTCAGGCTCCTCTTCCGGATTCTCCATGCGGCGTTGCCTTCGCGTAGCCGACCTCGGCACCCCCGCGGCTCAGCCGAGGTTGGCCAGAAAGGTGTCGGCTACCGGTACGGCGCTGGTCCTGCTGGACTGGCCGTTCTCGACGAGGACGGAGAAGGCGATGCCTCCAGCGGGGTCGGGCCGGAATCCGACGAACCAGCCGTGTGCCAACGGGGGTACCTCCGTGCCGAACTCGGCGGTACCGGTCTTTCCGTAGACCTCCCCGCGATCGGCAAGACCCCGGCCGGTACCGGTCAGGACGACCTCGCGCATCAACTGTTGCAACGCCGAGATGACCTCCGCCGAGGGGCCGGCTGGGGCCTGGCCCGCTGTCGGGGCATCCGCCACCAGCGAGGGCACAGGTACCGTGCCCGAGGCTGCCGTCGCCGCCGCGATCGCCATCGAGAACGGGCTCACCAAGACCCTGCCCTGGCCGATCGCATCCGCCGACAGCTCGACGGCATCGGCCGGAGCGGGTAGCTCTCCGGAGAACACCTCGACCGGCAGGTCCCACGGAGTCGCGATGCCGAAACTTGCTGCGGCCGACTCCAGCGCTCCGGGCGGCAGCTGCTGGGCGGCAGCGATGAACGTGGTGTTGCAGGACTCGGCGAAGGCAGTGCGGAAGGGCACCTCGCCCAGGTCGAAGCGGTCCTCGTTGTCGAACTCCCTGCCGCCGACGGTCACCGTGCCTGGGCAGGCGAGCTCGGTCTGTGAGTCGACGACGCCGTTGCCCAGGAGGGCCGCTCCGGTGATGATCTTGAACGAGGACCCCGGCGGGTACTGGCCGACCAGGGCGTTGGCCGGGTTGGCGGCGGTGTTCGAGCTCACGGCCAGGATCTCGCCGGTGCCCGGCCGGACGACAACGAGGTGTGCTGGCTCCGAGCGCCTGGCCACCGCCGCGTCAGCAGCGTTCTGGATCGTGGTGTCCAAGGTGACCTGGATCGACGAACCGGGCTGTGCCTCGATCCGCTCGAGATCTCGCCGGGTGCCGTCCGCGGCGACCGCCTCCACCACGAGGCCGGGCTTCCCGGCCAGCTGTTCCTGGTAGGCACGCTGGAGTCCAGACGTCCCGAGTTGATCGCCGGCCGTGTAGTTGGCCCCTGCCTCCTCGAGCACCTCCGCCGTGGCCTCGCCCACCCGACCGAGCACGCCCAGGCCGAAACTCGCCGTGGGGGCGAGTTGGCCGGTCTCCTCGCGAAAGACCGTGCCCGGCAGGTCGACGATCGCCGACCGTACGGCCTCGTAATCGGGTTGGCGCAGCGTGATGATGGGGACGAACTGCCCCGGCTGGGACGCCGAGACACTCGCGACGATCTCCGCTGCCGAGATCCCCAACGTCGCGGCCAGCACGGTTGCCAGGGAGGGGAGATCGGTGACGCGTCCCGGGTCCACCCCGACCAGGACGACCGGTGTCGCAGTGAAGATCGGAACCCCTGCGCGGTCCAGGATTGAAGCCCGCTCGGCCAGCTGGCGGGTCCACTCGATGGTCTCTCCGTCGCCGAGGTCGGGATGCACCGTGGAGGCATCCCAGCCAATCGTGAGCGCATCGCCCTCGCCGGCAGTCAGCTCGAGCGCAGCGTCATACGTCCAGTCCGGCGCCGCATCGAACGCCCAGGTGGCGGTGTAGCTGACCGCGGCGCCGCCCTCGCGGAGTTCGACCGCTGTGATCTCCGAGCTGAGCGGCTGCTCTCCCGCACCGAAGCCCATCGAGGTGGCGATGGCACGCAGGCTCAGTAAGGCTGCCGCACTGTCGTCGGTCCGGAGCGCAGCGCCGGTCAGATCCCCGGAGGCCCAGGCATCGAGATAGGCCTGGGCGGCATCGCGAGCTGCCGACTCCCGCTCGTCGGTGTCCGAGCAACCGGCCAGCAGGGCGGTGACCAGTACGAGCAGCGCGGCGCAGACTCGACGGAGCATGATCCCCACCCTGACACAGGCCCGGGCCACGGCCGAAAACTGCCCCGGCCGTGCTCAGCCGGTGCTGTCGTAAGCGGGCGCGCCCGCGGCCGCTGGCACGGCTGCCGGCACCTTGCCGTTGGCGGGTCCGACGGCGGGCGGCTCGACGTGACCATCGCTGCTCGACCCTCGGATGGAGGACATCAGACTCCGAGCCAGCCCCAACCCCGCACCGCCCATCGTCAGTGCCTTGCCCAGGAGGTCCTCCATGCCCTCGGCACCGTTGAGCACGACCAGGTTGTCGATGTTGCCCAGCGCACCGGCGCCGGCCGCAACGATGGCCGGATAGTGCTCGGCGATCTGCTGGGCGATGACGGCGTCGGGATTGGCTGCCAATGCCGCAGCCCGTGCCTCGATGCCGACCGCTTCGGCACGCCCACGGGCCTCGATGGCCATCGCCAAGGCCCGCCCGTTGGCCTCGGTTGCCGTTGCCTCGGCCTCTCCACGCAGGGTGGTCTGTTGCGCCTCGGCCTGCGCACGCATGATCTCGGTCTCCCGAGCGGCACCGGCCAGGGTCACCTGCCGGTAGGCCTCAGCGTCGGCGGGCTTGCGAACCTCAGACTCGAGGACCTTCTCCCAGCGTGCGGCGTCGAGCTCGGCAGCCGCGGTCTCGGCGCGGACGACCTCCTGGCGGGCCAGGGCTTCGGCCAGTGGGCCGGACTGCAGGGCCCGGGACTGTGCCTGGTCGACCTCAGCCTGGTAACCGGCCTGCTTGATGCTGGATTCCCGTACCGCGGCGGCCTTTTCGGCGTTAGCCGCCTGCTCGCGGGAGGTCGCTTCCTTGTCCCGCTCAGCGGCAGCGATCCTGGCGGCCGCCGCGATGGCGGCGGCTTGGGGCTTTCCCAGGTTGTCGATGTAGCCGGAGTCGTCGTCGATCTCCTGGATCTGCAGGGAGTCGACCACCAGACCCAACTTGGACAGGTCGTCGGCCAGCGAGGAGCGGATGTTGGCGCTCCTCACGGTTGTGCAACATGTCCTCCACGGACATGCCGCCGACGATGGCACGCAGATGCCCGGCGAACAGTTCGTGGATCGTGGCCCGCATGGCGTCCGCGTCCTGTTGGAGGAACCGGCGCGCTGCATTCGCGATGGAGGCCAGGTCGTCGCCCACCTTGTAGGCAACGACGCCCTGACCTGCAACGGGATCGACTGGTTGCTCACCGCATTGACGATGAGCCCGGTTGCCCTGATGTCCAGGCCGAGTCGCCGGACCGTCTGGAATCCCGGGTTGACGGCAGTTCCGCGCCGACGACGATCTTGAATCCCAGGCTGTCCAGGGATGTGTCGTTCGCGCCGTGCGCCCCGAGCCCGGAGATGATGAGCGCCTCATTGGGTTCAGCGACCCGCCAAACCAGCCGGAAGCCGACGATCAGGAACAGGGCGACGCGAAAGCGATCATGGCGATGGTCACGAAGGATCCTCGAATCTGGGCTCATGAGGCACGAGTGCGGTACCGCGGAGGTTAGGTGCGTGCGGGAATGGTCCGGTTCCCGTATCCACAGCCCGGTTTCAGCTCAGCCGATCCACGTACGCCGTCCGGGGCGCCTGGAAGTCGGTGACGATCACCAGCGCACCGACGTCGATCGTCTCGCCGGAAGTGTTGGGGTGGGCGAAGAACGCCTCACTCCCGCCGCGGATGCTGATCATAACTTCCCCGACGCGGCCGCTGACCCGTCCGGTCTTGCCGATCATCGACGCTCCTGTTCCGGTCGCAGCCAGGCGCATGACGTCCGGCCCGGATCCCGACGATCGTGGTCCCGGTGCGGAACCGTCAGAACAGTACGGTGGCGAAGGTGCCGACCTGACTGAAGCCCACCCGGGCATAGGCAGCCCGGGCGGCGGTGTTGAAGTGATTCACGTACAGGCTGACCACGGGTGCGATCTCGGCCAGGGCGATCGCCGCGACCGCTGCGGTACCGGTGGCCCCGTAACCCCGTCCGCGTAGGTCGGGGCGTACCCAGATGCCCTGGACCTGGCAGGCCCGGTCGCTGACCGCACCCAGTTCGGCTTTGAACAGGACCTGATCGTTCTCGATCCAGGCCAGGCACCGACCCGTGTCGATGAGTTCGGCGACCCGGGCGCGATAGGAGTTGCCTCGGTCGCCGGCTGCGGGGTCCACTCCGACCTCTTCCCGGAACATCGCCTCGGCCGCCGGCATGAGGATGTCCAGTTCGGTACGTGCCGCCCGCCGGACGCCGGCGAGCGGAGTAATGCGGGGCTCGGAGTCCAGGGCCAGGAGGGGCTGGTCGGGGCGCACCTCTCGCGCACTGCCCCATGCGGCCGACAGCCTGTTCCACAGCGGGATGACCAGATGCGCCGGCCCTACGATGGATGAGCAACGCCGAGGACGGCCGGAGTTTCGTTGAATCAGCGCCTCGACCACGGCACCGGACTCGTGCTCGTCCCCCACGAGCACCAGGCTCGGACCGTCGAGCCAGACCGCTCGAACGCCGGACTCGCCGTAGTATGCGCACAGTTCCCCGGAAGACCCGGCGGCCCCGCCCACCCCCAGTGCTTGGACCCGGGCTGCAATCAGGCATCCGTCCACCGGATGTTCGGCCAGGAAGTCACGTACGACCGGCTCATCCTGCGGGCCGAGGACGCACGACTGCGTGCTGCCGATCACCGGTGACGCTAACCGACGGTGACCTGAGCCGGACCGCTGGCCTTGCCCGCGTCGGTCATCTGGGCGGCTAACTGCAAGGCCTGCTCGATCAGGGTCTCCACGATCTCGGACTCCGGCACCGTCTTGATGACCTCCCCCTTGACGAAGATCTGACCCTTGCCGTTGCCGCTGGCCACGCCGAGATCGGCCTCGCGCGCCTCCCCGGGACCGTTGACGACGCAGCCCATCACGGCGACCCGCAATGGCACCTCCAGGCCTTCGAGCCCAGCGGTCACCCGATCGGCGAGAGTGTAAACGTCAACTTGAGCTCGACCACAGGATGGGCAGGAGACGATCTCCAAGCCGCGCTGCCGGAGGTTGAGTGACTCCAGGATCTGGATGCCGACCTTGACCTCCTCGACCGGAGGAGCCGACAGCGAGACCCGGATGGTGTCGCCGATCCCGCGGGCCAGGAGGGCGCCAAAGGCGACCGCGGACTTGATCGTGCCCTGGAAGGCGGGTCCAGCCTCGGTGACGCCGAGGTGCAGGGGGTAGTCGCATCGTTGCGCGAGCAGCTCGTACGCGCGGACCATGATGACCGGGTCGTTGTGCTTGACCGAGATCTTGAGATCGGTGTAGCCGTACTCCTCGAACAGCGAGCATTCCCACAGGGCTGACTCGACCAAGGCCTCAGGGGTGGCCTTGCCGTACTTCGCCATCAGGCGCTTGTCCAGGGAGCCGGCGTTCACCCCGATCCGGATCGGAATGCCCGCATCACCGGCGGCCTTGGCGATCTCCCCGACCTTGTCGTCGAACTTCTTGATGTTCCCGGGATTCACCCGCACGGCGGCGCAGCCGGCGTCGATGGCCGCGAACACGTAGCGCGGCTGGAAGTGGATGTCGGCGATCACCGGCAGTTGGGACTTCCTGGCGATCACCGGCAACGCCTCGGCGTCGTCGGTGTCGGGTACCGCGACCCGGACAATCTCACAGCCGGCCGCGGTCAGCTCGGCGATCTGCTGCAGCGTGGCGTCGATGTCGGCTGTCTTGGTCGTGGTCATCGACTGCACCGACACCTGGTGCTCGCTGCCGACACCGACCTTCCCGACCATGAGCTGCTTGGTCGACCGGCGCGGCGCCAGCACCGGCGGCGGCAGCGCCGGCATGCCCAGCGAGATGGACGTCACGGATTTCAGCCTCAGGTCAGCGTGGTCGGGTTGACGATGGCGGCGATCAACAGCATGCCGGACAACAGTACGAAGAATGCCGCGACGACATAGGCCACCGGCATGAGCCTGGCGATGTCGAACGGCCCGGGGTCCGGTTTGTTCCGGACGCGAGCCCACACCGAACGCGCCTTCTCGTACAGCGCGCCAGCAACATGGCCGCCGTCCAGCGGATAGATGGGGACGAGGTTGAACAGGAACAACACCATGTTGACGGCGGCCAACAGGGTCAGAAAGAAGATGAACTTGTCCACCAGTGGTTCCGGTAGGGCGAAGTACTCACCGGAAAGGCGAGAGACGCCCACGACGCCGATCGGGTCGTTCTGGCTTCGCTCGTTCCCGAGGAAAGCCGCGCCGAAGACCGACGGGATCCGCTCGGGCAGGTTGATCAGCGCCTCGCCGGCGCGCGCGATGTAACCCCCGATGGCCGCTGGCACCTCGGTGATCGACTGCTGGACGCGCGGTTGTACGGGGGATACGCCGACGAACCCGACCTCGGTGGTCTCGGTGGCGTCTTCGTCGAGGTAGACCTGGTTGCGGATCGGTCGGACTGCGAGCTCTTCGGTAGCACCGTCGCGTTCCACCGTGAAGCTGACCGTGTCCCCGGCGCTGACCCGGATCAGATCCTGAACCTCCTCCCATTGCGTCACCGACTCGCCATCAACCGCCAGAATCCGATCCCCGGCTCGCAGACCAGCTTCGGCGGCCGGGCTGGCCGGCGGGAGGTCGCAGCCGTTGTCGCCGACCGAGCAGGGCAGACCCTCGCTGTCGACCGGGGTCGTGCAGTCCTGGACCGGGGAGCCGGCCGGCAGGACGCACTCGCTGACCGTGTTGATCGTCAGTGAGGTGCCCTGCGGAATGCCGAATCCGACCAGAATCACCGTGAAGAACACCGAGGCCAGGATCAGGTTGTGTACCGGCCCCGCCGACATGACGATGACCCGTTGCCACCAGGGCTTGCGGTAGAAGACCCGGTCCTCATCGCCGGGCTTGATGTCGTCGAGTGCTGCGCCGCGAACCTCTTCGATCATCCGGCGCAGTCGGCCGTACGTGCGCGCCTGACCGTCGTTCTTGGCCGGCGGGATCATGCCGACGATGCGGATATACCCACCCAGCGGGATCGCCTTGATCCCGTGCTCGGTCTCGCCGCGCTGTCGCGACCACAGCGTGGGGCCGAAGCCGACCATGAACTGCGGCACCCGCATGCCGAAGCGTCGGGCCCACATGAAGTGACCGAGTTCGTGGAACCAGATCGAGAACAGCAGGCCGATCACGAACAGTCCGACGCCCAGGATCGTCCAGAGGAGTCCACTCACGCTCACGCGGAAGTCCTATCTGCGAGACGAACCGGCACCGGTGTGCTCCCCTGCGATGAGGGCCCGCGCCTGCTGGCGGGCCCAGGATTCTGCTTGATGGACGTCGGACACCGACCTCGGTACGCCGAAGTCCGGCGCACTCTCGACGATACGCGCCACCGTGTCGACGATCCCGGGAAACCGGAGGTCCCCGGCCAGGAACCCGGCAACCGCCTCCTCGTTCGCGGCGTTGTAGATCGCCGGGCGGCACCGGCCCGTACGACCGACCGAGCGGGCGAGTTCGACTGCCGGGAAGGCCGTGTTGTCCAGCGGCTCGAAGTCCCAGCTGCTCGGCGTCGACCAGTCCAGAGCCGGCCGTACGCCGAGGAGTCGATCGGGCCAGGACAGGGCCAGGGCGATGGGCAGTTTCATGCTCGGCGGGCTGGCCTGGGCCAGTGTCGAGCCGTCGACAAAGGTGACCAGCGAATGCACGATCGACTGCGGGTGTACGACGACCTCGATCCGCTCGTACGGAAGGCCGAAGAGCAGGTGGGCCTCGATCACCTCCAGGGCCTTGTTGACCATGGTCGCGGAGTTGATCGTCACGACCGGTCCCATGGCCCAGGTCGGGTGGGCCAGTGCCTGCTCGACGGTGACAT
>JBPCPI010000155.1:0-61346 GCA_050999295.1 Geodermatophilaceae bacterium | reverse complement strand
AGCGGTTCGGATTCCAGACCGAGGTGGTCGGGATTCAGCGGGCCGGTGAGGTTCCGCTGTCCTCGACCTACATCCGGGCCTGTGTCGCAGCCGGTGACATGGCTGCCGCCGCGGCCGCGTTGGGCCGGCCCCACCGGGTCGAGGGCATCGTCGTGCGCGGCGAGCGCAGAGGTCGGGAGTTGGGCTATCCCACCGCGAACCTCGAGTCCCCGGTGCACACCGCGATCCCAGCCGACGGGGTCTACGCGGGCTGGCTGATGCGGGACGGCAAGCCGCTGCCGGCCGCGATCTCCGTAGGGACCAATCCGACCTTCTCGGGGGTGCTGCGCCGGGTCGAGGCGTTCGTCCTCGATTTCTCCGACGACCTCTACGGAGAGCACGTAGCCGTGGAGTTCGTGACGCGACTGCGCGGCATGGAGCGCTTCGACAAGGTCGAGGACTTGATTTCCGCGATGGATGGTGACGTGGCGCGCACCCGCCAGATGCTTGCGCGATCCGCCGAAGCCGACAGCGAGTGAGCATCGCAGTGAGGAACGAGCCGCGGCGAGAGAGCGGGAGCATCGACCGAGCGCCAGCGAGGGAGGAGCGGACCGCACGGTGCGCGCAGCGCACGAAGCGGAATGGCAGAGCGGAGCGAGCGCGGAGGCGAGCAAATGTTGCAGCCTGATACCCTCAGGTGTCACGCCGAACCTCGGCGTGCGCCAGCGTGTTCACTTCAGCCTCTCGTGAATCAGACCGGGGGCGACGCGCGACCTGTGAAGGAGAAACAATATGGGTCTGTCCACAACAGTAAAGAAAGACATCAGCACCGAGTACGGGGTCGTCGAAAACGACACCGGCTCGCCAGAAGTGCAGGTCGCGATGCTCACCCAGCGCATTCGGGACCTGACTGAACACCTCAAATTTCACAAGCACGACCACCACAGCCGCCGCGGCCTGCTCCTGCTCGTCGGGCGCCGCCGCCGGCTGCTCAACTACTTGGCGAAGATCGACATCGACCGTTACCGGTCGCTCATCGAGCGTCTCGGTCTGCGCCGTTAGGAGTTCTAGCCGCTAGCTCCACCCCCGTACGGCGCCCGCCGTACGGTCTTCCATGCCGATGACGGCCTGGCGGACGAGGGGACCGGATCGAAACCGGTCCTCGGTAGTGGCTCCCGGGAGTGTGGGTATCCCGCCCGAGGGCTTCGATCGAAGACCGGATCGCGGTCCAATGTCCCGAGCTCGTCTGTTCGCCGCCCCGGTGTGACGTACGAGAGGACCACATGTCCGCACTTTCGCAAGATTCGCCCGACGAGGGCGTGTACACCGCAACAGCAACGATCGACAACGGGCGATTCGGGACCCGCGAGGTCGGCTTCGAGACCGGCCGCTTGGCCCGTCAGGCCGCCGGATCCGTCGTCGCCACCCTCGGCGACACCCTCCTGCTCTCAGCCACCACGGCAAGCAAGTCACCCAAGGAGCACCTCGACTTCTTCCCGCTCACCGTCGACGTCGAAGAGCGGATGTATGCCGCGGGCCGGATCCCCGGATCCTTCTTCCGACGTGAAGGGCGTCCGAGTGAGGATGCGATCCTCACCTGCCGTTTGATCGACCGCCCGCTGCGCCCGACGTTCGCCAAGGGCCTGCGCAACGAGGTCCAGGTCGTGATCACGGTCATGCCCTTGGATCCCGACCATCTCTACGACGTCCTGGCCATCAACGCGGCATCGATGTCCACGCAGCTGTCCGGCTTGCCGTTCTCCGGTCCGGTCGGAGCCGTCCGGGTGGCGCTCATCGAGGGTCAGTGGGTGGCCTTCCCGGGTCACTCCGAGCTGGAGGCGGCCGTGTTCGACATGGTCGTTGCCGGCCGCGTACTGCCCGACGGTGACGTCGCGATCATGATGGTTGAGGCCGAAGCCACCACCAAGACGATCGAGCTCGTCGCCGGCGGCGCCGGTGCCCCGACCGAGGACGTCGTGTCGGCCGGCCTCGAGGCTGCGAAGCCGCACATCTTGGCACTGTGCGAGGCGCAGTCCGCGCTGGCTGCCAAGGCCGCCAAGCCGACCGTGGATTTTCCGCGCTTCCTGGACTACAGCGACGATGTTTATGCCGCTGTCGAGGCGCACGCCGGCGAGTCCCTGTCGGCGGCTCAGCAGATCGCGGACAAGGTCGACCGGGAGAACGAGACCGATCGGATCAAGGAGGACACCAAGGCCGCCCTCGCCGAGCAGTTCGAGGGCCGCGAGAAGGAGATCTCCGCCGCGGTCCGCGCAGTCACCAAGAGGGTGGTCCGGCAGCGCATCCTGCGCGACAAGGTCCGCATCGACGGCCGTGGGCTGTCCGACATCCGGCCGCTTACCGCGGAGGTTGAGGTCATCCCGAGGGTGCACGGCTCGGCGCTGTTCGAGCGCGGCGAGACCCAGATCCTGGGTGTCACCACGCTGAACATGCTGCGTATGGAGCAGATGGTCGACACGCTGAACCCGGAGAACCGCAAGCGCTACATGCACAACTACAACTTCCCGCCGTACTCCACCGGTGAGACCGGCCGCGTGGGCTCGCCCAAGCGCCGCGAGATCGGGCACGGCGCGTTGGCTGAGCGGGCGCTGCTGCCTGTGCTGCCCACCCGGGAGGAGTTCCCGTACGCGATCCGGCAGGTCTCGGAGGCGCTGGGCTCCAATGGTTCCACCTCGATGGGTTCGGTCTGTGCCTCGACCATGGCGCTGCTCAATGCCGGGGTGCCCCTGCGAGCTCCGGTTGCCGGCATCGCGATGGGCCTGGTCTCTGACGTAATAAGCAATGCCGACGGCACAGAAAGCAGAGAGTACGTCGCGCTCACCGACATCCTGGGTGCGGAGGACGCCTTCGGCGACATGGACTTCAAGGTCGCCGGCACCAAGGAGTTCGTCACCGCGCTGCAGCTGGACACCAAGCTGGACGGCATCCCGTCCGACGTGCTCGCCGCCGCGCTCACCCAGGCGAAGGCAGCCCGCCTGCACATCCTCGACGTCATGCTCGAGGCGATCGACGGCCCCGACGAGATGAGCCCGTACGCTCCGCGCGTCACCAGCGTCAAGATCCCGATCGACAAGATCGGTGCGGTCATCGGGCCCAAGGGCCAGATGATCAACGCGATCCAGGACGAGACCGGCGCGGACATCACCATCGAGGACGACGGCACGATTTACGTCGGCGCCACCGATGGCCCCTCCGCGCAGGCCGCCGTGGATCGGATCAACGCGATCGCCAATCCGCAGATGCCCAAGGTGGGGGAGCGCTTCCTCGGGACCGTGGTCAAGACCACGACCTTCGGCGCTTTCGTGTCACTGTTGCCTGGCCGGGACGGTCTGGTGCACATCAGCAAGCTCGGCGGCGGCAAGCGGATCGGCAAGGTCGAGGACGTGGTCAGCGTTGGCGACAAGCTGCAGGTGGAAATCCTCGAGATCGACGCCCGCGGCAAGATCAGCCTCGGCCCGGTCAAAGAGAATACAGACAACGCCCTTTCTGCCGGCAGCGGCAACGGCGGGATTGAGAACGCGAGCAACGGCAACGCGAGCGAGACCGCTCCGTCGGACGCGACCGCTTCCGCCAGCATCTGACGTCACGGACCAGTCAGCGTGGCTCCGGGGAAACGCAAGCGCGCCAGCACTCGTACGCTCGACCAGGACGCGTCCGGTGGCATCGTCCGCCGGACGGTCCTGCCGGGCGGGCTACGAGTGATCACCGAGTCCATGCCCTCGATGCTCTCGGCATCGTTGGGGATCTGGGTCGGTGTCGGATCACGGGACGAGACACCACCGTTGGCCGGTGCGTCGCACTACCTGGAACATCTGCTGTTCAAGGGGACTCGTCGTCGAAGCGCGCTGCAGATCGCGTCGGAACTCGACGCAGTTGGCGGTGAGCTGAACGCGTTCACCGCCAAGGAGCACACCTGCTACTACGCCACGGTCCTGGCCAGCGATCTGCCGCTTGCCGTCGACGTCGTCGGAGACCTGGTCACCAGCGCCATCATTCGCGGCGCCGACGTGGACAACGAGCGCGGCGTCATCCACGAAGAGATCGCGATGCGCGACGACGAACCCGGTGACGCGGTGTATGACCTCTTCAGCGAGGCGCTCTTCGGCGAAACCCCCCTCGGCCGCCCCGTTCTCGGTACGACCCAGTCGATCACCGACCTGAGCCGAGCCCAGATCGCCAGTTACTACCGCCGCCGCTATCTACCCCAGTCGATGGTCGTCGCCGCGGCGGGTGCCGTCGATCACGCCACGGTCCTGCGCTTGGTGCGCAAGGCTTTTGCCGATCAGCTCGATAGCGACGTCGATCCGGACCCGATCCGGCAGGACGACATCGCTCGAACGGCTCCGGCACGGCAGGTGGCCCTCATCGACCGCCCGACCGAGCAGGCGCACATCCTGCTCGGCGGCTTCACGCCCGGTCGGCACGACCAGCGCAGGTATGCACTGAGCGTGCTGAACACCGCGCTGGGCGGCGGCATGAGTTCTCGCCTGTTCCAGGAGATCCGGGAGAAGCGTGGTCTGGCCTACAGCGTCGGATCCTCGGTCTCGCACTACGCGGGCGTGGGGTCCTACAACGTCTATGCCGGATGTGCTCCGCGCAACGTCGACGAGGTGCTCGGCCTCATCCGTGTGGAGCTCGACCGGGTAGCGGTCAAAGGTCTGTCGACCGAGGAGGTGGAGCGCGCCAAGGGACAGTTGCGTGGCGGCATGGTGCTGGGCATGGAGGACACCGGGTCGCGGATGAGCCGGATCGCCAAGTCCGAGCTCAGTTTCGGGGAGTACCGAAGCGTGCCCCAGGTCCTCGAGGATGTCGCCGCGGTCACCGTGTCGGAGGTCAGTGAGATCGCCGCAGAGGTGCTCGCCGGGCCGCTGTGTCTATCCGTGGTCGGACCCTTCGCCGATCACGAATTCTCCTCCGTCGTCGCCGCCTGATCGTCGGCGCAAGTCCTCGGCGATCCGGGCTCCGATCTCGCGCAACAAGATTCGCGCGTCGTTGATCGGGTCGCGATCGGATCCAGCAAGGTCGGTAAGCGAGTAGCACGCCGAGATCCCGGCGAGATCCGCGTCGTCGGAGAAGCGGCCGGCCACCGCGATGACCGGCTTGCCCAACGCTCCTGCCGCCTCCACCACGGCCTGCGGCGCCTTGCCCGTACTTGTCTGGGCGTCCCAGCTGCCTTCGCCGGTGATGACGAGATCAGCGGTGGCGATGGCCTGTCTGGTTCCGGTGAGTTCCAGGACGTACTGGGCGCCAGAAACGACCCTTACGCAGTCGGTGGCCAGCAACGGCGCGAGAAAGCCACCGGCCGCCCCAGCAGCGGGCATCCTGCGAACGTCCACGCCGGCGAGCGTGATCAGGTGTGCCGCCCAGTTCTCCAACCCGGCCTCCAGGGCTGCGATCTGCGCGGCGGTGGCGCCCTTCTGCGGGGCGAACACCTGAGCGGCTCCGTACTCGCCCGTCAACGGCGAGTCGACATCGGTGGCTACAACGAGACTTACGCCGCCGAGCACGGCCAGCATCGGCTCCAAGTCCACTGATGCCACGTCACTCAGACCTGCACCACATGGCCGTACCGGTTGACCGTTCTGGTCGAGAATGCGCGCTCCCAACGCTGCCGCTGCCCCCATGCCGCCGTCGGTGGAGGCACTGCCGCCGATACCGACGACGAGATCGCGGCAGCCGAGCTCGATTGCCCCTCGCATCGCGAGTCCGACGCCGTACGTCGAGGCCTGCATCGGTGATCGCTGCCCCTCCGGCAGCCGAGCCAGCCCGCAGATCTCGGCCAGCTCGACGAGGGCTGTCGAGCCGCGGATGCCGATCCGGGCCGAGCGCGCCTCGATGAGTGGACCGGCGGCGACCACGGTCAGCGAGCCGAAGCCGGCGGCCAGGGCTGCATCCAGAGTTCCGTCACCCCCGTCGGCCGTCGGTCGTAGCACGACATCCAGGGTGGAGAGGCCTTGCAGCAGTCCCCGACGCAGCTCCGCGCAGACGTCGATCGCGGCCAGGCAACCCTTGAACTTGTCCGGTACGAGCAGCACGGTCCGGGGTGTGGGCACCCGACTATGGTGGCGCCCTATGAGCGAGACCGGGGCGCAATCAGATGGCGAGCCGCTGGGCGAATTGATCCGGGTCGGCGTCCTCGGTGGCCGAGGGCGCATGGGGGCGCAGGTCTGCCAGGCGGTCGACGAAGCCCCGGATCTGGAACTCGTTGCGAACGTCGATGCCGGGGACTGGTTGTTCAACGTCTCCGATGCGGCCGCTGATGTGGTGGTGGACTTCACCGGCCCGGACGTGGTGATGGACAACATCCGCTTCTGCATCGACCAGAACATCCACTGCGTCGTGGGCACGTCCGGGTTCGACGACGAGAAGATCGAGACTGTCCGACAGTGGCTGGAGCCCAAGCCTGACCTCGCCGTACTGATCGCCCCCAACTTCGCCATCGGTGCAGTGCTGTCCATGCGCTTCGCTGCGCTGGCCGCTCGATACTTCGATTCTGCAGAGGTCATCGAGATGCACCATCCCCAAAAGATCGACGCCCCTAGCGGTACCTCTCACCGGACCGCGCAACTCATTGCCGAGACCCGTCGCTCCGCCGGACAGCCCGACATGCTCGACGCCACTCGGGAGGAGGACTTCGACGCCCGCGGCGTCGACGTCGACGGTGTCCGGATCCACTCGGTGCGCATGTCCGGGCTCCTGGCCCACCAACAGATCCTGTTCGGTACGGAGGGGGAGACGCTGACCATCCGGCACGACACCCTCAACCGGAACTCGTTCATGCCCGGCGTTCTACTGGCCGTTCGCAAGGTCGCAGCGCACCCGGGTCTCACCGTCGGCCTCGACCCACTGCTCGACGATTGACCAGTCGAGGACCGAAGAACCACGATGTTGTGATACTTCCGACTGGGCTCGCTATTCCTGGTGGGCGAGCATCGCGCACCGTGCGTCGCCTGCATCCGTGACCGGACCTGCCTATGCATTCGCTCTGTTGTTGCAGCTCACAGCAACAGAGGCAGGGGGCCGGAGCACTGCACTCCTGGGCGGCGACGCTGAGCACCTCCGCTACCGCCACCGGCCGAATTGGGGCCTCCCGGGGATGAAGCCTCCAGGATGACGAAACACGCTTCAGTGCCTGGCTTCAGGCGCCTGATGACACCTGCTCCTGAATAGGTAAGGCAGGGCCCTCCGCCCGCGGTAGCCCCTGATTGGGGCTGGCTGACTGAATTCTCGTTCAGAGATGTTCAGGAGTCCTTCAGTTCCAGTGACGGATGGTGCTCGCATCGTGCCGGAGCTGCCGGTGCCGTAGCGAGCAAGGGAAGTCACCATGAATCGCACACATACGGAGAACGCGGGAACCATCCGAGCTGGCACTGGCATTGGGCGCGGCGCAGTGATCGGGCTAGCTCTGGTGAGCATCGGGTTGGCAACCGGCTGCGGCGGCGGGGGGTCCCCAACCGCGAGCAGTCCGACGTCCGAGTCGAGCCTGCAGACCGCCCCGGACAGCGCGCGGATCGACCTGGACATGCCGACGTTCTCGGATCCGACGACGATCACCAATCCGTTGTTCCCGATCAGCGAGCTCACTCAGGTCGTCCAGGTCGGGACCGAAGGGGATGTGACGCTGCGGCATGAGATCACGCTGTTGCCCGAGATCAAGACGATCGAGTGGGAGGGTCAGCAGATCGACACGGTGGTGTCGCAGTTCGCCGGATACGGCGATGGCCGGGTCATGGAGGTCGCGCGCGACTTCTTCGCCCAGGCCGACGACGGCTCGGTCTGGTACTTCGGGGAGGACGTGGAGAACTACGTCGACGGAGTGCTGGACAACACCGACGGGACCTGGCTGGCCGGCAAGGACGGCCCACCGGGGATGATCATGCCCGCAAATCCGCAGGTGGGTGACGTATACCGGCCGGAGAACATCCCGGGATTCGTCTTCGAGGAAGTGACCGTCAAGTCCGTCACCGAGACCGTTGATGGCCCGCAGGGACCCGTGGCCGGAGCGATGCTCGTCGAGGAACTGCTGATGGACGGCGTGCTCGAGGACAAGATCTTCGCGCCCGGCTACGGGGAGTTCATGGCCCAGGTGCTGTCGGAGAACGAACTCGTCAACGTCTCCATCGGGGTTCCACTCGATGCCGTCGCCGGTACCCCCCCGGACGAGGTGGAATGGTTGGCGACCGCGAGTGCTGACATCTACGCCTCGGCCGGAACAGCCGATTGGGCGGCAGTCACCACATTGCTGGATTCCCTGACGACCGCCTGGGCCAGCTACCGGGAAACCGGGGTTCCGCCGTTGACGGCCGACGGGATGGATGCGGCCCTGGAAGAGCTCACGACCGCCGCTGGCGCTCAGGAGGCCGCCGCCACCCAGCAGGCCGCGAACGATCTTGCGTACGTGGTCAGCGACCTGCGGCTGCGCCATGAGCCACCGGCAACGGTTGATGTCGGGCGGATGGACATCCTGGCTCGCCAGATCCTGCTCGATGCAACTGCGCAGGAGAAGGGCTTCGTCACGGGGGACCTGACCCACATCGAGGCGCTGTGGGCCCGCACTTCCCACACCGTCCAAGTCTCCGATGCAACCAGCATCGACGGCCTCTTGGGTGACCTGCGTGCTGCGGCGGAATCGGCCGACTACACCGCTACCGCAGACGCAGCCCTTGCACTCCGTCAGGTCTTGGCCGGGCTCTGACCCGCATACCGTGCGCCGCCGGTCCCGCGGGCCGGCGGGGGACGTGTGCGTTCGCCCGCGTGCGCGCGGTCGGCAGGTCCGCGGCTAACGAACCGGCGCCGCGGCCGAGCCGAGGTGGGTGGCTATCCAGTCATTGAGCGGTGCCATCCGCCGCCAGCCCCGGCGTACATGGGACAGGGCATCACGGGAAGTCAGCCACGGCTGGTCGCCGTAGTCCCGGGATGCGCTCAGGGTGCGGAATCGCAAGAGCTCCAGCCGCGGATGGTCCTTGTCGTACCCGGGTGGCCGGGTCTTGATCGGGTTGCCACCGATGGTCCAGCCGGACCTGCGCAGGCCGTCGAGCTCCTCCTCCAGGGCGGGGCCGAGGTGATCGTCAGCGATCGCCCGGCGCATCCGCTGCACCTGGTCGGGCTCGAGGTGCCAGGCGCCACCAGCGAGCAACAGCCCAGCCGCCGAGATCTGCACGTACAGGCCCCCTCCGCCGGACCCGTGGACGACCGCCCCGGCATGGGTCTTATACGGGGTTTTGTCCTTGGCGAAGCGCACGTCGCGGTACGGGCGGAAGAATTTGGCCTCCCCGAACTCGGGGGCGAGCTCGGCCAGCAGCGCCGCCATCGGCGCTTTGACGCACTCCTCGTACACACTGCGGTGATCGGTCCAGTAGGTCTTGGAGTTGTCCACTTCAAGACCGTCGTAGAAGACCAGGGCGAGTTCCGGGAAACCGGTGAAGCTCATGCCGGCCGGTCCGGGTCGGCGTCTTGCTCGATCAAGGTGTGCAGGTAGATCTCGCGAAGCGGGGTCCCGTCGGCATCCAGGGTCCGGATCCAGCCCGCCTCTTCCCATCCGGCAGAGCCGAAGAAGGTCCGGGCGGCGATGTCGTTCTCCGGCACCCAAGTGACCAGGTTGACGAACCCGTCGTCCCTGGCCATGTCCACGGTGGCCGCCAGCAGCCGGCTCCCGTGCCCGCGTCTGCCCCAGCGCGGTTCGACCAACAGGGTCGCGATCTCACCGGTCGGACTGGTTTCAGGCTCGCCGGCCGCACGCCCGTCGGAACCGTTCTCGAGGGCGACGTCGCCGCTCTCGGCCGGACCGAAAGCGACCATCCCGACGATCGTGTCGCGCTCTCGGGCGACCAGTACGTGATGCCCAGGTGTCGGCGGTGCCTCGATGGTCTGCGCCCACTGGGCGACCACCTCGTCGGCAACCAATCGGTCCAGAACTGCCGCAGGCACGACCGAAGATCCCGCGCGGGCCCAGCTTGTACGTTGGATCCGAGCCACGTCGCCGGCCTCGCTCGGGCGCGCCGGGCGCACGTTCACATCGGCCATCCACCCAGCCTATGTCGGCCAGCGGGACATGATCCGTTGCCCGGCAGAAGGTCCGAACCTCGGCATAGGCTGCGGCGGCCATGGAGAGAATCACTGCTGGGGGAGCGCGCCGGATTGCTCTGGCCGCACAAGGGTTCGCCGATCGTCGGCCGGTCGGTCGGGTAGACGTCCGATTGATCCGTCGGGTCATCGACCGCATCTCGGTTCTGCAGATCGACTCGGTCAACGTCCTCTCGCGGACGCACTACCTCCCCATCTTCAGCCGCCTCGGGCCGTACGACCGGCGCGTCCTGGACGCTACGTTCACCGAGCGCCGGGAGCTCTTTGAGTACTGGGCCCATGAAGCGTCCTATGTAGACATACGGCTGTTCCCGGCGCTGCGCTGGCGGATGGAGGATGCGCACAACCAGGCGTGGGGCAACATGGTTCGCCTGCAACAGGAGCGCCCGGGCTTCGTCGAGGACGTGTTTCGCCAGGTCCGCGACGAGGGGCCGCTGACTGCGGCCGTACTTCGATCGGACGTCCGGAGGAAGCCCGGCGCGATGTGGAACTGGCACGAGGGCAAGATCGCCCTGGAATGGCTGTTCTTCACCGGCGCGGTCAGCGCGGTGCGCCGGACGCAGGCCTTCGAACGCGTCTACGATCTGACCGAACGGGTGATCCCGGCGACGATCCTGAACGCCGCGCCGATGCCCGAGGCCGCGGCCACGCGGGTGCTGATCCGGGCCGCGGCCACCGCCCATGGGATCGCGACCGAGCGGGATCTGCGCGACTACTTCCGGCTGCGTCCACTGGCCAGCAAGCTGGCCGTCGCCGAACTGGTCGAGTGCGGCGAGTTGGTGCCGATGGCGGTTGATGGCTGGACGGAGTCGGGCTACCTCGACCCGGCAGCGGCGACCCCCCGGCGGCTGTCCGCCCGGGCGTTGCTCTCACCTTTCGACTCGCTGATCTGGACCCGACCTCGGACCGAGCGGATCTTCGGCTTCAGCTACCGGCTCGAGATCTACACGCCCGCGGCCAAACGCAAGCACGGGTATTACGTCCTGCCGTTCCTGCTGGGCGACCGGCTGGTGGCGCGAGTCGACCTCAAGGCAGACCGCCAGGCTGGCCTGCTCCGTGTTCTGTCCGCGCACGGCGAAGCGCGCATCGATGTCACGCAGGTGGTCACGGAGTTGGCCGTCGAACTGTTGAGCATGGCCGCGTGGATGGCGTTGGGCGGGGTGCAGGTCGGGCAGGTTGGCGATCTCAGCTCGGCCCTGCGCGCGGTGCTCTAGCGGCCGCGACGCAGCAGCACGTCCCCGCTCATGGTGGACGCGCTGATTCGCAGGTCGGGTTCGCGGTCGGCGTCGCCATCAGCGGTGGAGTCGTCGGGGCCGAGTTGAGAGGCGACGTCGCCGGACAAGCTGTTCAGGTCAAGCCACAGCAGCAGCCCGCTGGCCACCCCGATCACCACGTCGCCGGACATCGTCTTGGCCTGCACCGACCCGCCGCCCGCGGAACCGATGATGACGTCGCCGGAGGCCGAGCGTGCGGTCAGGTCTCCGGACAGGCGCCCGATGATGACGTCCCCTGATGCGGTCTGTGCCGAGGCTTCCACCTCGCTGACGTCGAGGCGGAGGTCTCCGGAGGCGGTGCGGACCCGTACTGGGCCCGCACCTCGGCCGATATGGATGTTGCCACTGGCAGTGGTCACCTCGAGCGCCCCGCCGACGTGCGACAGGGAGACATCCGCGCTCGCCGTTGCCACGGTGGCGCTGTCGAGGATGCCGCGCGTCTGCACATCGGCGGTCGCCGTCGCCACGTCGATGCTCGAGCCGGTGGGAACCGTGACGATGATCTCCAGGGCCGGCTGGCGCAGCATCTTGCGATCGGGCACGTCGATCCGCAGTCGGCCGGCGTCCTCGCTGAGTTGCACGCGGGTGCGCTCGGCGAGTTCTGCTCCCTTGGCGTCGTTCGGCACGATCTCGACGGATGTCTGAGTGACCTCGGCTGCGGTGATCTCGACGGTGCCGGCTTGGTTGCGCACAGAGACATCCAGCGGATTGGAGGTCCCGAAGCGATAGCAGGTTGCTCCTCCCGCCGGGCCGGATGGCGCGTGGTCGGCGGGGGAGGTGGAGGCGCTGCTGTGGCTGGACCGCGGTACGGATGTCATCTGGAAACTCCTGGTGTCGAGCGAGAACGAAGTCTCGCCTAGGAACGGTGGTAGCCCGACAGGCGGCGGCCCGGGGGCGATGGGGGACCGGGAGGAGCCGGAGGCGGGGGTACCCGGGAGAGGGCGCCGGCAATGGTGCGGGTGAGCCAGGCGTTGAGAGAGAGCGCGGATTCGTTGGCCCGGCTTTCTGCTGCCGACTTGACCGACTCCGGCATCCGCAGGCTGACGCGAGCGGCGCCGGCCTCGCCATCGGCTTCGATGTTCACGAAGCTCTCGTCGGTCGATGTGGACGTAACTGCCTCTGCGGTCACCACGACCTCGGGTTCTCCCGAGCGCATCCGGATCTCCACAGATCCGGCGCCCCACGCCGCGGTGACCTCGGCTGCAAAGGCACTCAGCGCGTTGGTCAAGGCCAATCTGGCCCCAGGTTCCAGTGCGTCAGCGAGCAGTCGAGCGGTGGTTCGCGCCTGCTCGTCACCCATGGCGGCGGCGGTCAGCAGGTGCGAGCGCATCGTCTCGACGTACGGGGTGAGATCCATACTGGTCACTATGACGTCACTGGTGATGTCAGCGCGACGGCGGATGGGCAGAAGTCGGGTTGTAAACGCGGTGGCGGCGCCAGGGCGCCAGCAGCCGATCGGTCTGTCGGTGCCCCGCGCGGCTATGCGTGGGGTGAGTCTCGAAGTGGTGGCGGAGATATTCGGTGTAGGGCGATGTCGTCATGACGCCACTATGACGTCACTTATGACGCATGTCAAGAGTCAATATAATGTCTGCTGTGATCGTGATGGCGTCGTGGGCCCGCAAACCTTGGCGGGGTTGGGCGAAAACGCCACGAGGGCCGGTCGCCAACCGCGAGCCGTCTCCGGTAGTACGGGTCCGGTGGATACCCTCGCCAGGTGCCGAACCTCGTCCCGTTGCGCGTCCAAGTCATTGCTCAAACCCAGTTCACCCCTCCTGGCGACGTCCCATGGGAGACCGACGTGGACGGTGGCCAGGCACTGGCCGAGTTCGCCGGGCGGGCCTGCTATCAGTCCTGGACCAAGCCCAATCCGCGAACGGCGACCAACGCCGGTTATCTGAACCACATCCTCGAGGTCGGTCACCTCTCAGTGCTCGAGCACGGCTCGGTCACCGTCTACCTGACCGGTATCTCGCGGTCACTGACCCATGAACTCATTCGGCACCGGCACTTCTCCTACAGCCAGTTGTCCCAGCGCTACGTCCCCGAGCGCGACGCGGCCTTCGTGGAGCCCGAGGTCATCGGCTCGGATCCTGAGTTGCATGAGAAGTTCATGGCCGCCAGCGACGCGGCACTCGTGGCCTACACCGAACTCCTCGAGGGCTTGGAGAAGAAGTTCGCCGACGTGCAGAACGCCACATTGCGACGAAAACAAGCTCGCCAGGCCGCGCGGGCCGTCCTGCCGAATGCCACCGAAACGCGGATCGTCGTCACCGGCAATTACCGGGCGTGGCGGCACTTCATCGCCATGCGGGCCAGCGAACATGCCGACGTCGAGATCCGGGAACTCGCGATTGCCTGCCTTCGGGAGCTGCAGGAGGTCGCCGGGAACGTGTTCGCCGACTTCCGGATCAGCGAACTGCCCGATGGGACCGAGGTCGCAGCCAGCCCGTACGTCAGCGAGGGATAGCCTGGGATGGACGGCAGTAATCTGAGCCGTATGACCGCGAATCCGGCTCGGCCCTTCGGACGAGTCCTCACCGCCATGGTCACGCCCTTCGCCGAGGACGCGAGCCTGGACCTCGAGAGCGCGGTTCGGCTGGCCACCCATCTGGTCGATAACGACCGGCACGACGGCCTGGTGCTCAGCGGAACGACGGGCGAATCACCGACGACCTCGGATGCGGAGAAAGAATCGCTGCTTCGAGCCGTCATCGATGCGGTCGGAGACCGCGCGATGATCGTCACCGGGGTCGGGACCAACGACACCTCGCACTCCATCCACCTCGCCGAACAGGCGGCCAAGGCCGGCGCACATGGCCTGCTCGTGGTGACCCCGTACTACAACAAGCCTCCGCAGGCAGCCCTATTGGCGCACTTCACGAGGGTGGCCGACTCGACCGATCTACCCGTAATGCTCTACGACATTCCGGGTCGGACCGGCACCGCGATTGACACGCAGACTCTGATCCAGGCCGGCGAGCACCCGCAGATCGTGGCGGTCAAAGACGCCAAGGGTGACTTCTTCGCCGCGTCGGAGGTCATGACCAGTAGCGGACTTGCCTATTACTCCGGCGACGATCCGCTCAACCTGGCCTGGCTCGCGCATGGAGCCAGTGGGGTGGTCAGCGTTGTCGGGCACGGCTTCGGCACCTTCTATGCCGAGATGATCGATGCCATGGATGCCGGTAACCTGGTGCTCGCCAGGGAGATCCACGCCAGTCTCATCCCGGCCGTCAAGACGATCATGTCCCGCGAGAGTCAGGGTGCGATCCGGGCCAAGGCAGTGGCACAGCTACTCGGCCTGATCGACTCCATCCGGGTCCGGGGGCCGTTGCTCGACGCGAACGACGACGAGGTCAGCCTCGTCCGCGACGTCCTCGTCGACGCCGGCGTCCTGCGCTGACCAGCACGGGACTCTGCGGTTTGCTCACGGGCCTTTCCTTCTCCGGACCCCGCTCATTGCGTGGTACCGCGCGATGCCGCTTTTCACCACGGGACCGGCCGGCCGGAGCGCCTAGTAACGTCAATGTGCAATGACCACCCTTGCCGAACCGCCGCGCCGCGATCTGGTCGCCCCTCCGCCGCTCCCCGCCGGTGGCCTCCGCATCTTTCCGCTCGGAGGTCTGGGCGCCATCGGGCGCAACATGACCGTCTTCGAGTTCGACGGGAAGCTCCTCGTCGTCGACTGCGGGGTGCTGTTCCCAGAAAGCGATCAACCCGGGATCGACCTGATCCTGCCCGACTTCGCGAGCATCGAGCACCGCCTCGGCGACATCGTGGCTGTTGTGCTGACGCATGGGCACGAGGACCACATCGGGGCGATTCCGTACCTGCTCCGGCTTCGTGAAGACGTTCCGCTGGTGGGATCGCGGCTCACGCTCGCCCTGATCGAGGCAAAACTCCGCGAGCACCGGATCAAGCCGGTCACCGAGCTGGTCGCCGAGGAGGAGATCCGCAGCTACGGGCCCTTCGAGTGTGAGTTCATCGCGGTCAACCACTCGATCCCGGACGCATTGGCCGTGGCAATCCGGACGACGGCTGGCCTGGTCGTGCACACCGGTGACTTCAAGATGGACCAGTTGCCCCTCGACGGCAGGCTGACCGACCTCGGCACCTTCGCCCGGCTCGCCGAGGAGGGCATCGACCTGCTGCTCTCGGACTCCACGAACGCCGAGATCCCAGGCTTCGTGACCTCCGAGCGTGACATCGGTCCGGTCCTCGAGGACGTCATCGGACGGGCGAGCCAACGGGTCATCGTCGCCTGCTTCGCCTCCCATGTGCACCGAGTGCAGCAGGTCCTGGACGCCGCAGCCAAGCACGGCCGCAAGGTCACCTTCGTGGGCCGCTCCATGGTTCGCAACATGGGTGTGGCCCGCGATCTTGGACTGCTGCACATCCCACGCGATCTTATGGTGGACATGGAAGAGGCTGCCGCCCTGGCGCCTGAGCGGGTCGTCTTCGTCAGCACCGGATCGCAGGGTGAGCCGATGTCAGCCCTGTCCCGGATGGCCGGGGGCAGCCACCACCAGGTGAACGTCGTTGCCGGGGACACCGTGATCCTCGCCTCCAGCATGATCCCGGGTAACGAGACCGGGATCTTCAAGATCATCAATGCCTTGTCCCGGGTCGGCGTGGTGGTCGTCTACAAGGACGTGGCCAAGGTGCATGTGTCCGGCCACGCGCCAGCCGGTGAGCTCACCCTGCTGCTCAACATCGCCCGGCCGCGGCATCTCATGCCGGTGCACGGGGAGTGGCGGCACCTGCGGGCGCACGGCAAGATCGCCGAGAACACCGGTATCCCGCCTGACCGGATCCTGCTCGTCGAGGACGGCGTGGTCGTGGACCTGGTCAACGGTGCCGCCACAGTGGTCGGCCGGGTGCCCTGCGGCCACGTCTACGTCGATGGCAACGCGGTCGGCGATGTGGGCGATGAATCGCTGCAGCACCGCCGGATCCTGGGGGAAGAAGGATTCGTCGCGGTCACCATTGTCGTGGAGTTCTCCACCGGCACGATCGTGCGCCCGATCCACATCTCGGCGCGTGGCTTCTCCGACACCGAGGCGCCCTTTGCGGCGGTCGTGCCCATGCTCGAGACCGATCTGAAGTCGGCATTGGCCCGGGGGGACGGCGATAGCCACCGGCTCTCCCAGGTGATCCGCCGTACGGTCGGTAAGTGGGTGTCCGACACCTACCGCCGCCGGCCGATGATCATCCCGACCGTGCTCGAGGTCTGAACGTGCAGATCGAGGTCATCGGCAAAACCCGGGCGCTGGCCCCGTACCCGCACATGAGCCGGCGCGGTTCGACCTGCCGGAGAACCGAAACCGCCTAACTCGTGGTGGCGCGCTCGAGCACGACGACCGGGATGTGCCGGTCGGTTCCGGCCCGGTACTTGTTGTAGAGCGGGAAGATACCTGCCATCAGGTCCCACAGATGAGCAGCGAATCCTTGCCGTCGTATCGTTGGCCCGTGGCTCCGTCGGTGGCAACGTAGCTCCGGATGTGCTTGTTGATCCATCCGGTGGGGTTGTCGTGGATTTCCTCGGCGGTCACTCCTGCTCACCACTGGCAGAGCTGCCAGTGGTGTTCGCATACGAGCGGCTGACCATCTCCTTGAGTACGTCCCGGTCGATGTCGGACATGCGCGTGATGTAGAGACAGGCCTTTCCGGTCGAGTGTTTGCCGAGGGTCAGATACAGCGTGAGGCTTGCCTTTCGCGGAGAGAACCCGACGACGAAGGTGTCGCCTTCACGGCCGCTGTCATAGCTGTAGTGGTAGTCGCCGAAACCGACGATGCTCGCGCCCCACATCTTGGGGCTGGCGCCTGTCGCCTGGCCGATCAGATCGCGCGCGGCCTTGGCATCGGCCTGGCGTTGTGGGTCGGTGATCCCGTCCAGGAACGCGGTGACATCTCCCTCGTGGGGCTTGGTCTTCGGTTCGGCCATGAACGGCACGGTAACGCGGTCCCCCACCAGTTCAAGGGGCCAAGGCTAATTCGGTGGGCCGTCAGGACCGGGCTGGCTATGGTCACCAGCCATGAGCGAGCACCGTTTCTATGCCGAGCTCGCCGTCTGGTGGCCGTTGATCTCGCCGCCCGAGGAGTACGCGGAGGAGGCCGAGTACGCCGCGACGCTGCTCAACTCGGCCTCGATAACCGTACGCAATGTGCTGGAACTGGGCAGCGGTGGCGGCCACAACGCCGTCCACCTCAAGGCACATTTCGCCATGACGCTCGTCGATCTCTCCGAGCAGATGCTGGAGGTCTCGCGACTTCTCAACCCGGACTGCGAGCACCATCAGGGGGACATGCGCACACTGCGGCTGGACCGCAGCTTTGACGCGGTGTTCGTTCATGATGCCGTGGACTACATGACCAGCGAGCAGGACCTGCGACAAGCGATCAGGGTGGCCTACCTGCATTGCCGACCCGGGGGCGTCGCGCTGTTCGTTCCTGACTACATCGCCGAGACCTTCGAAGAGAACAGCGATCACGGCGGTACGGACGGCGCTGACGGACGCGGGGTGCGCTTTCTCGACTGGACGTGGGATCCGGATCCGGTCGACAGCCTGGTCATGACCGAGTACGCGTTCCTCCTGCGGAACGTGGACGGATCGGTACGGGTCGTGCACGAGAGTCACTGCACCGGGGTGTTCGCGCGAGACGTATGGCTCCGGTTGCTCGCGGAGGCCGGCTTCGACGCACAGGCTGTTGTCGAGCAGACCACCGAAGACCGCACCCCACGGGAACTGTTCGTCGGCCACCGACCCAGCACGGACAGCGCCCAGCCGTAGGCGTACGCGCCCCTAGGCGACCGTGGCTCCAGGCTCGACACCGTCGACCGAGAGCAGGTGTACAACGCCAGCGGAATCCAGACCACCAAGGACGAGGAATTCCGATCGGAAGCCGGCAATACGCTTGGGTCCCAGGTTGATCGCGCCCACCACGAGCCGGCCGATCAACTCTTCGACCGAGTAGTTCTTGATCTGCGCCGACGTCTGGAGATGGCCGACGTCCGGTCCGAAGTCGACCGTCAGCTTCCAGGCGGGCACTCGTGCCTCGGCGAAGTCCGCGACGGCGACGACCCGGCCGATACGCAGATCCACATCGAAGAAGGCTGCTCCGATGTCGGGTTTCCGCTGCCTGTCATTGCTCATCACAGGACCGTAACCGTGGGGGTCCTTCGCCAGACACGCCTGTCCCGCCTGTCACACAGACCTCATCCGTCGCGCTAGCGTGCAGCCATGCCCACGCGCTCCCCCGCGACGGCCCGGTCTCGCGCGGGCACAGAGCCGCCTCCATCAAGTCGGTCTTCCTCCGCTCGGGACGGGACAGCAAAGCGCGATCCAGTGCGCGGCGCGGCACCGGGGTCACGACGCGCAGCTGCGCGGAGTCCGGGTGCGCGCAAGTCCCCAGCGCGCAGGCCAGCCGCCAGGGCGCCGCGGAGAAATGCCGCGCGTAATCGCCAGTCGGGAACGTTGGGAAGTGCGTTGACCAGGGGTGCGACCGCTGCCTGGACCCTGCTCGCCCGCGCTGTGGGCGGGGCGGTACGGGCCGTCGGGCGCCATCCCGAGGACGAGAGCGTCCTCGACCCAGCCCACCGCCGTGACGGCGTCGGCCTGGCGGTGGTCGGCTTGGCTGTCATCCTCGGCGTGGGTGTCTGGACCGACGACACCGGCCCGATCGGGGCGGGGCTGGCCGGCTTCGGCCGCGCCAGCATCGGTGTGGTCATCCTCGTCGTTCCGGTGTTCCTGCTGCTGGTTGCCGTCCGGCTGCTGCGGCACGCCCCCCGCCCGGACAGCCGGGGCCGGCTCTCGATCGGCTGGGCATGCATCGGGATCGGCCTACTGGGGGTCACTCATGTTCTCGCCGGGCAGCCCTCGACTGCCGGGGGACGGGGTGATGGGGCTGGCGCGATCGGAGCCGTCGCCGCCGGCCCGTTCGTCAGCGGACTGGGGACGATCGTTGGAACCACCCTGCTCGTCCTGCTCGGGTTCTTCGGGCTCCTCGTGGTCACGTCGACGCCGGTGCACCAGATCACCGCACGTACCCGGCAACTGTGGGCCAAACTGCTCCGCCGCCCCGTGGCCGGTGCGGAGGAGGATGAAGGCCGGGAGCCCGGTGCGGTGCGAGCGGCTGGCGACGTGGACGCGGTCAAGGCGACTTTGGCCAAGGTTCGACTGCGCCGGCCCTCCCGTAGGCGGCAGGCAGCCCTAGCTGACGCCGATGACCCTGCCGCCGTACACGCTGACGGACCGGATATCCAGGACACCGAGTCGGTGCCTGGACTGCCGACGATTACCAAGCCCGAACAACTGGCGATCAACCCGCTGGACGGGGACTACCGGCTACCGCCGGCGAACATGCTCAAGCCGGGCACCCCACACAAGCCGAGAAGTACGGCCAACGACGCGACCATCACGGCGATCACGAGTGTCCTGGACCAGTTCACGGTCGACGCCGCTGTCACCGGCTTCATGCGCGGGCCGACCGTCACCCGGTATGAGGTCGAACTCGGCCCAGCGGTCAAGGTCGAGCGGATCACGAATCTCGCGCGCAACATCGCCTACGCCGTGGCCAACGACAACATCCGCATCCTCGCCCCGATCCCCGGGAAGTCCGCGGTCGGGATCGAGGTACCCAATGTCGATCGCGAGATCGTCAGCCTCGGCGACGTGCTGCGTTCGTCGGCTGCCGTTCACGACCACCATCCGCTGATGGTCGGGCTGGGCAAGGACATCGAGGGCGGCTACGTCTGCGCAAACCTCGCGAAGATGCCGCACCTGCTCGTGGCCGGTGCGACCGGCGCAGGCAAGTCAAGTTTCATCAACGCGCTACTGGCCTCGTTGTTGCTGCGCGCCACTCCCGCCCAGATGCGGATGATCCTGATCGACCCGAAGATGGTCGAACTGACGCCCTATGACGGTGTGCCGCACCTCATCACACCGATCATCACCGATCCGAAGAAGGCCGCGACGTCGCTGGTCTGGCTGGTCGAGGAGATGGAGCAGCGCTACCTCGACATGCGGGTCTCGGGCGTACGGCACATCGACGAGTTCAACCGCCGGGTGGTGAGCGGCAAGATCACCGCGCCCCCTGGCAGTGAGCGTGTGTACACGCCCTATCCCTATATCCTGTGCGTCATCGACGAACTCGCCGACCTGATGATGGTTGCCCCGCGCGATGTCGAGGACTGCATAGTTCGGATCACCCAGAAGGCACGAGCCGCCGGAATCCACCTCGTCCTAGCCACGCAGCGGCCCAGCGTGGACGTGGTCACCGGGCTGATCAAGGCGAACGTGCCCAGTCGGTTGGCCTTCTCCACGTCGAGCCTGACCGATTCCCGGGTCATCCTCGACCAGCCTGGGGCGGAGAAGCTGATCGGCATGGGAGACGCGCTCTTCCTGCCGGTCGGAGCAGGCAAGCCGGTACGCGTGCAGGGCGCCTTCGTCGGAGATGCCGAGATCGAGGCGATCGTCGCGCACTGCAAGAAACAGGGCCAGCCCGACTACCGCGAGGACGTCGTCACGATCAATCCGGCCAGCAAGAAGGAGATCGACGAGGACATCGGCAGTGATCTCGACCTCCTCTGCCAGGCGATCGAGCTCGTGGTTACCACCCAGTTCGGCTCCACCTCGATGCTGCAACGAAAACTGCGTGTGGGCTTCGCGAAGGCCGGCCGCCTGATGGACCTGATGGAGAGCCGAGGGATCGTCGGGGCATCGGAGGGTTCCAAGGCGCGCGACGTCCTGGTCAAACCCGACGAACTTGACGCGATCCTCGACGCCCTGCGTGCCTGAGCCGTCCCCTGCACCTCTGCGGCTCGTTCTCCCGCCTGGAGGATTTCTGCAGCACCGGCAAAGCACGTACAACGCCGGCAAAGGGGGCGCCGTGCGCTTGTAGTCTCACGTCGTGACCCCCCACCCCGCGCCGACAACGGGCCGTGGCCGGGAAGTGGCTCTGCTTACCCTGGGATGTGCCCGCAACGAGGTGGATTCCGAGCAGCTCGCCGGACGTCTGGAAGCTGACGGCTACGAGATCTCCAAGGACGCCGCGCACGCCGACGCGATCCTGGTCAACACCTGCGGATTCGTCGATGCGGCGAAACGGGAGTCCGTGGAGACCCTGCTCGCGGCCAGCGACGGCCGGGCCAGGGTCATAGCCGTGGGTTGCCTGGCCCAGCGGTACGGCTCGGAACTCGCCGCCGAGTTGCCCGAGGCGACCGTCCTTTCCTTCGACGACTACTCCGACATCGGGGACCGGGTCGACGACGTACTGCACGGACGTGAGTTGACCGCGCACACGCCCGCCGACCGTCGCCACATCCTGCCGATCGCACCGGTCGACCGGACCCCGGACGTACCCCCGCCCGGCCACGACTGGCTGCGCCGCCGGCGCCTGACCAGCGGACCGGCTGCCTCGATCAAGCTTGCCAGCGGGTGTGACCGGAGGTGCAGCTTCTGCGCGATTCCGAGCTTTCGCGGCCGGTTCGTCTCCCGCACGCCGGCCGAGATCCTCGCCGAGGCGAGTTGGCTGGCCGGGACCGGTGTCCGCGAGATCATCTTGGTCAGCGAGAACTCCACCTCGTACGGCAAGGACTTCGGTGACCTGCAGGCGCTGGAGAAGCTGCTGCCCGACCTGGCTGGCGTGGACGGGATCGAGCGGATCCGGGTCAACTACCTGCAGCCGGCCGAGGTTCGCCCGGGACTGATCGAGGTCCTTGCCGGCACGCCGTCGGTGGCCCCCTATTTTGACCTGTCATTCCAGCACTGCGTCCCCAGTGTGCTGCGCCGGATGCGGCGCTTCGGATCCGCGGAGCGCTTCCTGGAGTTGCTCAGCTCGATCCGGACGAGAAACCCGGAGGCCGGCGTGCGGACCAACATCATCGTCGGTTTCCCAGGTGAGACCGAGGCCGACTTCGCGGATCTCGAGCGATTCCTCGACGAGGCAAGGATGGATGCCGTCGGCGTCTTTGGGTACTCCGACGAGGATGGGACCGAGGCAGAGACCTTCGACGACAAGGTGCCCGAGGACGTCATCGAGCACCGGCTTCGCCGGCTGTCCACCCGAGTCGACGAGTTGACCGCGCAGTGCGCGGAGGACCGGATCGGAACGCGGGTCGAGGTCCTGGTCCACGCGGTTGGCTACGAAGACCCCGACGACGCCGAGAACATGGACGAGCGCTCGGCTTGGGGTACGGCTGCCCACCAGGCCCCCGACGTCGACGGTCAGACCCTGCTCGCCGCGCCGGACAGCACAGCGGGTTATGCCGCCGGGGATCTGATCATGGCCACGGTCGTCGGGAGCGCCGGGGTCGACCTCGCTGCCGAGCCGATGGATTTCGGCGCTGTGCCTGGGACTCACTAGTGAGCAGCGTCGTCCCGGACCCGGCTGCTGCGGCCGCCGATCCGGTACGGATCCTCAATCTCGCCAACGGCCTGACGGTTCTGCGCCTGGCCCTGGTCCCGGTGTTCGTCGTGCTGCTGCTGACCGCCGATGGCCAGGATCAGACGATGCGGCTGATCGCGGCGCTGGTCTTTGCCGCCGCTGTCATCACCGACCGCTTCGACGGGGCGATTGCGAGGCAGCGCAATCTGATCACCGAGTTCGGCAAGGTCGCCGATCCCATCGCCGATAAAGCGCTGATCGGTACTGCCCTGGTCGCCTTGTCCCTCCTCGATCTGTTGCCCTGGTGGGTGACTGTTGTAGTTCTGTTCCGCGAGGTTGCCGTCACCGTGCTCCGGTTTTGGGTGATCAGGCACGGTGTGATCGCGGCGAGCCGTGGCGGCAAGATCAAGACCGTCGTGCAGGCGGCGGCGATCGGGCTCTACATCCTCCCGTTGTCTGGCGTCTTCGGAACTGTGCGCTGGTGGGTCATGGCTGCGGCAGTGGTCCTCACCGTGGTGACCGGGATCGACTACGTCGTACGGGCGCTGCGGCTGCGGCGGACCAGCGCGCGCGCCATGCAGCGCGCGGCGCAGGCCCGGGCGCAACGCTCGCACGAGCCCACGTGACCGGGGACCGCGACGATCCTGAATCCATTCACCGGTTGTTGCTCGAGCGAAGATTGACGGTGGCCGTGGCCGAGTCACTGACTGGAGGGCTGCTCAGTGCGGCCCTGACCGAGCCTGCGGGTGCGAGCCGGACTTTCCGCGGCGGGTTGGTCGTCTACGCCACCGATCTCAAAGCCGTACTGGCCGACGTACCCAGGCCGCTGTTGGATGCGCAGGGTCCGGTGAACGCCGACGTTGCCTCGGCCCTGGCCCGTGGAGTCCGTCAACGGCTGGCAGCCGATCTCGGTGTCGCGATCACGGGGGTCGCGGGTCCTGACTCGGTGGGCGAGCACCACCCGGGGACGGTCTTCGTGGCGGTGGCGGGCAACGGCGTCGGCGAGGTCTCGCGGGTAGATCTGGCCGGGTCCCGCACCCAGATCCGAGCAGCCGCGGTCCAGGCGGCCCTGGGCCAGCTCAGAGCCGTCCTGCTGGCCGGGGCCGGAATATCGGGGTCACCCTCCGGCGTTACGCCCTGAGCAAACGCATGTGTCGTCGGCGCATGCCTCGCTTCGCAACGAGGTAGGGTCGAGCGCACTCTCTTTGCGGGCGGCCAGGCGGAGCCCGGTCCGCAGATTGGCTGGGGTAAGGGTGAGCGGCCAGGCGGAGCCCGGTCCGCAGATTGGCTGGGGTAAGACAGGAAGGGTGGCGAGCGGTGACGTTGATGAGGACAGCCCTAGGACGTCGGTTGCGCTCGCACCGTGAGGGACAGCGACGCACCTTGCGCGATGTCTCCGGCAGTGCCCGGGTCAGCCTCGGATACCTCTCCGAGATCGAACGTGGTCAGAAGGAAGCTTCCTCGGAGTTGCTGTCCTCGATCTGCGACGCGCTCGATCTCGAACTCGCCGATCTACTCTCCGAGACCAGTGCTGACCTTCGCTCGCCGGCGGGGGCAACCGATCTCCTTTCCGCTGCGTTGCTTCCCGACGGCCCCGTTCTCAAGGCAGTCGACTCCCTCATCGCTGCCTGATCCGCTGCGGTCCCTAGGCCCGGTCAGCGGCCCCGTCTGCCACGTTCGGCCGCATCGCCAACTATCATGGGGAGTAATCCCATGAACACCGCCTCTTCCGTGCTGGCCACGGACCACTCCCACACGTCCGCTGATGCTCGGCACGCGGCCGTGCGATCCGACCTGCGCAACCTCGCCATCGTTGCCCACGTCGACCACGGCAAGACGACCCTCATCGACGCCCTGCTGCGCCAATCCGGTGCGTTCCGGGCCAACGAGGAACTCACCGACCGAGTCATGGACTCCGGCGATCTTGAGCGGGAGAAGGGCATCACGATCCTGGCCAAGAACACCTCCTTGGTCTGGCGCGGCACCACGCTGAACATCGTCGACACCCCTGGGCACGCCGACTTCGGTGGCGAGGTCGAACGTGCGCTGACGATGGTCGACGGGATCGTGCTTCTCGTCGACGCGGCCGAGGGCCCGCTGCCGCAGACCCGGTTCGTACTCCGCAAGGCGCTGGAGCGCGACCTCCCCGTCATCCTCGCCGTTAACAAGATCGATCGTCCGGACGCTCGGGTGACCGCCATCGTGGATGACGTGTACGAGCTGTTCATGGACCTCGACGCGACCGACGACCAGTTGGAGTTTCCAATCGTCTACTGCTCGGGCCGTGCGGGCACCGCCACGTTGGACATGGACGAACCGGGCGCGGACTTGTCCGCGCTGTGCCAGAGCGTGCTCGACACCATTGCACCGCCGACCTACACCGAGGGCGCTCCCTTGCAGGCCTGGGTGACCAATCTCGACGCCAACCCCTATGTCGGCCGGCTGGCGCTGTGCCGCATCGTAGAGGGCACGATCACCAAGGGTCAGACCGCCGCTTGGTGCCGCGTGGACGGCAGCATCGAGCGGGTCAAGATCTCCGAACTCTGCCTCACCCAGCACCTCAACCGGATCCCGGTCGAGCAGGCCCGCCAGGGTGACATCGTGGCCGTGGCAGGCATCGCCGAGATCACGATCGGCGAGACGCTGGCCGATCCTGAGGACCCGCGGCCGCTCCCGCTGATCACGGTGGACGAGCCCGCCCTGTCCATGACAATCGGGATCAACACCCCTCCGTTGGCCGGGCGCGACGGCACCAAGCTCACCGCTCGTCAAGTCAAGAACCGGCTGGACTCCGAACTCGTCGGCAACGTCAGTCTCCGGGTCGAGCCGACCGACCGCCCCGACGCCTGGGAGGTCCAGGCCCGCGGCGAACTCCAGTTGGCGATCCTGATCGAGCAGATGCGCCGTGAGGGTTTCGAACTGACGGTCGGCAAGCCGCAGGTCGTCACCCGGGAGATCGACGGCAAGCGCCACGAGCCTGTCGAACGGGTGACCATCGACGTACCCGAGGCCCATCTGGGGGCGGTCACCCAGCTGCTGGCCGGCCGGAAGGGCCGGATGACAAACATGGTCAATCACGGTCTGGGCTGGGTGCGCCTGGACTACCTGGTCCCCGCCCGCGGGCTGATCGGTTTCCGGAACGAGTTCCTGACCAACACCCGGGGGACGGGAGTGCTCAGCCAGGTCTTCGAGGGCTTCGAGCCATGGTTCGGCGAGATCAACCTGCGCCACACCGGCTCGCTGGTCAGCGACCGCAGCGGGCCGGCCACGACGTTCGCGATGCTGAACCTGCAGGACCGGGCCGTCATGATGGTGAGCCCGGGCACAGAGGTCTATCAGGGCATGATCGTGGGGGAGAACAGCCGAGTCGGCGACATGGATGTCAACGTGGCCAAGGAGAAGAAGCTCACCAACATGCGGCAGTCCGCCGGCGACGAGACCGTCAAGCTGTCGCCACCCCGGTTGCTGTCCTTGGAGCAGGCACTCGGGTTCATCTCTCCCGAGGAGTGCGTCGAGGTGACCCCTAAGCACCTGCGGCTGCGAAAGGTCCACCTCGATCCGCACGAGCGGGTCAGGTCAGCGCGCCGCGCGAACGCCGCATCCTGACCCGGCTCCGAGTTGATCATCGGAATAATGCCATTTGATTCGTGTCCGGACAGTCGAAACCCGGGCACATTCCGATGATCAACTTTCAGCCACGAGCCGCGACTCAGCCGGTTCGCAGTTTCGGCAGGCCGCGCTGGATCTGCCGGCAGGCCTGGGCGATTCGCTGTTCGTTCTCGATCAGCGCGAACCGTACGTACCCCTCGCCCTGAGCGCCGAACCCGACGCCCGGTGAGGTCGCGACATCGCAGTCGTTGACCACCAAGGTGGCGAACTCGATGGAACCGAGGTCTTGGTAGGCCTCGGGGATGCGCGCCCAGGCGAACATCGTGCCCTTCGGTCGGGCAATCGGCCAGCCGGCGCGAGATAGCCCACCGCACAATGCGTCCCGCCGGGACTCATAGATCGTGTTGACCTCCCGCGGATAGTCGGCGGCCTCGTTCAGGGTCACCGTCGCGGCGATCTGGATCGGCTGGAAGGTGCCGTAGTCCAGGTAGCTCTTCAGCTTGGCCAGGGCAGCGACGACCTCGCGATTGCCGACCAGAAAGGCGACTCGCCAACCGGCCATCGAGAACGACTTGGTCATTGAGTACAACTCCACCGAGCATTCCCGCGCCCCCTCGCACTGCAGGATCGACGGAGCGGTCCAACCGTCGAACGTCGTCTCGGCATAGGCGAAGTCGTGGACGAGCACCACGTCCCGCTCACGCGCCCAGTCGACGAGGCGCTGCAGGTCGGAGAGCTCCACTGTGGACGTCGTCGGGTTGTGCGGGAAGGACAGCACCACGACACGCGGCTTGGGCCAGCCGTACTCCCAGGCCTCCATGACGTTCTCGACGTAGTCCTCGTCTGCGCCGATCGCGACCTGCCTAGTGTCCGCGCCGGCGAAGTACGGGCCCCAGAGGTGGATCGGGTAGGACGGTGAGGGGACCAGGGCGCAGTCTCCGGGCTGCAGCAGCACCCACATCAGGTGGCTGAAGCCCTCCTTCGCCCCGATCGTGCTGAGCACCTCGGTGTCCGGATCGAGTGCGACGTCGAATTGACGGCCGTAAAGGTCGGCAACTGCCTGCCGCAGTTTCGGGATGCCGCGCGAGGAGGAGTACCGGTGGTTACGGGAGTTTCGGGCGGCCTCGGCCAGCTTGCTGACGGCGATGTCGGGGGAGGGGATGTCCGGATTGCCGAAGCCCAGGTCGATGACATCCCTGCCGTCCCGACGGGCCGCGACCTTGAGCCCGTCGATGATCGTGAAGACGTACGGCGGCAGACCCGGGATACGACGGAACTCCATCGCTCCACGGTAGGGGTGCCGGAATCTGCCTTCACACACCCATGCTGAGTGCAGCGTCGCGTTCGGCACGGCTCGGGGGATCGGCCCCGGCCCGGGCGCAGGTCAGCGCCGCCACCAGTGCGGCGCTGGACAGTATGGCGTCCAGTTCGCCGTCGTCGAGATCGTCGAGCCCATGACGATGGAGCCGGCCTCGGTCGGCAAGTGCGGCCAGCAGTCCGGCCGTGAAGGCATCACCTGCGCCCACGGTGTCGACGACGGAGACGTCCCGCGCGGACACCGGGTACGCCGGCCTTCCGGGTCGGTAGGCGCGGGCGCCGTTGGCTCCGGCGGTCAGCACGACCAGCGCCGGGCCCGTGTGCGCCCATCGTTGCGCAGAGGCACCCGGGTCCTGTTGTGGATAGAGCCAGCGCAGGTCCTCGACGCTGACTTTGATCAGCTGCGCGACCACCAGCACCCGCTCGACGCAGGCTCGCGCATGTCCCGGATCCTCGATCAGAACAGGACGCAGATTGGGGTCGAAACTGATCAGTACGGCACCACGGTGGTGCTCCCGCACGACCAGTTCGGAGACGAGGGCGCCCGCCGGGGCCAACCAGGAGGAGATCGATCCGACATGCAGCGCTTGTGCCTGGTCGGGCAGGGGATCGGGCAACTCGTGTCTCTGCCACCCGCGCTCGGCCGTTCCGTCGATGTAGAAGTCGTAGCTGGCCGTTCCGGACGCGTCCAGGCCGACTACCGCCAGCATTGCCGGCTCGTCAGCATTCACACTCAGCGCGAGGCTCACGCCAGCCGCCGCGGCGTGTGAACGGAGCAACCGGCCGAACTGTCCGGCTCCGAACCGAGCCAGGAGCGCGGTCGGTAGCCCTAGTCGGGCAGCGCCCACGGCCACGTTCACCGGACTGCCTCCGGGGCGAGCTCGATAGCCGGTAGGAGAACCGTCGCTGATCAGGTCGAGCACTGCCTCCCCGCAGACGACCAGCACGAAAACACCATAGTGAGCCCAGGGTGGGCACCGCCGGACTCCGGTATCCGTTACATGGCACGATGGAACAACTGGCGGACGAGATCGCGACCGCACGTACGCGGCGTTGACAGCGCCCGGGGAAAGGACTCACTCGCATGGCCAACCCGTTCGTGAAGGCGTGGAAGTACTTTATGGCCGCCTTCGGTGCCAAGATCGAGGAGAGGGCAGATCCCAAGATCCAGATCCAACAGGCCATCGAGGCCGAACAGCATCGCCATCAGTCGCTGGCAAATCAGGCAGCGGCTGTCCTCGGGAACCAGCGACAGCTGGAGATGCGGCTGACCCGGCAGCTCAGCGAGGTCGAGAAGCTGCAGGCCTCCGCCCGCCAGGCGCTGGTGCTCGCCGACCAGACCAAGGCAAAGGGTGACGCTGCCAAGGCCGCCGATTTCGAGAGCGCCGCAGCGGCCTTCGCCACCCAACTGGTCTCCGCCGAGCAGTCGGTTGAGGACCTCAAGCGTTCTCACGACGAGGCCTTGCAGGCCGCTGAGCAGGCCAAGGGAGCGGTCGAGCAGAGCCGCACGCGTCTGCAGCAGACCCTGGCCGAGCGCTCGAAACTGCTCAGCCAGCTGGAACAGGCCCGGATGCAGGAGCAGGTCTCGGCCTCGCTACGTCAGATGAGTGACCTGTCGGCTCCCGGCTCTACACCAAGTCTCGGTGAGGTACGGGAGAAGATCGAAGCGCGCTACGCCCACGCGCTGGGACAGCAGGAGCTGGCCCAGAATTCCGTCGAAGGACGCATGCTCGAGGTCCAGAAGGCCACCCTCGACGTCTCCGCGGCCACTCGCCTCGAGCAGATCCGCGCCAGCATGGACAGCGGGACCGACAAGGCCACGAGCCAACGGGCGGATCAGGGTCCGCCGGCAGCAGTCGAGGCGACTCCGACCGGCCCCGCCCTCGAGGCGCAGCAGGCCACGAATGAGGCAGTCGCTGACCCCGCGCACGCACAGCGCCCAGAACCCGCCTGATCCGCCGGCCACAGTCGCCCTACTACCCCCGTACGGCGGAGATCGGCATCGCCCGCGACTCCGCTGAGGACCGACTTGCCCGCAAGCGGAGCCTGTCCCGGCGCGGATTCGCCTACCGGCTGCTCGGTGCGATCGGGCTGATCGTGCTCACCCTGGAGATCGGGGACCGGGCCGGGATCGAGATCACCGAGATCATCGCGGGTCTGGCGGCGTTGGTGGTCACGACCGGAGCTGTGGAGGCCGGGGTCCGCGCATATCGGATCAACCTCGGGCGCTATGTCTGGCCGCAGATACCGGTCAGCGTACTTCCTGATGAGTCGTCCCGGTCCTTCGCGCCGCTGGCTCGACTTGCCGCACGAGAGCGCGAACTGGCCGGGCACCTTGCCGCGCTTCCGGATGCCGTCGCCGCGGACACCTGGATCCGCGCCTCGGTCGGTGTTCGTTCGTTGCGCGCCCATGCCACCCGGATCATTGCGCTCGAGGACCCTGCGCGATCCACCGACGATGGGGTGGCGGCTCTGAACCTGCTCGCCTCGCGGTTGCGCGAAGGCGTGTCAGCCTACGAGCGGCTGACCGACACGGCCGCTGAATTGGCGGCCCAGCACGGGGAAAGCCCGGTCTCGGGCGATGCCCGCGTCCGGATTGCCGCCGCCACAGACGCCCTGATCGGTTTGACGCGCGGCTTAACCACATGATGGGCACGTGCTGCGCGTCGAGGTATGCAGGAGGAGGTGATCGTCTTCTGCCGGCGCTGGGCCACCGACCACCTTCAGCCGGCGCGTTCTGGTCAGTGCAGTGCCGGTTGCCAGCCGTCGAGTTCTGCGGGCTCCCAGTTCTCACCCACGGTCTGTGAACCGGCCAACCATGATCCGAGTTCGGGTTGAGCGAACTTCGCATGCTTGTGCTTCAGCCAGATGCCGTAGGAGTTGCCTTCCTGCAAGTGCTTGATCAGCACTTTTCGGGCGAACTCGTCCTCGCGTCCCTCCGGTATCTCGAAGTGAATCTTGAGGAAGGCATTCGTGTAGCGGTCGAAAACCGCATTCATGCCGCCCTCCTGCATCAGATGAATGTCCTCGAGCCAGTTGATGTCCTGACCGGGTGTCGCCTCGTTGAGGTCGATGTCCTCGACCAAGCTGAGATCGAACTGGTACGGGAACGTGCGCCCGGTCAGTTCCTCGGTGTCGATGCCCTTGCTGGTGGTCAGGTTGCGCGCCGACGTGTCGAAATCGTCAGCCATGACGCGCTCCTCCACTTCCGTCGTTAGCCACGTGCTTGGCAAGCAGGCTCTTGATTTCGGAGAGTGTGCGCTCTTCGGTGACACCCGGGATGTACTTCGTCCCGGCCAACGGGACCTTGGCCATGGCGGCCGCCTCGGTCGTCAGTGCGCAGAGGTCCTCCGGCTCGAGGCTGTGGACGTCTGTTTTCCCGCAGGCGCGGGCGAGCATCTGCACCTCGAGGGTCAGGGTGTGCAGGAAGTTGTAGACCCGCTCGGCTCCCTCGTCCACGTTCAGCCGCTTTCGGAGTTCGGGGTCCTGCGTCGTGACGCCGACGGGACAGCGTCCGGTGTGGCAGTGATAACAGGAACCGGCGGGGACGCCCACGGTTCCCTCGTAGTCGGTGATACCGGGGAGTTCCTTGTTGCAGTTCAGCGCGATCAGCGCCGAGTGTCCGATGGCGATCGCATTGGCGCCGAGGGCGAGTGCCTTGGCGACGTCCCCGCCGTTGCGAATCCCACCTGCGACGACCAGGTCGATCTCGTCGGCAAGGCCCACGTCCTCCAGCGCCCGCCTGGCCTCGGGGATCGCGGCCATCAGCGGGATGCCGGTCTCCTCCGTGGCGATGTGTGGACCGGCTCCGGTACTACCCTCGGCGCCGTCCAGGTAGATGATGTCCGGGCCGCACTTGGCCGCCATCCGTACGTCGTCATAGACCCGGGCAGCGCCGAGTTTGAGCTGGATCGGCACCTGATAGTCGGTGGCCTCGCGGATCTCCTGGATCTTCAGGGAGAGATCATCCGGACCGAGCCAGTCAGGGTGCCGCGCCGGGGAGCGCTGGTCGATGCCAGCTGGCAGAGATCGCATCTCGGCTACCTGCTCGGTGACCTTCTGGCCCATCAGGTGCCCGCCCAGTCCCACCTTGCAGCCCTGTCCGATGAAGAACTCGACGGCGTCGGCGAGCATCAGGTGGTGCGGGTTGAACCCGTACCGGCTCTGGATGACCTGGTAGTACCACTTGGTGGACAGGTCGCGCTCCGGCGGGATCATGCCGCCCTCACCCGAGCAGGTCGCCGTACCGGCCATCGACGCGCCCTTGGCCAAGGCCATCTTGGCCTCCAGGGAGAGCGCACCGAAGCTCATCCCGGTGATGTAGATGGGAATGTCGAGCTCGATCGGGTTCTTGGCATACCGCGCGCCGAGCACAGTCTTGGTCTCACACTTCTCCCGGTAGCCCTCGATGACGAACCGGGTCAACGTTCCAGGCATGAACATCAGCTCGTCCCAATGCGGGATCTTCTTGAACATCGAGAAGCCGCGCATCCGGTACCGGCCGAGTTGTGCCTTGGTGTGGATGTCATCGACGACGGTGGGCGTGAAGATGCGGCTTTGACCCAGCGGGCGCCCGGTCGGGGTCGGAAGGTCTTGCTGCCCAGTCATTCCAGCTCCTGAAACGTCAGAGGACGAGCTTGCGCTCGTGCGGCTCGAGGTTGTCGTAGTTCCACAATTTCTTGCCGCAGACGAACTTGCGGAACGAGTCCGGGCGGTGCATGGCGTAGATGCCGAACTTGCGGTCGATGAGTTCGTCGTCATCGCGACCCATCTCGGCCTCCACGCAGTCGACGCCGAGCGAGGCCACCTTCCCGCCGACGTAGATCGCCCCGTCATACATCGAGTCGCCCAGTCCGGGTCCGGCGTTGCCGCAGATGATCTGCCGGCCCCGCTGCATCATGAAGCCGGTGTTGGCTCCGGCCGTTCCACCGACGATGATCGTGCCGCCCTTCTGGTCGATGCCGGTACGGGCACCGACCTGGCCGCGGATCACCAGGTCGCCGCCGCGCAGGGCGGCACCGGTCAGCGAGCCGGCGTTCTTGTCGATGACCACGACGCCGGCCATCATGTTCTCGGCCACCGCCCAGCCCACCCGTCCGGTGATGTGGATCTCCGGGCCGTCGATCAGGCCGCAGCCGAAGTAACCGAGGCTGCCTTCGATCCGGATTCGGCAGCGAGTCAGCAGGCCGACGGCCAGTGAGTGCTTGGCGCCGGGGTTGAGCAACGTGACCTGGCTGACGCCCTCGCCGTAGATCAGCCGGCGCAGTTCCAGGTTGATCTGACGGGTGGTCAGGGGTTCGGCGTCGAGTTCCGCGGTATCACCGGTGATGATGGCCGACTTCGGCGCCACCGCATCCGGCTCGGCCAGGCCCCGAACGTCGTACGCGGTGGTCCGCCTGCTCTCGCTGGTGGATTTCATCGGCTCCACACCAGGACTTCGGATTCGTAGGGATCGTAGGTGTCGATCTCGTGATCGATGATCGCCCGGATCGCCATCTCCTCCGACGCGAGGGCGACCATCTGGTCGCTCTCGAACAGAACCAGCGGCTTGGCGGCCATCTCGTCCTTGGCCACCCCAAGGCTGTCGTCGGTGACCACGAGGTAGGTGAACACGCCGTCGAGGTCCTGCAGGCTCTGCTTCATCGCGGTCTCCAGGGAGAGCCCGTCGGCGAGGCGTTCGGCGATGTAGACGGCGATGATCTCGGAGTCGCACTCGGACTGGAACCGGTGCCCGTTGCGCTCGAGCCGGCGCCGCCACTGGTGATAGTTGGTCAGCTGACCGTTGTGCACCACGGCCACATCGGAGAACGGGTACGCCCAGTACGGGTGTGCGCCAGCGATGTCCACATCGGACTCAGTCGCCATTCTGACGTGACCGATCGCGTGACTACCGCGGAAGCCTCCGAGCCGGTACTGCTCGGACACCGTCTCGGCGTCCCCGAGGTCCTTGATGATCTCCAGAGAGTGGCCGAGGGAGAGCACCTCGGCGCCGGGAACGTCTTCGACGTAGTCGGTCAGCGGCTTGAGATCCCCCTCGTACCGAAAGGTCGCGCGATAGGCATACTGCGACTCGGCTTCCATCCGGTCGACGGTCGCGCCGATTTTGTTCAGCCGCTCCTCTACCTCGCGGCGGCTGGTTTCCAGACGCTCGTCGAAGTCGAAATCGTTGGTCTGGCTGGGGTCTGCCAGCTTGAAGCGCATGACCAGCAGGTCACTGGGCTGGCCGTACAGCGCATAGCCCGTCGAGTCCGGTCCGCGGTGTTTCATTGCTTGAAGCATGCTGGTCATCTCGGCACCGACCGCGCCGTCGCCGCCCTTGTGGATGATTCCTGCGATACCGCACATGTGGATGTCTCCCTTCCCGGAATACCGGGTTGCTTGCCGCCGTCAGGCCGGGATGGCTCAGGGCAGGATGTCTAGGTACTCCTTGATGTCCCAGTCGGTCACCGTCGCGCAATGGCGTTCCCACTCGTCGCGCTTGTAGTGCTCGAACACCTTGTACATCTCATCGGGCATGGCCGACCGGACCACGTCGTCGGCTCGCAGCGCCGCCAATGCGTCGCCGAGGTTCATCGGGATCTTGTGCACATCCTTGCCGCCGGCCATGGCCTCGTAGATGTTCCGCTCCTCTGGTGGGCCCGGGTCGAGCTTGCGCTCCAGGCCGTCGGCCATCGCGAGGATCAAGGCTGCCATCGACAGGTACGGGTTGACCGACGAGTCGACGGAGCGGTACTCGAATCGGTCCGGGGAGCTGACCCGTAAGGCGGTGGTCCGGTTCTGATATCCCCAATCGGCGTAGAGCGGGGCCCAGAAGCCCGCGTCCCACAGCCGCCGATAGGAGTTCACCGTCGGCGCGGTGACGCAGGTCAGCGCGTCCAGGTGGTCCAGGACGCCGCCGATCGCGTAGAGCCCCAGTTGACTCGGCTGCCTGGGGTTGTCGCCTTCCGGGAGGAAGGCGTTACGGTCCCCCTCCCAGAGCGAGATGTTGTGGTGACAGCCGTTGGCCGAGACGCCCATGAACGGCTTGGGCATGAAGCACGGGAACAAGCCGAACTCCCGGCCGACCTGCTTGCAGATCTGGCGATAGGTGGTCAAGCGGTCGGCCGTGTGCTCGGCGCGGTCGAACTGCCAGTTCAGTTCCAGCTGGCCGGGCGCGTCCTCATGGTCGCCCTGGATCATGTCCAGCCCCATCGCGGTGCTGTACTCGATGACCCGATGGATGACCGGCTGGAGCTCGGAGAACTGGTCGATGTGGTAGCAGTACGGCTTCGTCTTGCCCTCGACCGATGGCGTGCCGTCCGGATTGAGCTTGAGCCACATCATCTCCGGCTCGGTCCCCGCCCGCAGGTGCAGGCCGGTTCGCTCCTCGAAGTCGGCATGGATGCGTTTGAGGTTCCCGCGGCAGTCAGAGGTGAGATACGCCCCTGGATTCTCCTCCTCCTCGCGGCCACGGAAGAGCGTGCAGAACACCCGCGCGGTCTTTGAATCCCAGGGAAGGACGCAGAACGTGTCCACGTCGGGGATGCCGACCAACTCGCGCGACTCCGGGCCGTACCCGATGTAGTCGCCGTGACGATCGATGAACAGGTTGGCCGTCGAGCCGTACACCAGCTGGAATCCCTTGCGGGCGAAAGTCTCCCAGTGGGCGGTGGGGGCGCCCTTGCCCATGATCCGTCCAGTGACCGAGACGAACTGGAAATAGAGGTAGGTGACCCCGCTCGAGTCGATCTCACGACGGATCCGCTCGACCGCCTCCTGGCGACCATCCTGGGCGACGAAGTCCTCGATGTCGGTGCTCAATGGGCCTCCTCGGGTCGGCCCGGGTGTGGGCCCATCGGAATTGCTATTCACAGGCAGTAAACTCTGTCCCCTCACAGGAGACAACTATTTCCGATCACCCGTTTCCTCCGGGGCTGCGGGGGGAACTGGTCTAGCGCCGGGGGACTAGCGTTTGGCACAGGCCTTCCATTCGGTCGGGAGGCCAAGCCCCAGACGTAGGCGAAGGGAGTACGCGGCGGTGGTCCACCCTGTGCCGGAGTCAGACCCCGACGACGCAGACTCGTCCGAGCCCACCTCGCAGGCCTCGGCTCTGGCCCAGTCCCTGGGCGCGATCATCGCCGAACGGGTGCGGGAGTTCCGGCACAACCACGGCTGGACGGTGGGAGTTCTGGCCAGGGAGAGCGGCCTGTCCAAGGGAATGCTGTCCAAGATCGAGAACGCCCAGTCCTCGCCAAGCCTGGCCACGCTGGCGAGGCTCTCCGAAGCCCTGGCCGTACCAGTCACCGCGTTCTTCCGCGGCCTGTCCGAGGAGCAGGACCTGGTGTACGTCAAGGCCGGAGGCGGCTTAGACATCCAGCACAAGGGCTCAGGTCCTGGACATCGTTACCAGATGCTCGGCACGATGCGGGCGCCTTACGACAGCCTCGAGCCGATGCTGGTGACCTTGACCGAGCGCACCGAGGTCTTCCCGCTCTACCAACACGCCGGTACCGAACTCCTGTTCATGATCACCGGCAAGATGGAGTACTGCTACGGGGACTCGCGCTACCTGCTCGAACCAGGTGATGCGATCCAATTCGTCGGTGAGGTCCTGCACGGGCCCGGGGAGTTGATCACCCTGCCGATCCAGTTCCTGGCCGTGAAGTCGGTCAGCCCCGGCGGCTGATCTGGTCGTTCGGGGCCGAGATGCTTCGTTTCTTCGTACGGTCGGAGGTTTACCTGGCTTACTCCGTTGCGTCTCGGTCGGCGGGGCGACCGGGCCCTGGCCGATGCCCTTCGCCGGCCTTGGACTCAACGGCCTCCATGTCTTCGTCGGTGTCCAGGTGCGAAACGCCACCGAAGTGCATGGCCCGCTCCATCCCGACCCGGCTGTAGAGCTCGATCGCCTCGTCGTACTCCTTGTTCTCGTCACGCATCTGAGCGACATGCCAGCCGAACAACAGGACAAAGCCGATGACGACCAGCAGCACCTCCCAACCGGCGAAGGGGTAGAGCGTCGTGATGTCGGCAGGATCTGTGAACGAATCGAGGCCGGTACCTGCGAGATTCACTTCGCGACCCTCCTGTCCTCGCGCGACGTCGCTCCCGAAGGTTCAGCGCCGTCTAATCGACCGGCCACCTGCCCGTTGAACCCACCGGCGATCTCGCGCTCCACCTCAGCGAAGCCGCCCTCGGCCTCGCTGCTCTGGAAGTAGGGATAGGCGTTGCCGTATCGATGGGTGTCCAGGCCGGCGAGCTCGACCGCCCGGGGCACCCGCAGCAACCCGAACCGGTTCAGCAGCTTCGCCACGCCGTAGGCGGGCAGGAACCCGAGCACGAAGAACATGATGATGGCACCGAGCAGGTTGCCGATCGGGTTGACCGCGGGGAACCCTTCCGGGGTGGTGAACCACGCGGAGGCGCCCTCCGCCGGCGCGGCCGCCGGATACCCCCACAGCACGAAACCTGCCACCACCACGCCGAAGAACCCGGCGTAACCGTGCACGGCAACGGCGCCGACCGCGTCGTCGATCCTGAAGCGACGTTCGACGTAGAAGTGCAGCTTGTAGGCGACGAAGACGCCGGCGGCCCCGATCAGCATGGCCTGGAGCGGGTGGTAGAGGTCGTTGCCGGCCGACGCGGTGATGATCCCGGCCAGGCCACCGGACAGGGTCCAGAACGGGTCGGCCTTGCTCAGGATGAAGGCGGCCAACATGCCACCGGACAGGGACATCAGGAAGTTGAAGGTGATGCCGGACAGCGTGGTCGGCATCAGGTAGATGTTGGTGGCCGAGAAGAAGCTCCCCGAGTCCCCCCCGACGTCGAGGATGGGGATGTTGCACGCGGCATAGAAGCCCCAGAATCCGGTGAAGATGAGCAACAGGCCCACGCAGGTCATCCAGACGTTGTGCGGCTTGATGTCGCGGATCTCCCCGTTGGGGCCGAACTTCCCGATCCGCGGGCCCAGGACGATCACCACCGCCAGCGCGGTGCCGCCGGCGATTGCGTGGATGACCCCGGAGGCGTACGCGTCGTGGTAACCCATCACCTGCACCATCCAGCCGTTGGGCGACCAGCCCCACGCGGCGTCGATGATCCAGGTGATCGATCCCAGCATGACCGCGAAGATGAAGAACGCCCCCAGGCGCACCCGTTCGATGATGGCGCCGGACACGATCGAGGCGGCAGTCCAGGAGAAGAGCAGGAAAGCCGCCCAGAACACCCCGTTGATCCGGTCCTGCATGTTCGGCCCCATTGACTCAGACCACGGCGCGCCGAGATCAACTGCCTCAGGGATGATCCCGCCGGTGATACCCGGCCCGTTGGGCAGCGCGAAGTAGAGGTACCAGCCGAAGAGGAAGAAGGTGATCGTGACCAGCGGGATCACCATGATGTTCTTCATGAGTGTGGCTCGGAGGTTCTTGCGGCGGGTCACCCCCACCTCGTACACGGCGAATCCGACGTGGATGAGGAACATCATCACGACGGTCACCCAGAAGTAGAACTCGGTGAAAATGACGTTCAAGGCGCCTAGCTCGTCACCCATGGGACGGTCCTCCTGGCTCAGCGAATCTGACGTCGGAACCGGGCGAAAGCGTCTGGAGACTAGGGCACGGAAGGCATCGGCATCAACCCCCAGAGAGGCAACCCTGTTTCATCCGAGTAAATCTTCATCGGCGACGCCCGTGCCTGCCCTCGCTCTTTGCGCGAGCGCTGGGAGTCGCTACCCGAAGACGATCACCCGCAGCTGCTGACGGGTCCGCTCGATGTGCTCGGTCATCATCGCCGCTGCACTGTCTGCGTCCCGGTCGCCTACCGCATCGCAGATTGCCTCGTGGTCGCGAGTCGTTTCCTCGATCGGCTCGACGAAAGTGAGCAGGTCGTGGGGACTGAATAGTTCACCCCGTACCGAGTGGATCGCGTTTTCCAGCCGGAGGTTGCCGGCCGCTGCCGCCAAGCCACCGTGGAACTGCGAATCGGCCAGCCGGAAGCTCGCCCGACCCTTGGCCATGGAGAGGTTCCTGATCGCGGTCCGCAGCACCGAGAGGTCCTGCCTGGTCCGGCGCGTCGCCGCCAGCCGGGCGGTGTGTGACTCGAGGGCAATGCGAAAGTCGATGATGTCCTCGATTGCCCCGCTCTGCTCGCGCATGCGGGCACGCCAGCTCTCGACCGGCCTGAGCAACTCGGTGATAAACGTGCCGCCCTTTGCCCCCCGGCGAACCTCGACATAGCCGTCGCCGACCAGCAGCTTGATGGCCTCGCGAAGACTGATCCGGGCGACGCCAAGCTGCTCGGCCAACTCACGCTCGGGCGGAAGCCGATCGCCTGGTCCCACTTCACCGCGATGGATCATGTTGCGCAGGTGTTCAGCGACCCCCTGGGTGAGCGTCATGGATGTGACGATCCGGCCCATTTCCGCACAGTACCTGCCGAAAGTCAGCGCAAGAGGGTATAAGGTCCGGAAGCAGAACCAATCAGGGCCCGGCGTTGTCTTTGCCGCTCTTGGGTACAGGAGGGCACATGTGCGGAATCGTCGGTCTCCAGCTCAAGACGCCGACCATGCACGCGCGCCTCGGCGAACTTCTGGCACCAATGTTGGACTGCATGTCCAGCCGCGGCCCCGATTCGGCTGGTATTGCCCTCTTCGATGAGGCCTGCCCGGGACGGGTGAAGCTATCTCTGCATGCCAGCGTGGGCATGGACTGGGCTGCGCTCGGCCGCGCTATCGGCCAGGACGTCGCAGCCTCCGTGGAGATCGAGGAACTCGGCGACGTGGCTGTGCTCAGCGTGGATGCACCCGAGGATCTCGCGGTGCGCAGCCTGCGGCGGCAGGGCCGATCGGTGCGGCTTGTCGGTCTCGGCCAGAACATGGAGATCTTCAAGGACGTGGGCCGGCCAGGGGAGATCATCGCGCGCTACGGGCTCGACAAGCGACGCGGCTTCCAGGGTGTCGGCCATACCCGCATGGCGACCGAGTCCGCGGTTACCACCGAGCATTCACACCCCTTCGCACCGGCTGCCGACGTCGCGTTGGTACACAACGGATCCTTTTCCAACCCGGCTACCGTGCGACGTCGTCTGCAGCGGGAAGGCATCCGTTTCGACACCGACAACGACTCCGAGGTGTGCGCCCGCTTCTTGGCTCGCCAGATGGTGCACGGTGTCGATCTCGGCGAAGCGCTGCGGATGGTGCAGAAGGAACTCGACGGTTTCTTCACCCTGCTGGTCGCCACCAGAAACCAGTTCGCGGTGCTGCGCGACTCCTTCGCCTGCAAGCCGGCAGTCATCGCCGATACAGACGACTACGTTGCCATGGCCTCGGAGTATCACGCTCTTGCCGGGCTTCCCGGTATCGGTGCCGCCCGCGTTTTCGAGCCAGTGCCCGAAGAGGTGTACACGTGGAGCAGGTGACGCTGAGCTGTGCTGAGTTGTCGACCCGCGAGCTGAACTCTGCGCTTGCTGAACTTCCGGATGGGGCCACGGCCCACATCGTCGAGCCCTGGGGACGGCACAACATAGCGGTGGGGCTCGCGAACCGGATCACGATCGACATCGAGGGCAACGCTGGCTACTTCACGGGGGGACTCGGTGACGGGCCGGACGTGTCCATCAGCGGATTCGTCGGCTGGTCGACCGGTGAGAACCTCATGAGCGGCACCATCCGGGTACGGGGCAATGCCTCGGAATGCACCGGCGCCTCCGCTCACGGCGGGACGATCATCGTCCACGGAGATGCCTCCAGCCGGACCGGCATATCCCTGAAGGGCGGCATCGTGCTCGTGGGCGGCGACGTCGGACACATGAGCGGCTTCATGGCCCAGGCGGGGGTGATCCTGGTGGGCGGGAACGCCGGAAAAGGACTAGGGGATTCGCTGTACGAGACGGTGATCTACGTAGCCGGCTCGATCGCCTCGCTGGGTGCCGACGCCCGCGTCGAGGAGCTGACCGATGCCGACGTCAAGACCGTACGGGAACTGGTTGATCTGGCCGGCTTCGGGCACATAGAGCCCGAAGATGTCACCCGCGTCGCCTCGGCCCGTGAGCTGTACAACTTCGACGCCCTGACCGAGCAGAGGTACTGATCATTCTCCCGATGGACGCACTGCAGCCGAGCTACACCTTCTCGCCGGCCGTGATCTCACAGATCCAGCGGATGGCTCGGGACGGGCATTATGAGATCCGCGGGTGGGGGGCCAAGCGGCAGTTGCCGACCTTCGACGATCTGCTCCTGCTCACCGCCTCGGTATCCCGCTATCCCTTGGAGGGCTACCGGGAGAAATGCGAAACCCGGACCGTGCTGGGCGCCCGGTACGCCAACAAGCCGATCGAGTTGGCGGTTCCGATCACGATCGCCGGGATGAGCTTCGGGGCGCTGTCCGCGACGGCGAAGACCGCCCTCGGACGGGCGGCCACCGAGGTGGGTACGTCGACCACGACCGGTGACGGCGGAATGACCGACGAGGAACGCGCAGCCTCGGAGATCCTGGTCTACCAATGTCTTCCCTCGCGGTATGGGTTCAACCCGCGGGACCTGCATCGTGCTGACGCCATCGAGATCGTGATCGGCCAAGGTGCGAAGCCCGGCGGCGGGGGAATGCTGTTGGGGCAGAAGGTAAGCGAGCGCGTGGCAGACATGCGCACCCTGCCGCCGGGCATCGATCAACGCTCGGCGTCACGGCACCCGGACTGGGTCGGACCCGACGATCTACGGATCAAGATCGAGGAGCTGCGCGAAGCGACCGCGTGGGAAAAACCTATTTATGTCAAGCTCGGCGCCACCCGGGTGACCCACGACGTCAAGCTCGCCTGCGCCGCTGGGGCGGATGTGGTGGTGGTCGACGGCATGCAGGGTGGCACCGCGGCCACCCAGGACGCGTTCATCGAACATGCCGGTATTCCGACTCTTCCCGCAGTGCGCCTGGCTGCAGAGGCGCTACGAGAGATCGGTCTGGATGGGGAGGTCCAGCTCATCGTCTCTGGCGGCATCCGGAGTGGCGCCGACGTGGCCAAGGCGCTGGCGCTCGGCGCCGACGCGGTAGCCATGGGGCTGGCGCCGCTGATCGCGCTGGGCGCCAGCAGTGCCACCTACACCTTGGACGGAGTCACTCACGATGTCACCAACGAGTACTCCGCCCTCGGCACAGCACCCGGTTACTACCACCACATGCACACGGGGCGGGATCCGATCGGAATCGCCACTCAGGATCCCGAGCTCGAAGCACGCCTGGATCCCGTCACCGGCACCCGCCGAGTGGTGAACTACCTTCGGTCAGTGGTCATGGAGCTGACCACACTGGCCCGTGCGTGTGGTACGTCCGACGTGCACAACCTGGAGCCAGAAGATCTCGTCGCTCTGACCATCGAGGCAGCCGCCATGGCGGGCGTCCCGCTGGCGGGTACGGACTGGATCCCCGGCAGGCCGCTGTAACGCCAACCCACCACAACCAACGCGAGGAGCTGCGAATGTCCGACGGCCGCGAGAAGTTGAAGACCCGTGCAGATGACGACGGGATCGAGTTCTTTCTCGCCATGTTCGTCGACCTGCATGGCAAGCCATGTGCCAAGGCGGTGCCGATGAGCAGCTTTGACATGTTGATGGACGGCGGGGCCGGATTCGCCGGCTTCGCCGCCGGCGATCTCGGCCAAACCCCTGCCGATCCCGACATGACCGTGCTGCCTGACCCGGCCTCCTACACCCCGGTTCCGTGGAAACCGGGTGTCGCCGTCCTGCACTGCGACCCGCAGGTCAACGGTGCGCCATGGCCCTACGCCCCCAGGGTGATCCTGAAGCGGGCGCTCACCCGGATTGCCGAGGAGCGGGGCTGGAAACTGAAGATCGGGATCGAGGCCGAGTACTCCTTGCTCCGGCGCACCGACGATGGCGGCTATCAGGTGGCCGATCACCTGGACACCTCCGCGAAACCCTGTTACGAGGTGAAGGGGCTGACCCGGATGTGGGATTTCCTCTCGACGCTGTCACGTAACCTCAACCAGCTGGGCTGGGGGAACTACGCCAACGACCACGAGGATGGCAACGGCCAGTTCGAGAACAACTTCACCTACGACGAGGCGCTGGTCACCGCGGACCGGACCATCTTCTTCCGGTACATGGTGCACATGCTGGCCTACGACGCCGGGATGACGGCCACCTTCATGCCCAAGCCATTCGGCCGGCAGACCGGCAACGGGCTGCACACGCATCAGAGCCTGTGGACTCTGGACGACGAACCGTTGTTCAGCCGAGCGGGACCGGACGCGTACGGCCTGGGCTTGTCCGAGCTGGCCTACTCCTACATCGGCGGCCTGATCGAGCACGGCCGGGCGTTGAGTGCGTTGATCTGCCCGACGGTCAACTCCTACAAGCGGATCGGCGTCGGTCCGCCCTCCTCGGGTGCCACCTGGGCTCCGGCGTACGTGGCCTACGGCGGTAACAACCGCACGCTGATGCTGCGGGTTCCCGAGGGCGACCGGGTCGAGCACCGCGCCGTCGACGGGTCGGCGAATCCCTACCTGGCGGCCACCGGCATGTTGGCGGCCGGGATGGACGGGATCGAGCGTGGCCTGGACCCGGGGCAGCCGGTCGAGGGTAACCTTTTCGTGCTCAGTGCCCAGGAGATCGCCGACCGGGGTATCCAGCATCTGCCTCGGACATTGGACCGGGCGGTCGACGAATTGGTCACCGATGACGTGCTCCGGACCGCCTTGGGCCCGGTCGGGAATGGCGACTTCATCGACTATTACGCCGAGGTCAAGCGCGCCGAGTTCGAGGACTACCACTCGACGGTCTCGCTTTGGGAGGTCGAGCGCTATCTGACCCTCGCCTAAGCCACAACCTTCCGGGCGGTATGGTCTCGAAACTCCTGGTTTGACTACCCACAAGAAACGAAGTTTCATGAGAGGATCCACGTGACTATGCGTGGCGGAGCCCTGCGACGCGATCGGAGCGGAGCACCGAAGATGAACGGGTCACGGGCCGGCAAGGCGGCTCGATACTCCGCCTTCAGCCTGTTAGGGCACGGGCTCTCCAAGAAGGACTGGCCGCTCGTCTGGCGCAAGCACGACCTGGCCAAGGCCTACGACGTCGTGATCATCGGCGGCGGGGTGCACGGACTGGCCACCGCCTACTACCTGGCCAAGAATCACGGCATTACCAACGTGGCGGTCCTCGACAAGGGGTATCTCGGCGGTGGGGGCTCCGGCCGCAACACCGCCATCCTGCGGTCGAACTACCTGACGCCGGAGGGCATCCGGTTCTACGACCGATCGGTCAAGCTGTACGAAGGACTGGCCGCCGACCTCAACTTCAACGTCATGTTCTCCCAGCGCGGGCACCTGACCCTGGCCCACAACGATGCCTCGCTACGCACGATGCGCTGGCGGGCCGAGGTGAACAAGATCCAGGGTGTCGACTCCGACGTCATCGACCCAGTGGCGATCAAGAAACTCGTCCCGTACATGGACACCTCCGACGAGGCGCGCTACCCGATCCTCGGTGCGCTCTATCACCCACCGGGCGGGATCATCCGGCACGACGCCGTGGTGTGGGGCTATGCGCGAGCGGCCGATGCGTACGGCGTGCACCTGCACCAGCAGACCGAAGTCACCGCGATCGAGGTGAGCGACGGCCGGGTCACCGGCGTCGAGACGAACCGCGGCGCGATCAGCGCGCCGATCGTGGTCAATTGCACGGCCGGATGGAGCACGCTGATCACCGACATGGCCGGTGTTCAGACGCCGATCCAGACCTTTCCGCTGCAGGCCGCCGTCACCGAGCCGGTCCGTCCGTTCCTGGACACGGTCGTGGTCTCCGGCACCCTGCACGTATATGTCAGTCAGACCGATCGCGGTGAGCTGGTGTTCGGCGCCAGCGTCGACCCGTTCGCCTCGTACTCGATGCGTGGGTCACTTGAGTTCGTGGAGGGGCTGGCCGGTCACGTGCTCGACTTGATGCCGCCGCTGCACAAGATGCGGCTGCTTCGTCAGTGGGCCGGCCTGTGCGACATGACTCCGGATTACTCGCCGATCATGGGACCGACACCGGTTGACGGCTTTTACGTCGATGTTGGTTGGGGCACATACGGGTTCAAGTCAGGACCCGTATCCGGAGAAGCCATGGCCGAGTGCATCGCCACTCAACGGACCCCAGAGATCATCTCTGCTTTCGGGCTCGCCCGTTTCACCGAGGGGGAACTCGTGGGAGAGAAGGGCGCAGCGGCCGTTGGCCACTGATCCCGGCTCGTCCACTGCTGACCCGTCGCCGAAAGGACATCAAAGAACATGATCCAGCTGCCCTGCCCATGGTGCGGGCCTCGCAACGTCTCAGAGTTCCGGTACGCCGGTGAGGGCGGCGCCCGGCCGGACCCCGCGACCACGACGCCGGACGAGTGGCGGCGCTACCTGTACATGCACCGCAATCCGCTCGGGTGGACGAAAGAGAACTGGTATCACGGATCGGGCTGCCGGAAATACTTCTCCCTCGAGCGGCACACCGAGACCCACGAGATCCGGGCTTCTGACACCCGGATCGACGACGCCCCGCTGACCGAGAACGCCGGTGATACCCGATGACCCAGCAGGACACCGTGCCCGCGACTACCGCGACCAACCACCGCCTGCCGGTCCAGCCGGGTGAGGTCATCGACCGGGACTCGACACTGGACTTCACCTGGAACGGGTCAAACCACGTCGCGCACCCCGGCGACACGATCGTCTCCGCGCTGGCCGCGGCGGGGGTCCGAGTGTTCTCCCGCAGCTTCAAGTACCACCGTCCGCGCGGCCTGCTGACGGCGAGCTTCCACGACCCCGGCACCACGCTGCAGGTCGACGACGAGCCGAACGTGCGGGCCGGGCATCGGCTGGTCGAAGCCGGCATGGCCGTCAGCTCGCAGAACACCTGGCCGTCGCTGCGCTTCGACGTCAAGGCGGCCAACCAGATCGTCGGCCGGTTCCTGGCTCCGGGCTTCTACTACAAGACGTTCATCAAGCCGCAGCGCCTGTGGCCGACCTACGAGAAGATCATCGCTCGCTTCGCGCACGCCGGCGCGACCTCGCCGGACACCGCCGAGGGCTACTACGACAAGCGCTACGCCCATCCGGACGTCCTGGTTGCCGGGGGAGGTCCGGCCGGTCTGATCGCAGCAATCGCGGCGGCTGAAGCCGGCGCCCGGGTCATGCTCGTCGACGAGGAGCACCACCTCGGCGGACACCTGCGCTGGGGCGGGGCCGCCGACCTCGGCATACTCGGCGATCTCCTCGAGCGGATCAGCCGAACCGAGAACATCGAGGTCCTCACGAACTCGGCGGTGCTCGGCCGCTACGACGACAACTGGCTTGGCGTGGTTCAGCGTGGGCTGCCCGGCGTTCCGGAGCGGCTGGTCAAGGCCCGAGCCAAGGTCCTCGTGGTGGCCTCCGGCCTGATGGAGCGGCCGTACGTCTTCGACGGAAATGATCTGCCCGGGGTGATGCTTTCCACCGCCGCACGCCGCCTGATCAACCTCTACGCCGTACGTCCCGGAAAGCGTGCGGTCGTGCTCTCGGCCAACGCAGCCGGGGATGCGGCGACCGAGGATCTGCGGCGGGTCGGCGTCGACATAGCTGCCGTCGTCGATCCGCGCCGTGGTCAGGACATCGTCCGTGCACACGGACGCCGAAGTGGGCTCAGCGCGGTCGAGCTGACCGACGGTCGCACGATCGAGGCTGATCTGCTGGTGACCGCTGTGGGCTGGACGACGATGACGTCGCTGTTGAACATGGCCGGCAACCGACCGATATACATGCCGCAGGCAGCTCGGTTCGTACCTGACCCGACAACGATGCCCGACGACGTCCTGGCCACCGGCGGACTTGTCGGCGACGGCACCCTCGAAGAGATCCTTGGCCATGGCAGCGCTGTCGGCGCCGAAGCCGCCCGCCGGGCCGAAGGGATCCGGCGCGCGCGCGTGGCGGCAACCCCGACGAGCCGCCAGTCGGCCTCCGGACAGGACGTACCCCTTGCGGTTTTGACCAAAACCGCCATTCCCAGCCTGCCACTGGATCCGCACCTCGAGTTGTTCCGGGCGAGCACGCACGGGATGGTCGACTTCTCCGAGGATGTGTCCAGCAAGGACATCATCTCTGCCGTCCGAGAGGGCTATGACTCCGCGGAGCTGGCCAAGCGCTACACCACGGTGACCATGGGACCGGTCCAAGGCAAGCTGGAACTGGTCAACGCCGTGGCCGTGATGGCAGAGGCGACCGGTGCCACGATCGCCGAGACCGGCACGACGACCTGGCGGCCGATGTATGCCCCGATCACCCTGGGCGCCCTGGCCGGCCGGATCTTCGAACCCGTCCGGTACTCACCGATGCAGCCCTGGCACGAACGCAATCGCGCCGTGCCCCTGGTCGCCGGGCAGTGGATCCGCCCGGATCACTACGGCGACCCAGTGGCTGAGGTCAAGGCCGTCCGGGAGAACGTCGGGATCATCGACGTCACTCCCATCGGCAAGCTGGACCTGCGTGGACCGGACGTGCCCAAGCTCTTGAACCAGCTCTACATCAACAAGTGGTCCAAGCTCGCGGTGGGCAGGGTCCGGTACGGCGTCATGTGCGCTGAGGACGGCGTGGTCATGGACGACGGCGTCACCGGCCGACTGGGCGAGGACCACTATCTGATGTCCACCACCTCCTCGGGCGCGGCCAACATCTGGGAGTGGGTGGAGAACTGGCTGCAGACCGAACACCCGGAGTGGCAGGTTCATGTTCAGCCCGTCACGACCGCGTACGCCAGCATCAACGTCGCCGGCCCGCGCTCGCGCGAACTCGTCGGGCGGCTGACCGAGGGCATCGACCTGTCGGCAGAGGCGTTCCCGTACATGAACGTCCGCACCGGGCGGATTGCCGGCGTGGACGATTGCGTCCTGTGGCGGATCGGCTTCACCGGCGAGCTCTCCTACGAACTGCACGTTCCGGCTGGGTACGGGCTGCACGTCTGGGATCGGCTGCTCGAACACGGTAAAGACTTGGGCGTCAAGGCATTCGGGGTGGAGGCCCAGCGGGTCCTTCGGCTGGAAAAAGGTCATCTGATCATCGGCCAGGACACCGACGGGCTGACCCGCGCCTACAGCGCCGGTTTGGACTGGGCGGTCAAGCTTGACAAGCCGGACTTCGCGGGCAAGCCCGAACTCGTCTGGCAGGAGCACGAAACCACGGGCATGCGGCTGGCCGGGCTGCAACCAACGGACGGATCGATCGTGCCGCCCGAGGCCAGCCAGATCGTGCGCCCCGGCCGCGGTAAGTCCCTCGAGATCGTGGGCCGGATCACCTCCAGCCGGATGTCTCCGACCCTCAACCGGTCGATCTGCCTGGCCCAGCTCGACGCCTCGCTGGCTGCAGCCGGAACGGTCGTGACTGTGCGGCTGCCAGACGGCCGGGACGTTCCCGCCATAGTCAGCGAGCAGCTGGCACACGTCGACCCCTCCGGTGAGCGCCAGCAGCTGGTCACCGACGTTCCCGAACCGAATCCGGGCGCCATCCAGGCTCCGGACCTGCCACGCAGCGCGATCACCCCGGACCGGCCAGCTGCCTGGCTACCGGCCACCGGTGGGACGGCGCCGGGCGTGCCGGTGTGCATCTATGACCTGTCCGGCCTGGCCAAGTTCGGCGTACGTGCCGCGCCCGACGGGGTGCTGGCCAAGTCCCTCGGCACGGATTTCGCCGCAGCGACGAGAACGGCCGACGGCAGCCTGGTCATCGGGTCGGGTCCGGGGGAGTGGCTGGTGCTCGCCGACCCGGCTGATGCTGCCAGCGTTCGTGCCAGGCTGGAATCGGAGACCGGAGCCTTCGACGGGTTGGCCACGGTCGTCGATCTGACGCACGGCCGAGCGCTGATCCGGTTGGCCGGGACACGCGCAGCGGATCTGCTGGCGAAGGTCTGCGGCATCGATTTCTCCGACGACATCACCCCCGACGGCTCGGCGCTGCGAACCTCTGTGGCCAAGTTGGTGACCGATGTCGTTCGTGATGATCAGGACGGGGTGCCGGGCTATCTCCTGCATTGCGAGCGGTCCTCGGGTACATATTTGTTCCAAGCGCTGGTCGACGCCGGCATGGAGTTCGGCGTCGAGAGTGTTCGCTAGCAGCGACCAACCCATCAGCACACCTGAGGAGATCAGGCATGGCATTTCCCAGCGACCTCGAGATCGCTCGTGGCGCGCAGCTGAAACCGATCGACGGCATCGCCGAGTCGATGGGCCTCCGGCCGGACCTGCTCGAGTCCTACGGCCGGGACGTCCTGAAGATCCGGCTCGAGGCTATCGATGAGTTGGCCACCCGGCCGAAGGCGAAGTACGTGGTCGTCTCTGCGGTCACGCCCACGCCGCTGGGTGAGGGCAAGACGACGACGACCGTGGGGCTCGGCCAGGCGATGGGCCACATCGGGAAGCGGGCGACGGTCGCCATCCGCCAGCCGTCCATGGGCCCCACGTTCGGGATCAAGGGCGGGGCCGCCGGCGGCGGGTACAGCCAGGTGGTCCCGATGGAGATCCTCAACCTGCACCTCACCGGCGACTTCCACGCGGTCACCTCGGCGCACAACCTGCTCTCGGCGATGGTGGACAACCATCTGCACAAGGGCAATGAGAGCGGCCTCGACCTGAACAACATCACCTGGCGCCGGGTGCTCGACGTCAACGACCGGTCCCTGCGCAACATCGTGGTGGGCCTGGGTTCGCGGATGGACGGAGTCACCCGGCAGACCGGTTTCGACATCACCGCGGCCTCCGAGGTGATGGCAATCCTGGCGCTGTCGGTGTCCCTTCCCGAGATGCGCCAACGGCTGGGCCGGATCGTCGTCGGCTACACCAACGACGGGACGCCGGTGACCTCCGAGGAGATCGGCGGGCCGGGTGCGATGGCGGTGATCCTGCGGGAGGCCATCAAACCGAACCTGATGCAGACCCTGGAGAACACGCCGGTGCTGGTGCATGCCGGGCCATTCGGCAACATCGCTACCGGAAACTCCTCGATCGTCGCCGACCTGATCGGTATCCGGACCGGCGACTTCCTGATCACCGAGGCCGGCTTCGGTGCGGACATGGGAGCGGAGCGGTTCTTCAACATCAAGTGCCGTACCTCGGGCCTGAGCCCGGACGCCGCGGTGATCGTGTCCACTGTCCGGGCGCTGAAGGCGCACTCCGGCAAGTTCAAGATCGTGGCCGGCAAGCCGTTGCCCGAAACCCTGCTGGCCGAGAACCCCGACGACGTGCATGCCGGCGGTGCGAACCTGCGCAAGCAGATCGAGAACATCCGGCTCCATGGCGTCTCACCGGTGGTGGCCGTCAACGCCTTCCCGGACGACCACGAATCCGAGCACCGGGCGATCATGGAGATCGCGCAGGAGATGGGTGCGCGCGTCGCCGTGGCCAACCACTTCGGCAAGGGTGGCGCCGGTGCCACCGAACTGGCCGAGGTCGTCGCGGAGGCCGCTGACGAGAAGTCCGACTTCGCCCTGCTCTATCCCGACGAGGCAACGTTGCGGGAGAAGATCGAGATCGTCGCGGCCAAGGTGTACGGCGCGGACGGCGTGGACTACTCGACCGCGGCGACCAAGCAACTGCACACCTACGAGCAGGCTGGCTTCGGGCATCTGCCGGTCTGCATCGCCAAGACCCACCTGTCGATCTCGTCCGACCCGGCGCTGAAGGGGGCACCGACGGGGTGGCGCCTGCCGGTGCGCGAGGTCCGCGCTTCGGTCGGGGCCGGGTTCGTGTACCCGATCTGTGGCGACATGATGACGATGCCGGGCCTGGGGACTGCGCCGGCTGCCATGACGATCGACATCAACGAGAACGGCGAGATCGTTGGCCTCTCATGACCTCCGATGCGCCTTCCGAACGTTTATGCGCATAAGGTGCGGTTCTGGGCCGGATTTCGGGATGTTATGCGCATAACGTGCCCGGGGTGGGTGCCTCGGTGCTGATCGACGGCCGAAAGTATGCAGCCGATCTGGCCGAGCGACTCGCCGACGAGGTTTCTGACCTTGTTGCCTCCGGGGTACGTCCGGGCCTGGCCACTGTCCTGATCGGCGACTCCTACCCCGCGCACGCCTACGAACGCCGGGTCCGACGGCTGGCCAAGCGGGTCGGCTGCCATTACGTCTGCGAGGCGCTGCCCGCCGACGCACCGGAAGCCGACGCGCTGGCCATCGTGGGCAAGCTTGGCACCGACCCGCGGATCTCGGGAGTCCTGATCCTGCGGCCCCTGCCGCCGCAGGTGTCTGAAGCCACGCTCTACCGAGCGTTGGACCCGGTCAAGGACATCGAATCGGTTCATCCGATCAACGCCGGTCTGCTGGCGCTGGGCCGGCCGCGGTACGTTCCCTCGACGCCGGCATCGGTCTTCCACCTGTTGGATCGCTACCTGACCGAGTCCGGACGAGAACCGGCTCGCAGCTACGTCCAGAGCAACCTTGTCGTGGTCGGGAGATCGGCCAACGTCGGAAAGCCGGCGCTGATGCTCGCGATGGAGCGGGGAGCCACCGTTGTGTCGTGCGACGAGCACAGCCATGACGCCGGACTTCTCTTCGAGCACACGGTCCGGGCCGACATCCTGGTCGTTGCTGCGGGCGTGCCTGGCCTGTTCCGCGGCGAACACGTCAAGGACGGCGTGATCGCCGTCGATGTCGGCATCAACGCGGTCAGGGACTCCGACACCGGCAAGGTTCATCTCGTCGGTGACATCGACACCGCGGACGTAGCCGCTCGAGCCGAGGCGATCACCCCGGTACCCGGTGGGGTGGGTCCGATCACCGATGTCTGGCTGCTGCACAACACCGTCGCTGCCGCCCGGCTGGCTCAAGGGATCGGGGCCGCACTCCCCTGGACCGAGGGCCTGCGATTGCACAGCGTGGGTTGACCACCGCGGTGCGTTGGCTGCGCCGCTCTGATGTGGCAACTTTGTTGACTCTGCTGCAACGATGTTTCCTCAAAGGGTTTACATGCACCCGTTCCCGGCGCGATGATCTGCCTCGCACAGTCCACGATCACCGTGCAGCGGCTTGCCCCTGAGGAGTGGCCATGACCGATTCCGTGACCGACACCGGGCGAGTGAGCCAGCTGCGGGGTGAGCACCGCAGTCGGCAGGTCCGCTGGGGGTTCATCTGGGCCCTGACCTGTGCCGTGCTCTGGGGCGCCTGGTACGTACCGGGCTTCGCAATCTATTTCGAGGCACCGTTCGTGGACATGGTCGACAACTATCTGCTTGCGGCCTTCGTCATCACGGTGCTGAACGCCATCGCGGTGCTTCTCGCGTTGTTCGTCTGGAACGTGGTGCTGGGCAAGACCGGCGACTACGTACGCACGATGAAACAAGCCAAGATCTCCAGATGGTACGTGCCGGCCGGCCTGGCGGGGATGCTCGCGATCTTCGGGTCGATCATTGCCATCGCCTACGTCGGACCCCAGTTCTCCGCAGTGTCGGCCTTGCTCTACCCGATCGTCGGAGCAGGTGCGGCCAAGCTCTGGTACCACGAGCGGATCACCCCGCAGGCCGCTCTCGGCATTCTTGTGATCGTCCTCGGTGGAGTGTTCATCTTCACCCCTGGCCTCATCGGTGAGTTCAGCGGAGCCGGCACGGGGGGGATGCTGGGCTACGTCGGCGGCGCCATGGCCATCGTCGGATGGGGGCTGGAGGGCGCGATCGCCGGCCGGGCGCTGGACGTCAGTGACCCTGATGTCGGGATCACCCTGCGGTTCACCGCAGAGGTAGCGATCTGGATCGTCGTCGCGGTGCCGATCGCCTGGGTGCTGGCCGGCGACGAGCTCTGGTCAACGATGGGTGCGGCGCTGACCAGCCCGACGGTGCTGCTACTGCTCGTCCTTCTCGGGTTGACTTTCGGCTACTGCTACGTGGCCTGGTACAAGTCCTTCCCGTTGATCGGGGTCGGTCGCGGCCAGGCCATCGCTGCCCTGTACGGGCCGTTCGCATTGGTCTGGCTGACCATCTTCACGCTGACCACGCCCAGCTGGCAGTTCATCGTCGGTGGGTTGATCGCCGTGGTCGGCAGCTTCATCCTGTTCACCGAGAAGCGCGATGTTCTCGAGGTGATCCGGGCAGTGCCACGAGCACGGTCGATCCAAGACAATCCGTCTAGTTCGGTTCGCTGAGGGAGTCGCCATGCCTGGCCTGCACATCAAGGGATACATGCTCCAGCTACTGGCCCGTGAGGGGGCCATGTGGGACTACGAGGTCGCCGACCAGGTCATGAACGCTTATGGCTTGAACGGTGATTACTGGTATGGCACCGTCCGCCTAACGCTCACCGACTTGTACGCCGGCGGGCTGCTGAACGAGCTCGAGGCGACGATCGACCCGGCGAAGTCACTGGGTGTGGAAAAGATCCTGTTCCGCTATCAACTCAACGAATTCGGCCGCGAGCGCATGCAGCAGTCCGGTCTCTTGGAGGTCGCTCGATGAACGACATGTTCTTTGCCTATGACGCAGGTCCGGTCCTGGCCACGATCCTGTTCATCGCGCTACCGCTCCTGGCCCTGATCATGGCCCGGACCTTCGTCAAGAAGCTGTGAGGCTGCTCCTTCCGGGGCTGCTCGCCCGCGAACCAGGCCTGGAGAGCTACCGGGTCCGCCCGGGCGGCGTCACCGCCGTACGGATGGCTCCCGGTGATCGGCTCACCGTGATCGACCCGCAAGGTCGTCAGCCCGCCGAGCTGTCGGTGATCAGCGACGAGGTCGACAACGGGGACGGCGGCAACGGTGCCGCGCTGGGGATCATCGCCGACGCGCCGGCCAGAACCCTGAGAGCCCTTGCCGACAAGGGTCTTTCCGAACCCGGGAGCGGCTCGGGCGCCGGCGCGGTCCTGGCCGCACTGAACGCGAGCAGACTCGATGCTCGGAACGTGCGGGCAATGCGGCTCTTCGACGAGTGGTCACCGCCCGGCGTACAGGAGAGCTTCACCGCCACCTCGTCGGCCACCGTACTCGTCGCTGCTCCGGCCACCCCCATGAGCGTGGACGACGCGGTGGCCAACCCACCCACAGATCTGTCGTTGGAACTGCGCCGAGCAGTGCTGCGCCCGGCGGCCGAGCCGAGGATCCCGCCGCCACTGGCCGACCCGGTCCTCGATCTGCACATCGACGCCGCGACGGCGCTGCGCTACGAGGTCAAGGCCGGCCAGTTCATCCAGGTGATCGACGTCGAGGGTCGGCAATGCTCGGACTTCCTGGCCTTCGACGCCGCCCGGCTGGCCGACGGGGTGGAACGCGGACTGGACTCGACGACGACCCGGTACTTCATGAGTCAGCCCTACCCCCAGCCGGGCCTGTACGGGAAGTTCTACGACCAGGACGCAAACCCCCTGGTAGAGGTCGTGCGGGACACCGTCGGCCGGCACGACGCGTTCGGGCTGGCCTGCAACGCGAAGTACTACGCAGACATGGGCTACCCGGGTCACATCAACTGCAGTGACAACTTTAACGCCCAGCTGGAGGCTTATGCGATCGAGCCGCGCACGGGCTGGCCGGCACTGAACCTGTTCTACAACACCGCTTTCGACGCGCACAACATGCTGGTCTTCGACGAGCCGTGGTCCCGGCCCGGCGACTACGTCCTGATGCGGGCAACGACCGATCTGGTCTGCGCATCCTCGGCTTGCCCGGACGACATCGACGCCTCCAACGCCTGGGTGCCCACTGACGTACACGTGCGGGTCTACGACGCAGAACGGAAGTTCTCCATGGCCATCGCCCACCGGGTCACCCCCGAGTCCGAGGCAACGCTGACCAAGCAGACCGGCTTTCACTCCCGTACGTCCGCCCTGACCCGCCAGTTCACCGAGTACCGCGGCTACTGGCTGCCCTCGAGCTATGACAATCATGGACCGCAGGAGGAGTACTGGGCCTGCCGGGAGCGCGCTGCGGTCATGGACCTGTCGCCACTGCGGAAGTTCGAGGTGCTCGGACCGGATGCCGAGGCGCTGCTTCAAGCCTGCGTCACCCGCAACATTCGCAAGCTCTCGCACGGCCAGGTCGTCTACTCCGCGGTGTGTAACGAGACCGGTGGCATGATCGATGACTGCACGGTCTTCCGGTTGGGCGACACGAACTTCCGATTCGTCGGGGGCGATGACTACAGCGGCATATGGCTGCGTGAGCAGGCCGAACGACTTGGCCTGGATCGGGTCTGGGTGAAATCCTCCACCGACCAACTGCACAATCTTGCGGTTCAGGGCCCCGCCAGCCGGGATCTGCTCACCGAGATCATCTGGACCCCGCAGACCCAACCCGCTTTTTCCGAGTTGACCTGGTTCCGCTTCGCGATCGGCCGGCTGGGGGATCACAACGGCATCCCGTTGCTGGTCTCCCGGACCGGGTACTCCGGCGAACTGGGTTATGAACTCTGGGTTCATCCCGATCACGCCCCGGCATTGTGGGATGCCGTCTGGGAGGCCGGGCAACCACACGGACTGCTGCCGCTGGGCCTGGAGGCGCTCGACATCCTGCGGATCGAGGCCGGTCTGGTCTTCGCCGGTTACGACTTCTCCGACCAGACCGACCCGTATGAGGCCGGCATCGGGTTCACGGTGCCACTGAAAACCAAGGAGGACGACTTCGTCGGCCGCGAGGCGCTGCTGGCCCGCAAGGCCGCGCCGCAGCGTCAGTTGGTGGGACTTGAACTCGCCGGCAATGAAACGGCCTTGCACGGCGACTGCGTCCACGTAGGCCGTTCGCAGGTAGGCGTGATCACCAGTGCCACCCGATCTCCGATCCTGCGCAAGAACATCGCGCTGTGCCGGATCTCGGTGCAGTACGCCGAGATCGGCACCGAGGTCGAAGTCGGCAAGCTCGACGGCCAGCAGAAGCGGATCCCCGCGCAGGTCGTACGGTTCCCGTTCTACGACCCGGACAAGGAGAAGCCCCGGTCCTGACGGGGCAATGCAGGTCCGGGAGCCTCACTCCTTGGTGGCGAGGAAGGTCTCCATCGAGTCATCGTGCGCTTCCCACCAGGGCGTGTGGTGCACCGGCGCCTTGGACCCGCTGCACGGTGAGACAAAGGACCGGTCGCGGTATCCGGTGATCGACTCGACCTTGTGGTGCTCCCATTCCCGGAATTCGGCCTGGGTCATCTCGATGTCGAACTCGGGATAGTCGGTGCCCTCCAGGAGCGCCCGCATGTGGTCGGCCTGGAAGTCGATCTCCTGCTCCGCGTCCTCGAGATCGTCCTGACGAGCCCGCCAACTGTCGACGTCGGCGTGCATCTCCTCCTTCGGCGGCAGGGTGGAGCGACCGAGGACGAAATCCCTCGCACACCAGGCCTGCGCATCGAAAAGGGTGAACGTGTAGTACTGGTCCTGCATCGACAGGTACATCATCTTCGGGTTGTCGATCCAGAAGACACCCTTGTAGAGATTGGGCGGATAAAGCACGTTGGACGTCTTCAGACGCAGGTTTTCCTCGATGAAGGGGAAGTTGTGTTGATATCCCGTGCACAGCAGGATCGCGTCGACCTCCCGGCTCGTGCCGTCGGCGAAGTGCGCGGTCTTTCCGTCCATTCGGAGCAGGCCCGGTACCTCCTCGATGCCCTTGGGCCAGCCGAAGCCCATCGGCCGGTTGCGGTAGCTGATCGTGACCGACTTCGCGCCGTACTTCTTGGTCTGCAGTGCGACGTCCTCGGCGGAGTAGCTGCTGCCCAGCACCAATAGGTCCTTGCCGGCGAACTCGTTGGCGTCCCGGAAGTCGTGGGAGTGCAAGACTCGTCCGGGAAATCGGGAGAAACCTTCGTACTCAGGCATGTTCGGTACGGAGAAATGACCGGTGGCGACGATGACGAAGTCGAAGAACTCGACGCGCGTGTGTTTGCCGGCCAGCGACTCGACGGTCACCTCAAAACGGTCGTTGCCTTCGTCGAAGGCGACCCAGCGCACAGCCGTCTGGAACTGCACCTGCTGGCGTACGCCGCTGGCCTCGGCCCGCCCGGTGATGTAGTCGGCGAGCACCTCCCGTGGCGGGAAGGAGGGGATCGGCTTGCCGAAGTGCTCGTCGAAGGTGTAATCGGCGAACTCCAGACACTCCTTGGGGCCGTTGGACCACAGGTAGCGGTACATGCTGCCGTGCACCGGATCGCCGAACTGGTCGAGACCGGTGCGCCAGGTGTAGTTCCACAAACCGCCCCAGTCGCTCTGCTTCTCGAAGCAAACGATCTCGGGCATCTCGGTCCCGGCCTTGCGTGCCTGCTCGAAGGCCCGCAGTTGCCCGAGCCCGCTGGGACCGGCTCCGATGATCGCTACCCGACCTGACATGTCGTTTCTCCCTGTCCCGCCTGCCGCACCAGTCCTGACACGGCAACTCGCGCTGTGTGTTCCCTGTGGGGAGACTCTGTTTACTCGCAGTGGATGCTAGTGGCGTCCCGGTAACGCGTCCAGAGTCTGCAACTCAGAATGCCGCCGCAATCAGCGCGGCCCGCTCGCGCAGGGCGGGCACCAGCGCGGTCATCGTCGCGACGTCGAAACGTGTCGCCGGTCCCTGGATCCCGACGATGGCGATCAACTGCTGATCTGCGTCGAGAACGGGGACGGCCACGGCACTGAGGTCGTTGTCGCGCTCGCGCAGTGCCAAGGCGTACCCCTGAGCGGCGATCTCATCGATCGTGGCTGCCAGTGCCCTGCGGTCGGTGATCGTGACGTCGGTGAAGGCCGGCAGATCGCCCTCAGGCAAGTGCCCTCCGCTGGCCAGGAACACCTTTCCGGTCGCGGTTGCGTGCGCGACGCTGTTGCGGCCGATCTCGGCCACGCTGCGCACCGACCGGGAACTCTGTACGAAATCGACGGTGAGCACGTCGTGCTCGCCAGGCAGGGACAGGGTGACCGTCTCGCCGCTGACCTCAGCCAACTCCTCGAGCAGTGGACGGGCCACCGCGCGCAGGTCCAGATTCTTCCGCGCGGCGCTGGCCAGTTGCAGGATCCGTACGCCAAGCCGGTAGCGCCCAGTCGAGGGCAGGTGCTGCACGAACCCGGCGTCGGTGAGGGTCGAGAGCAGCCGGGAGATGCTGCTGGCGTTGATCCCGGTCCGACGGGCGATCTCGTTCGTTCCCAACTCGGCGCCGCCTTCGGCCAGCGTGTCGAGAACGGCGACAGCGCGCTGCACCGATCCCACCTGCCGGGTGGCTGGTAGACCGGTGCGCGGAATAGTAGGCTCCTAGAAAGTGGATATAGTGTTGCCCGCCGGGCAATTCATCCAATCACACGTGAGCAGGTGAGCGCTATGGGAGCACCATCGCTGGCCGAGACCTCGGCGAAGTACGTGATCGTCGGCGCCGGAATCCATGGGCTGTCAACGGCGTGGCACCTCGCCCGCCGACTCAAGGCCACCGGTCAGGGCGACGGCAGCGATGTCCTGGTCCTCGATAAGTCCGGGATCGGTGCTGGCGCTTCCGGTGTGGCCTGTGGAGTGGTCCGGAACAACTATTTCCAGCCGGCCATGCGTCAGCTGATGGCCCATTCCGTAGCCGTATGGGAGTCAGACCCCGAGGCCTTCGCTTACCACGGCGTCGGTTACCTGCAGATCGCTCCAGAGGCGATGCGGGCCAATGTCGTACAAATCGCGGCCGAGCAAGAGGCGATCGGCTACGAATCGGTGCTGATCGAGGGTGTCGACGAATGCCGCGCCTACCTGCTCGACATGTTCTCCGACTGGCAGGCGCCCGGCATCTCGGTCGTCCTGCACGAGAAGCGGGGCGGCTATGCCAACAACACCGCTTCGTTGCGCGGGCTCGCGGACAAGGCAGAAGCGCAGGGTGTCACTATTCGGTCGGGGGTCCAGGTCACCGGTTTCCGGATGGACAATGACTCTGTACGCGCGGTCGAGACCGATCACGGCGTGTTCGCTTGTGAGCAGCTTGTCATCGCGGTCGGGCCCTGGATCCGCGACCTCTGGGCGATGCTCGACCTGCCCGAACAGATCTCAGTGACTGGGTCCGACGGGAGTGTGCATCCGGATACCCCGATGTGGACCTACTGGGCGCTGCAGGAGGGGACCCTGGGCGTCGACCCGAGCGAGTTCGTCGACAACCAGGGCAATATCCCGCCGGTGGTGCACGTGGATTCCGACCAGCCACTCTACGACGACATCGACGGATCGCTGATCACCGACCAGATGTGGGGGATCTACTACAAACCCGATTTCCACTTCGGCGGCGTGCAGGGTGGCGCATCTCCGGAACTGGTCGATGGCCCGGCCGGGCAGGTCGCCGTCGACCCGTACGGCACGCAGAGTCCAGAGTTCGTCGTGGGCGAGGACTTCGTCCGGATGTGGACCTCGGCGCTGGCGCACTGCCACAAGCGATTCGAGGGCACCCGGCCGCTCTACCGCAAGGACCCATCCGGCGGAATCGGCGCATTCACCCCGGACAGCTTCCCGGTCTTCGACACCTTCCGGGACAACGCCTACGTCATCGCCGACTCCAATCATGGCTACAAGATGATCGGCGTGGGCGACCTGGTCGCCGGTGAACTCCTTGGCGAGACCTCGGCACTGCTGGAGCCGTTCCGGTTTTCCCGGTATGCCAGTGGAAAGCTGCACCCGGTCAGCAATTCCCCGTTCCCCTGGAGCTGACTGCCTGACGTTGGTCGGTCGGCAACCCCGACAGCGACAGATGCGCGCAATGGACCAGGCACTTAGCCGTACACGTTCCGGCGATGTCCGATTCGGACGACCTGGATCAGCAGGATGCGGTCGTGTATTTCGTACGCGACGCGGTAATCACCGACTCGGACGCGATAGGCCGAGTTCTCACCCACCATCGCAACGCAGCCCGGAGGCCGGGGTGTATCCGCCAGGAGGTCAACCGCGGCCCGGATGCGTTGTTGCTCCTTGCGCGGCAAGGCAGCCAGAGACTTCAGGGCGCGCCGGGCGACTTGGACCTGGTACCTGCGGGTCACTTCAGCCCTAGGTCTGCCTTGACCTCGTCCCACGGGACGTAATCGTCGTCCTCGCGTGCGACATGCAACTCGGCCCGGTCTATCGCGTCCTCGGCGTCCTCGAGCAACCGCTCGAAGACCTCGGAGTCCAGGATGACGGCCACCCGGCGACCGCGGCGGGTCACGTACACAGGTTCTCCGGATCGACCGGCCGCTTCGATCAGCTCGGCCAAGTGCTCACGAACAGCGCTCACGGCCATCTCGGTCATGTACGAATCGTACGATCAATCTTCCGGTTAGTCGAGCTGCTGATCGGGGGGGGGGGCGTGCTCAGCGCTGGCAGGTCGGACACCAGTAGCTGACTCGTTGGTGCGGCGCCGGCCCCTGCTCTCCGCGTTCGATGCACGTCCCGCAGCGTTGGCACGGAAGGCGATCGCGCTCGAAGACCCAAGAGGTTTCACCGCGCCGGAGGCTTCCGGTGGTGGACTGCTGCGGTCGTTCTCGGTTGTGCAGCATCATCCGCCGGATGCGGTCGACGAGGCCCGGCAACAGGTCCGGGGCGATGTCGCCCACCCGTCGCTGCGGCCGGATTCCGGCTAGGAACAAGCCCTCCGTCCGATACAGGGTGCCGATCCCGGCCAGGTTGCGCTGATCGAGCAACGCGACCCCGATCTCGGCCTCGTCGTGAGCGCGCAATCGACGTAGTGCCTCGTCTGCATCCCAGTCCGGACCGAGCAGATCGGGTCCCAGATGGCCGACCAGCGAGCGCTCCTCGGATGTGGGGACGTAGGCAAGGTCGTACAACCGGTAGCCGACACAGTCCCATTTCGCGTTGGACAGAACAGCACGGATGGCGTGGGCCGGCCCGCCGCGCCATGGCCGACCCCTGGGAGATATCTGCCAGGTGCCGTCCATCCGGAGATGGCTGCGCAGCGTGTGCCCGTCGGTGAACCGGAACAGCATGTGTTTGCCGCGGGACAGCACTTCACTGACCGTGCGCCCAACAAGATCCACCGCAGCCAACTGTGGCACGCGCAACTCCGCCCGGGTCAGTTCGGAACCCGCCAGTGCCTGGTGCATCCGCCGGGCAGCGAGCCACACGGTGTCACCTTCGGGCATGGCGCCATTGTCCCTTCTGGCGGTTTGCGCCCAAACCGCCAGAAGGGTTTGCCGCTTCGAGCCGCCTTGTGTGTCCAGTCGCACAGCCGGGATCGGGAAGAAACCGGGGCCGGAGAGCGATGTTCCTAGTGCGATGAACGTTTCGAACCTCACTCACCTGCCCCAGCTCCTACGACCCGCAACCGCCGAACCGCCACGTGATGAGCCGATCACGGTGACGGTTGCCCGCACCGTGCTGCCGGACAACCGGAAGGTATTCGAGGACTGGGCCGAGGGCATCCAGTCCCGGATGTCGGACTACCCCGGCCATCTCGGCTCGACGATGCTCAGCCCCGGACCAGGCGAGGACGAGTACCACAGCGTGTACCGCTTCGCCGACGCCGACACCCTGCAAGACTGGGAGCACTCGGAGGAGCGCGCGCAGTGGCTGGCCAAGCTCGAGGAGATGGTCGAGAGCGAACGCTTCGCCCACGTCACGGGTCTGGAGACCTGGTTCACCCTTCCTGACCGCGCGGACCAGGGACCGCCGCGCTGGAAGATGGTCGCCGTCACGAGCACGGTGATCTTCGCTCTCCAGTTGCCGATCCAAGCATTTCTGCTGTCAACTTTGCTGAACTGGCCGCTGGTCCTGCGTGCCGCGATCATGTCGCTCGCCATGACCCTGCTGATGACCT
>JBPCPI010000080.1:0-3639 GCA_050999295.1 Geodermatophilaceae bacterium | reverse complement strand
CCTGCACCAGCTCTATGCGATCCAGGGCTGGACCAGCCTGCCCTGGCTGCACCGGCTGCCGCAGCGGACCCTGGTGATGGCCGGCGACGACGACCCGATCGTGCCGCTGCTCAACGCGCGCATCCTGACCTGGCGGATCCCGGACGCCCGGCTGCACGTCGTACGCGGGGGTGGGCATCTGTTCCTGCTGGACGAACCCGAGTCCTGCGCCGAGGTGATCGCCGGCTTCCTCTCCGGTGGCTAGCGCGACGGCGCCGGTTGCCAGGTCAGCCGGTCCGCGTTGCCTAGTCTCTCTGGACTAGTCCTGTTCGAACTACTAGAGTCTCTTTCATGAGCTTGTCCACGACTACCTACGTCACGCTCGGCCTGATCGCCAAACACCCGGGATCGGGGTATGAGATCGCCGCCCTGGCTGCGCGGTCGATCGCTCACTTCTGGCCGATACCCAAGAGTCAGCTGTACTCGAAATTGACTCGGCTGGCAGACCTGGGTTTCGTGGCGGGGACCGCCGTTCGCCAGGACCGCTTTCCTGACAAGCGGGTCTACGAAGTCACCCCCGCCGGTCTGGTAGCGCTTCGCGAATGGCTCGACGACCTCACCGTTGAGCGACTGCGGAGCAAGAACGCTGCCCTGGTCAAGTTCTTCTTCGGAGCGTTCATGTCTCCGGAACGGCTTGCGCCCCTCGTCCGGGAGTACCGACTTGACGCCGAGCGGCGGCGAGCCGAACTTGTTGCCATCGCGGATCGGCTGGAGAGCCAGCTCACGCCCGAACGGCTCTTCGGGCTGGCAACCATCCGGCACGGGATCTTGCAGGCCGAGGCCGCAGTGGCGTGGACGTTCGAGGCGGAGGATTTGATTCGGCGTGCTTCGGCGGCGAAGGAGATCACGCTGTGACATCCAGCCAAACCCAAGGGATAGGACGTGACAACTCCTCCCCGCGGGTTTGCACCGGTAGGGGTCGCCCTCCTCGCGGTGGTTGTGCTCGCGGTGCTTCACCACACCGATCACGTGCTTCGGGTCGACCACAGCGGCTGGCCGTTCAAGCAGGAGTTCTCACCGTTCACGATCAGCCTCATCGTGTATCCGGCCGTTCTCGCGGTGTTCTTGCTACGGAACCGCCCATGGCTGCGGGTAGGGCTGATGGCTGCCGTGTTCGTGGCCACTCAGGCCGCCCACGTCCTCGTCGAGACACCGGCGGACCAGCACGGGGTGTGGGCCACCAACATGAGCTCTGTGGACGACACGCTGGGCGACCCGAACCTGCTCGACATCGAATCCGAAGCGCTCGGCTTCGTTGCCGCCGGAATCTCGATCCTGCTGTCCATAGCCATGATCACGGCCCTGTTGCTCCTCATCCAGGATGCACGTCGACAGAAGCGGGTACCAGCATGAGCGCCATCCGCAACAGCCCAAGCACGGATCAAGCGGTGACACGGCCGGTCCGAATCGCCTCGGCATGCTTCTATCTCGCAGCAGTCGTGGCGCTGACCGGCGTCTTGGGCGTGGTGTTGGGGTCTGTCCCCGATATCCAGGACCGGCTCGGTGTGGACCCGGATGCCTACTGGAACGACCGCCTTCAAGCCAGCCTCATTCTCGCCGCCTTGGGATTGTCCTTCGGAGTCATCGTGAACCTGGTGGGCGCCTACCTCTCGCACGCACGAGACCCAGGAAGACGGGCCGCCGGCCGCCTGATACTCATCGTCACCGTCCTTCCGCACCTCGCCAGCATCATCAGCCTGCTGGCCCTGACCCCCGAGGACTGGTCGCACACGATCACCCACATCCTCGCCGTCGCGCTCATCGCCGCTGGGCTGACCGCTCTGCGCGGCCAGCCCGAAAGGGCTTGAGGCCGCACCTGCCGGCAGTCAGCGGTGCTCGGTTTCGGCAGTCGAAGGACGGGTTGCGGTCTCGGCGCTGACGGGTCATGCGGGGGTCAGGACGATCTTTCCGATCACTGACGAACGGGAGAGCAGTTCATGTGCGGTGGTCGCCTGCGCCAGGGGAAGTCGCTCGGCGATCAGGGGTTTGATGTGCCCCTGTTCGAGCAGCTGCAGGACCGCTGTCACGTCCTCGCGGTAGGAGCCGGGCTGAGTCTTCTCCAGGCTGGCTGCGGTGTAGAAGGTGGCCGCCCTGCCGGTGGGGAGTAGGTCGAGCAGCTTCACCCCGAGGAAGCTGGCGATGGCGGTCACCCTGTTGCGTCGCCCGTTCTTGACCGCCCGGGACACCCCGTAGACAACGAGGTGGCCTCCGCTACGCAGCGAACCGTGGGAGTGGAACAGGTTGGTGCCGCCGACTGCATCGAAGGCGGCGTCGACGCCGTCGCCGGTGAGGCTTCGGACCTGCCTGCGGAAGTCCTCGTCGCCTTGGTAGTCGATCGGGAAAGCGCCCTGGTCGGAGACGAGTTGGTGCTTGGGCTTCGACGCCGCCGTAGCTTTCGAGCCGCGCCCGCTTGGCCAGTTGGAGGAGGGCGCCGCCGACACCGCCCGCGGCGCCGTGTACCAGGATCCGTTGGCCCGCCTCCAGCTGAGCGACCCGGTGGAGCATCTGGTAGGCCACGAAGTAGTTGAGGACCGCTGCGGCGCACTGCACGGCGTCCACCCCATCCGGGACCGGCACGAGTCGATCGACCGGCAGGCAGACGAACTCGGCGTACCCGCCCCCCGCGCCCAGCAAAGCGGTGACCTGCTCTCCCACTCCGGGCGTTGTGACTCCGTCACCGAGCTTGTCGACGACCCCGCAGATGTCGTAGCCCGGTGTGAAAGGCGGTTTGGGCATGTCGGGTACCGCCCCGGACCGCGCGAGCACGTCGCCGTAGGACACGCCGGCGGCAAGGACCCGGACGCGAACCTGCCCCGGTTGCGGTTCTGGTACCTGTTCTGTCACGACGCTCAGAACCTCGGGGCCACCGCTACGTGAGACAACGACTCGCCTGTAGTCCACTGACGTCACCCCTGATAGGCTGTAAGGAAGCCTTGCAAGGTGACCTTAACAGGAGTCCTTACTAGATGATGGAGCAGACGATTGCCCATCTGCTCGGCGCCGTGGTGCGCGCAATGGAGGCCGAGCTGCTCCGACGCCTGCACGCCGACGGATACGCAGACATTCGGGCCGCGCACTTCGCCGTCTTCAGGCACCTGGCCCCGGACGGGTCGCGGATCACCGAACTCGCCGAGCGGGCTCAGATGACCAAGCAGTCAGTCGGAGAGCTGGTGAGTTACCTCGAAAGTCGGGGTTACCTCCAACGACAGCCCGACCCGAGCGACGGCCGGGTCAGGATCATCAAGCTGACCACTCGGGGCGAGAGGTCCCGCGCCGCCGCGTTCGAGGCGTTCCACGACATCGAAACCGCCTGGCGCGACGAGGTCGGACCCCGGCGCGTCGCCGAGCTGCGAACGACGCTGGCCAAAATCGCCGCGCTGGAGCCGCCAGCTCCAACCGAAGCCTCCCGAACGGCGCCCCGCGCGCGGTGATGGCTGAGCGCGTCGACGAGAGTCGGGTCAGCTGCGATTGGATATCACCGCGGCGCTATCTTGACTCATTCCAGAAAATGCGGGAGGTTGGCCCGGTGGCTCTGATTCCCGCCGACGCGGACTTTGCAGCGCTGCAGGCATTGCGCGCGGCGGGGCTGCGGGTGACCGC
>JBPCPI010000055.1:0-9098 GCA_050999295.1 Geodermatophilaceae bacterium | reverse complement strand
CGGCCCGCAACCACTCACGAACGAGCGGTCACGTCATACCGTCTAGGCCGAAGGGCGACTGACGCCAGCGTCTTCGGCGAGGGCCGCAACGACCGCCTCCGCGGTCTTGCGGCCCACGCCGGGGACCTCGGCCACCTGATCCACGTCGGCTGCCCGCAGCGCGCGCAGCGAGCCGAACTTCGCCAGCAGTGCCTTGCGCCGTACCTCGCCCAGCCCTGGGACGTCGTCCAGTAGCGAGGCGAGCATGCTCTTGGAACGGCGCTGTCGATGATGGGTGATCGCGAAACGGTGCGCCTCGTCGCGGATCCGCTGGAGGAGATAGAGCGCCTCGCTCGTCCGGGCCAGGATCACCGGGTCCGCCTGACCGGGAACCCAGATCTCCTCCATCCGCTTGGCCAGTCCGATGACGGCGATGTCCTCGATGCCCAGATCGTCCAGGACTGCCTGCGCCGCCTGCACTTGAGGCGCTCCGCCGTCCACCACGAGCAGGTTGGGTGGGTAGGCGAACTTCTTGGGGACCCCGATCGCCCCAATCTGGCTCGATGCTGCGGCGTCGCCCATCCCGCTGCCCGTCTCCGACTGTTCCCTCAGATAACGCGCGAAGCGCCGACGGACAACCTCGGCCACGGACAGCATGTCGTCCCGGCCGCCGTCAGCGCTGATCACGAACCGGCGATAGTCCGAGCGTTTAGGCACGCCGTCCTCGAAGACGACCAAGCTCCCCACGACGTTCGTGCCCTGCACGTGCGAAACGTCAATGCACTCGATCCGCAGCGGTGCCTCGGACAGGTCGAGGGATTCCTGGATCTCGGCGAGGGCCAATGATCGGGCGGTCAGATCGCTGGCCCGCTTCACCCGGTGCCGCGCGAATGCCTCTCCGGCGTTGCGCTGCACCGTTTGCATCAGCGCCCGCTTGTCGCCGCGTTGCGGTACCCGGATCCCCACCGGTCCACTGCGGAGGTCGCTCAACCAGCGGATGTGCGCATCAACGTCCTCGGGTAGTTCCGGGACTAGGATCTCTCGGGGCACCGCGTCCCGGGTGCTGCTTCCGGACTGGTCGGCAGTCTGAGCCGCGTCCCCGCCGTAGACCTGCAGCAGGAACTGCGCGACCAGCTCGCCGGTGCCGACGTCCTCGACCTTGTCCACGATCCAGCCGCGCTGGCCACGGACCCGGCCACCGCGGACGTGGAAGACCTGGACCGAGGCCTCGAGATCGTCCTGGGCGAAGGCCACCACATCGGCGTCGGTGCCGTCGCCGAGGACGACGGCCTGCTTCTCCATGGCCCGCCGAAGAGCGCCGATGTCGTCCCGAAGGCGCGCGGCCCGCTCGTACTCCTGCTCTGCCGCCGCGGCGGCCATCTGTTGCTCGAGACGGCGGATCAGGGTGTCGGTGCGCCCGGCCATGAAGTCGCAGAAGTCGTCCACGATCTGGCGGTGTTCCTCGGCGGTGACCCGGCCCACGCACGGCGCGGAGCACTTACCGATGTAGCCGAGCAGACACGGTCGACCGATCTGACCGGCACGTTTGAACACGCCTGCGGAGCAGGTCCGCGCGGGGAAGACGCGCAGCAGGAGGTCGAGGGTCTCCCGGATCGCCCAGGCATGGGAGTATGGCCCGAAGTACCGGACGCCCTTGCGTTTCGGGCCGCGCATGACCTGCAGCCGGGGGTACTCCTCGTACAGGGTGACGGCAAGGCTCGGGTAGCTCTTGTCGTCGCGGTAGCGGACGTTGAATCGCGGGTCGAACTCCTTGATCCAGTTGTATTCCAGCTGCAGCGCCTCGACCTCGGTGCGCACGACGGTCCAGTCCACAGCAGCCGCGGTCGTGACCATCTGCCTGGTGCGCGGGTGCGCCCCGGCGAGATCGGCGAAGTAGGAGTTGAGCCGGCTGCGCAGGCTCTTGGCCTTCCCCACGTAGATGACGCGACCATGGGCGTCGCGGAATCGATACACCCCGGGCGAGTCGGGAATGCTGCCGACCGCCGGGCGGTACGTCGACGGATCAGGCATGCGATCCAGCCTACGACCGCGGTTGAACCGACGCGGGCAGGCACGATGGCCGGGTGAGCGATGTGCGACCAGGGTTCCGGACCGTCTTCGCAAACAGTGACTACCGCCGCCTGTTCCTGGCCCAGACGATCTCGCGAAGTGGCGACACGATCGCAGCGATCGCTCTGCTGGTCCTTGTCTTCCAGTTGACCGGCTCCGGATTGGGCGTGGCCGGCGTTGTGATAGCCGAGATCCTGCCCGTGCTGCTGCTCTCGCCCGTGGCCGGACCGCTGATCGACCGACTGCCACGCGTCCACGTCATGATCGCGGCCGATCTATGGCGCATGGCCCTGGCCGCAGCGCTGCCACTGGTCGACCAGCAGGTTGCCGGGGTCTACATCATCGCGTTCGGTCTGTCGGCCGGCGCGGTGTTCTTCAACCCTGCGTCCGCTTCGGCGCTGCCCGGCATCGTCAAGGAAGGCGAGCTGCTCGCCGCCAACAGCGGACTCTGGTCGGCTGCTGTCATCGCACAGATCGTGCTGGCACCGCTTGCCGGTCTGGCCGTCACCGCCTGGGGCGCAGCGCCCGCGTTCTGGATCAACGCGGCCACCTTCGCCGCCTCCGCCGTCATCCTCACTGGCCTGCGACTGCCGCACGACCCCCAACCGCTGACCGGGCGTTGGACCAGTCGCGTGCTGGAAGGCGGCCGACTTCTCGTCCACGACCGGCTGCTGCGCCTGCTCGCTATTGTCCAGCTGCTGGCCGCCTTGTCGGCCGGTGCCACCAGCGCCCTGCTCGTCGTTCTGGCCGCGGAGCAACTCAACGCCAGCCCGACTGGGTTCGGGATCCTTCTCGGTGCCATCGGCATAGGAGCTGCTGTCGGCCCGTTGCTGCTCACCCGGCTGACCAACAACCCTCGCCGCCCTGCCCTGGTCTTCGGTCCGTATCTGCTGCGCGGCGTCGTTGACCTTGTCCTGGCCACAACCCGGAACCTGCCCACCGCCGCGGCTGCGCTGGCTGTCTACGGAGCAGGCACTTCGACCGGCATGGTCACCTACAACTCGCTGCTGCAAGCCGAAGTGCCCACCCAACTCCGCGGCCGCGTCTTCGCCAGCTTCGACATGATCTGGCAGACAGGCCGACTGGCGTCCCTCGCCCTGGGCGGAATCGCGGCCGACCAACTCGGCATCCAAGCCGTCTACGTACTCGGTGGTCTCCTGCTGCTGGTGGCGGGCACGATCGGACTGACCGGCATCCCTCGGAACAAGCCCGACGATCCCGGTTCCTGAACCGGAGCGCTTACTCGCGATCGTCCTTGGCTGCTACCGCTGCGGTTCGACCCCGACGACCCTTCGGAATCCGTGAAACAAAAGAGCTCTGACCGGTAGGCGTCGAGCTGACCGCTCTTTGCTGCGCCGCCCCGGCGTTCTCACCCGATCCTGCGGGAGGCAACATCACATCGTGCGTACGAGACCAGCGTTCCGGTGAGCAGATCCGGATCCGCGCCCGAGTACGGCTGGCTTTCGGGGTTGCGAATAGGGATCGGACTGGGTCTTGCGGTCATTCCGGTGGCGGTCAGCTTCGGCGCGTTGGCGACCACCCTCGGCTGGCCCCCACTGGCGACGATCCTGTGCTCGGCGCTGGTGTTCTCCGCGGGTGGGCAGTTCGCCCTGTTGACCACGCTTACCGCCGGCAGCGGTGTGCCGCTGTCGCTGGGTGCCGCGACCTTGATCAACCTGCGATTCCTCCCGATGGGCGTTTCCGTCGCCGCAAGCCTCGAGGGGCCAGCGTGGAAGCGGGCGCTGGCGGCGCAGACGATCGTCGACGGTTCCTGGGCGGCGGCTCACCGGGGGAACGGTCGATATGACCGGCTGACGATGTTCGGAGCCAGCGCGGTCCAATGGCCGGCCTGGGTTCTCGGGACAGTCATCGGCGTAGTCGCCGCTCCCCCACCGGATCTGGTGGAGTCGTTGGGTCTTGACCTGGTCTTTCCGGGGTTCTTCCTCGTCCTTCTACTGGACTCGTTCGGGTCAACCCCGCGGGCGCCCTGGATTGCCGGGACGGCCATCCTGTTGACCGCCGGCCTACTGCTCGTGGCGCCGACGGGAGTCGCCGTGCTGCTGTCGTCCTTGGCCGCCCTGATCGTGCTGATCGGTCGGGGGCGGCGCGGCCAGGCTCGATCTGCCGGCGCGGCACCGGCATGACCGTGTGGCTGGCGATCGGCGCACTGGCAGTCATCAACTTCACGATCAAGGCAGTCGGGCCGGCGCTATTGGGAGATCGCCCCCTGCCGCCCCGGCTGGCGCTGGTGGTCCACTCCCTCGCGCCCGCTCTGCTCGCCGGGCTGTTGACGGTTCAGGTGCTCGGCACCGGCTGGCGTGACTTCGACTGGACGCTGTTGCCCGGGCTGGCCGTGATCGGCGTGCTCTGGTTGCTGCACCAAAGCCAGATCGTCTGCATCGTCGCCGGAGTCCTGGTCACCGTGATTCTCCGCGCTCTGGTGTGAGCAGACTGGAGCGGACTAGACGTAGATCCCTCGGTTGGCCAGCCACACCACCGGATCGACGCGGAAGCCGTCCAGCCCGCCCACGTACAACTCGAAGTGCAGGTGCGGACCGGTGGAGAAGCCCTGCGAACCGACCAATGCGATCTCCTGCCCAGCGGCCACCCGTTGCCCGGTCACGACCTCGATGACCTCCATATGGCCATAGACCGTGACATCGCCGTTGTCGTGCTGGATGTAGACCGCCTGACCGAATCCGGTTGCCGGCCCAGCCTTCACGACGACGCCATTGCCGGCGGAGTACATGGGCGTGTAGAGGGGAGCAGCGATGTCGATGCCCCAATGCATGGTGCCCCAGCGCTGGCAGAAACAGCTCGTGAATCGGCCCGCCAACGGGAGCGCCCAGCTGCCGGACAGGACAGGGCTCCCGGCGTAGGCCGCGGCGCGGGCCGCGGCCTCGGCACCGTACTGGTCGACCAGGTCCTGCTCGTACTGCGCGAAGGCGGCAGCAGCGCCCTCTGGCCCGAGCAAAGCGACGAGTGCGCCGTAGAACTCAGCCTCGTACTCCGCCTTCTGCGCCAACAGCGTCGGCAGGCTCGCCCGTTGCTCCTCCAGCATCGCGGTGGACTGATCGAGAGCGGCGCGGGCCTGCGCCTCGGCGATGGCGATGCTCTCCAGCGCCTCGGTTGTCCTTCGCTGCGCAGCAGCACTTCTGGACTGCGCTTCCAACACCCGGTCGAGTGTCTCGGTACGGCTGTCGGCGACCAGTTCCAACAGACCGGCTCGCTCGATGAGCTCCGCCGGGCTGCGGGAGTCCAGCAGCGCCACCTGGGTGGCGAGCTCGCTCGGCGCATTGACGTAGCTGTCCCGAGCGAAAGTCACGAGGGCGTCCTGGGCTCGCGCCAGGTCGCGCTCTGCCGCAGCCGCGGCCTGTCGCGCCGCACCGGCCCGCGCGTTCGCCTCGGTGAGATCAGCCTCGGCCTGCCGGTAGACGTCGGCCGCGGCCGCAGCCTCGACCTCCAGCCGTTCGAGGTGGTCTTCGGATTCGAACACCAGCCGGCTCAGCCGCTTCGCCTCCTCGGCCAGCGCCTCCTGTCCTTGGCTTGCTGCGTCGATCCGCTCGTCGAAGGCGGGCGGTACGGCTGGTGGCTCACTCGGCGGTGGCTGGCTGGGTGGCGGCGCGCTGGGCGGCGGCTGGCTGGGTGGCGGCGCACTGGGCGGCGGCTCGCTCGGTGGCGGCTCACTCTGCGGCGGCTCGCTCGGCGGTGGCTCGCTCGGCGGTGGCTCGCTCGGTGGCGGGTCGGTGGCCTCGCTGGGCGAGGGCGGGTCGCCCGGCGCTGCTGACGCGTACGGGGCACCGACCAACATCAGCACCGTCAGGCCGATGGCGATGGCGGCCAGAACTGCCCGGCGTGCGCGGGTCAGAAGGGCGGTCACGACGACGATCGGACGCTTCGTCGAATGGCCATGACGTGCCCCGCCCTGTTCGGTCTCTGCCGGTACGGTGCCGAGGAGCGACGCACCCCGATGTCGATCTCCGTGACGGCTATCTGCCGACGACATTACCCTGCGTGAGATTGGTGGCGGCCGTTGGGCCGCCGTCTGCAACCGCTGGAGCCCGTCACGTACGCGGCAAGCTGACCAGGTCGGCGCTGAGTTCCCACAGGTCGCGGGGCAGCAGGACATCCTCGGTCTGTCGCGGCGTCCGAGCGGGGCTGCGGTCGGAGAAGCCGCCTGAGTACCAACCCGCACCGGCTGGAGCCCCGGCCAGCCACAGCATGGTGTCCGCGCCCTGATCTGGGGTCCGGAGCAGGGCGCGAAACTGTGGGACCGCGAACAGAAAGCCGACCAGGCCCGAGCGGCGGCCGAACTGGCTGGCTACCGCTCCGGGGTGATAGCTCGTGGACGCGACCTCGGGCCAGCGCCGGGCGAGCTCGGCGGCGAACAGGGTGTTGGCCAGCTTTGACTTGCAGTAGACACCGAACCCCACGTAGACGCCCGGAGATCGGATGCTGTCCGCCAGCTCATCTCGGCGGAGACGCCCGAGCAGTGCTGCTTCGGATGCCGTGGTCACTACCCGTGCGCCGTCGTGGCGCAAGGGCTTCTCCAGCATCCTGGTCAGGAGGTACGGAGCGAGGTGGTTGCCTGCATCGTGCGCTCGTTGCCGTCGACCGTGGTCACGCGCTTGGCGAAGGTCCCCCCTGCATTGTTGACGAGGACGTCGATCGTGGCGCAGCGCTCGAGGAGTCTTTCAGCCAACCTCCGTACCTCGTCCAGGCGCTCGAAGTCGGTTACCTCGCCCGTACGCCGAGTTCGTCGGCCAACCGTGCGGTCTTCTCCGGTGAGCGCCCTACGGGGACTACGAGCGCACCTGCCTCGGCGAACCGGCGCGCGGCGGCGGCGCCGATGCCATCACTTGCACCGGTGATGACAACGGTCCTTCCCGCCAGAGCGCCCGCCTGCATCTGGCAAGCTGATCATGCTGAGCGACCCCTGGCCAGACGTCGCCCTTGGAATCCGACTCGCAGGAATTGGAGGGTCGCCGTTGCCGCGCAAGCAATGTACAGCTACTCTCCAGGCGAGCTAACGATCTGATAACGGGCGTTCACACGTGAGGTTTGCGCCAGGCCCGCCGGGCCCGAAGTCTGCTCGGCCCTACCTGTCAGAACTGATCTACCGGAGGACAAGTCTTGGCGCGTCATCGCTCCACACGTGCGCCCGTACTCACGCTGAGCGGCCTGACGGCGCTCACGAAACCGTCACCCAGGAGTAGGCACCGCCCCACCCGGCGGGTGCATCGTCGCCCGCTCACGGCTGTGGCCGCGACCGTGGTGGCCGCCGGCATCTTCGTCGGCAGTCAGCCGGTATCACTGTCAGCCTCTACCGACGCCAGGCATTCCCTCGATGGCGCAGCGGCATCGACGGCCGCGGCCCAACGGGCAGCGGACGCCGAGGTCTCACGAAGCGAGCGGCTCGAAGTGGACCCAGCGCTGGTTCCCCCACCGAGCCTGCCGGGTGCGGACGAGGCCCTGGTCCCGGACCTGAGCGCATCGGGGTCAGCCGATGGCCCCAATGGGACCGCAGCCCTCACCGGGAACCCGTGCCCGACAGAGGGCTTCGGTGGGGTCGAGCCGCATGTCGCCGAGGCCGGATATCACCTGATGGCGGTCTTCGGCATACCCGAATCGGACGTCGGCGGCAAGGCTTCCCGCCCCGGAAACCCGTCCTCAGACCACCCGCGCGGACTTGCCCTGGACTTCATGGTGGACACCTCGACGGGGAACGCCCTCGCCGCGTACGCCGAGGAGAACTCTGAAGCGCTCGGGATCAACTACATCATCTGGCAGGAACCAGCCCACTATGACCACGTGCACATCTCGTTCAACGCCAATCCCGGCACCGGCGTGACCTGCTGACCCATCCGATCAGCTCGCCGCTGTGGTCCTCGCCACGGCTGCCCGATCGCTGAGTTTTCGACGCACGCGGTGGTCGAGCCAGGAGCTGCGCCGCTCGACAAGTACCAGCACCCACATTTCGCCCGGGTGTACCTACAGATCAGCAAGTCCGCTGAGAAGGGCGGTGCCGCCGCTCACCGGCAGCGGTTGCTCGCCGGCCTGTCCGGCCGGGTGATCGAACTGGGTGCCGGCAATGGGCTCAACTTCAAGCACTACCCCGACTCGGTGACCGAGGCCCTGGCCGTGGAGCCAGACGATGTGCTGCGCGCGCACGCCGAGACGGCCGCCGTGAGGGCGTCGGTACCGATCCGGGTCGTGCCTGGGCACGCGGACGCGTTGCCGGCAGAAGAGGCACACTTCGATGCCGCCGTCGCGTCGTTGGTGCTCTGCTCGGTGCCAGATCCCGGGACTGCGCTGGCCGAGTTGTATCGAGCTCTGCGTCCCGGCGGGGAACTGCGCTTCTATGAACATGTCCGGTCGGATCGGCGCTGGATCGGCCGTATGGAGGATCTGGTCGCGCCGCTGTGGTCGCGCGCGTGCGGGGGCTGCCACCCGAACCGGGACACGCTTGCTGCCATCCGTGCCGCCGGCTTCGAAATCTCCCGGGTTGAGCCGATCCGGTTCGGCCTCCTACACATGCTGGGGCGTGCGTCGCGGGCCTAGCGTCGAGCCAGTCCGCTCAGCCGGCCTTGCGGCGGACCGGAGCCGGCGCCTTGTCCGCGCGCTTCTTCGGCGCGGCGGCGTGGCTGGACGTACGGGTACGCGCTGCCGTGTTCGCTGCGAGGACGCCGGCACGCCCGGCTTCCAGGATGGGCTGGAGGAACCGCCCGGTGTGGCTGCGCGGATGCGTGGCCACCTCTTCGGGGGTCCCCTCGACCACAACCTTTCCGCCGCCGCCACCACCCTCGGGGCCCATGTCGATCAGCCAGTCCGCGGACTTGATGACGTCCAGGTTGTGCTCGATCACGATCACCGAGTTGCCCTTGTCCACCAGGCCGTTGATGACTCCGAGCAGCTTTCGGACGTCCTCGAAGTGCAGGCCGGTCGTGGGCTCGTCCAGGATGTAGACCGTACGGCCGGTCGAGCGCTTCTGCAGTTCGCTGGCGAGCTTGACCCGTTGCGCCTCGCCACCGGACAGGGTGGGCGCCGGC